>NZ_JAMSHL010000015.1:0-159381 GCF_026521175.1 Aminobacter sp. MET-1 | reverse complement strand
TGGGTGCGACAGGGATCGAACCTGTGACCCGCTGATTAAGAGTCAGCTGCTCTACCAACTGAGCTACGCACCCACACAGTCGTTTCAGCGACCGTGGCCGGCATATAGCCAACGCATTTTTGCCTGTCCACCCCTCCAGGAGCTTTTTCTTCAAGTCGGCAAAAATTCCTGCCTGTCAGGCGAAGATCGCCCCTTCAGCCACCCGCACAGCGTGCCCGCCTATGCGCGCCGCAACCAGATTTCCGGCAGCGACATCCAATTCGAGCCTGATTTTCGACGGACGCCCCATCTCGATCCCCTGTTCGATCCAGAATCGCGACACGCCGTCAGTTGGTTTGTCGAATTGCATGATGGCACCGGCAAAGGCGGCCGCGGCCGATCCGGTGGCCGGGTCTTCGTAGGATGGACTGCCCGGAACGATCATGCGGGCGTGGAAGGCATTGTCGTGGCCCACCGTCTCACGGCAGTAGATATAGGCGCTGGCGACGGCGGAATCGCTCTTGCGGGGCGAAAACGTGAACCACGCCTCATTGTCGAAGCGGATCCGGGCCGCGACCTTCGTGTCGGCCACCGGCACGGTTATGTAAGGCACGCCGGCCGACCACAGCGAAACGCGGTGATTCTCGAAGCCGATCTCGTGCGGGGACAGGCCAAGGGCGGCGGCAACCGCGTCGCTGCTTGCGGCCAGTGGCAACGGCTCGGGAAGTTTCGGCAGGTCGAATTCGGCAAACAGGCTGTTTCCGATCTTGTTCACCGCACAGCGCACGAGGCCGATATTTTCCTCCAGCACGAAAATGCCGGCCAGATCGCTGTCTTGCGCCATCTCGGTAAGGGCGATCGCCGTGCCCACCGTCGGATGGCCGGCAAACGGCATCTCGTAATCTGGCGTGAAGATGCGCACCTTCGCCTTGTGGGTGGGCGTTTTCGGCGGCAGCACAAAGGCCGTTTCCGACAAATTGAACTCACGCGCGATCGCCTGCATCGAGGCCGTGTTCAGGCCATTGGCCTCGACGACGACGGCAAGCGGATTGCCGGCAAGCCTGTCTTCGGTGAAGACGTCGTAGATAAAATACTTGCGTCCGCTTCTCATGTTTGCTCCTTCTGCCGCCGGCTATGTGAACTAAAATTAATTTGAATTCCGGGGTCTTACGGCCGATCTGTGGACCAGAAGGGATTTCGAGGGATAATTGGGGACAGGGTTGGATCAGCTTGTCAATCGCCCAGAAGGCGCCACCGCAGAGACCATCGAGAAGGCGCTGGGGCTGGACAGCAAGGGCCGCGCGCGCCGTCGCCGCAAGGGCTGGCTCTGGCTCGTGCTTGCCCTGGCGCTGGTTGCCGGCAGCTATGCAGCATACTCGCTTCTTGCCACGCCCTCCGAACGTGTCGTCTACACCGCCCAGCCCGCCGAGATCGGCGACCTGACCGTCGAAGTCTCGGCGACAGGCACCCTGCAGCCCCTGGTCCAGGTCGACATTTCGAGCGAGCTGTCGGGCGTGGTCCGGTCCGTCGCCGTGGTCGAGAATCAGCAGGTAAAGAAGGGTGACGTGCTTGCAGCCCTCGACACGACGAGGCTGAGCGCCCAGATCGAGCGCGCCGAAGCTTCGGCCAAGGCCGCCGCGGCCAAGGTCGAGGACGCCCGCACCACGCTGTCGCAGAACGCCCAGGCACTTGTGCGTGCACAGGAACTGGCCAAGCGCGGCATGACCACCACCCAGGCGCTCGAGGCCGCCACTGCCGAGCGCGACCGCGCCCAGAGCGCGCTTGATATGGCCGAGGCCAACCTCGCCATAGCAGAGGCCGATCTCAAGCTGCAGCAGGCCGATCTCGCCAAGAGCACCATCTATGCGCCCATCGACGGCGTGGTCCTCACACGCTCGGTCAATCCCGGCCAGACCGTCGCCTCCTCGATGCAGGCGCCGGTGCTGTTCGTGATCGCCGCCGATCTGTCCAAGATGGAGCTGAAAGCCGCCGTCGACGAAGCCGATATCGGCAAGGTCGCCCAGGATCAGAACGCGCGTTTCACCGTCGACGCCTTTCCCGATCGCCGCTTCGACGCCTCGATCCGCGACATCGCCTATGCCTCGGTCACCACCGACGGCGTGGTCACCTACAATGCCTGGCTTGAGGTCGCCAATGACGAGTTGCTGCTGCGTCCCGGCATGACCGCCACGGTCTCGATCATCACCCGCGAGGCCAAGGGCGTGCTGACCGTGCCGGCCACGGCCTTCCGCTACCGGCCCACGCAGGCGGCGCGCAGCCAGGGCTTCAGCCTGCAGAACCTGTTCATGGGGCGGCCGACGCGCGGCCCCGCAGATCGCAGCCGCCCCGCGTCGACGCCGACTGACGGCTCGCGCACCATCTACATACTCAAGAACGGTGCGCCGGTCGCCGCCAGGGTCAAGACCGGCGCCACCGACGGCGACAGGACCGAGATCGTCTCCGGCCTCAATGCCGGCGACCAGGTCATCACCGCGTCGTCTTCCGCCAGATCCAATTGAGCGCGGCCATGGCTGACGCTCCGTTCATCGTCTTCGACAAGGTCTGGAAGACCTATGGCCACGGCGAAGCCGAGGTCAACGCGCTGGCCGGCATCGACCTGTCGATCCGCCAGGGCGAATTCGTGGCCATCATGGGGCCTTCCGGCTCGGGCAAGTCGACGGCGATGAACATTGTCGGTTGCCTGGATACGCCAAGCGCCGGCCGATACGGCTTCATGGGCGTCGATGCGGGCCGGCTGGACCGCAACCGCCGCGCCGTGCTGCGAAATCTCTACATCGGCTTCGTCTTCCAGGGTTACAACCTGTTGCCGCGCACGACCGCCGCCGAAAATGTCGAGCTGCCGCTGATCTATCGCGGAGTACCTACCCATGAGCGGCGCGAGCTCGCCATGCAGGCGCTTTCGGAAGTCGGCCTGCAGGGCCGCGAACATCACACCCCTGCCGAGCTGTCCGGCGGCCAGCAGCAGCGCGTTGCGATCGCCCGCGCCATCGTCACGCGCCCGACGCTGCTCGTCGCCGACGAGCCCACCGGCAATCTCGATACGGCGCGCAGCCACGAGATCATGGATCTTTTGACGCGCCTCAACCGCGAACATGGCCTCACCGTCGTCATGGTCACCCACGAGGCCGACATCGCCGCCTATGCCGGGCGCAACATCGCCTTCCGCGACGGGCATGTCGCCTCGGACACGCTGAAGACGGAGGTCGTTCGCGCATGATCTGGGAAACCGTCCGGCTCGCCCTTCGCTCCGTCCGCCGCAACGCGCTGCGCTCCTTCCTGACGTTGCTCGGCATCGTCATCGGCGTCGCCGCCGTCATCGCCATGCTGACCATCGGCAGCGGCACCACCGAAAAGGTCAAGGCCGATATCTCCCAGCTCGGCAGCAACCTTTTGGTGGTGCGCGCCGGCCGCCCTCCTGCCCCTGGCTCCGCGCCGCAGCAGACGATCCGCCCGCTCGGCGAAAAGGAGGTGGCAGCGCTTGTCTCTCATCTCGAAGGCGTGCGCGCCGTCTCGCCCGCCTCGCAGAAGCAGGTCCGCGTCGTCTTCGCCACCGAAAGCCTGACATCTTCGGTGACGGGGACCGACAATGCATTTCTCGATGCCCGCAACTGGAAGGTCGCGGCAGGACGACCATTCAGCGAGTCGGAACAACGCGGCGGCGTCAATGTCTGCCTGATCGGCCAGACCGTGCGCCAGCAGTTCTTCGGCGCCGGCGAACCGGATGGCGCGTCCATCCGCGTCGGCCGCATGAGCTGCCGCGTCGTCGGCGTGCTCGAGCCCAAGGGTTATTCAGGTTTTGGCCAGGACCAGGACAATGTCGTTTTGATGCCGCTTTCGGCGTTCCAGCGCCGCATCGCCGGCAATCGCGACATCGAGACCATCTATATCGCCGCTGACGACACCACGCCGACGTCGGTCGTCCAAACCCGCATCGAGGACATCCTGCGCGACACGCGCCGTGTCACCGCCGACCGCGAGGACGACTTCTCCGTCCGCGACATGACCCAGATTGCGGACGCCATGGCCAGCGCCACCACCACCATGACCGGCATGCTCGGCGCCGTCGCCGGCGTCAGCCTGCTGGTCGGCGGCATCGGCATCATGAACATCATGCTGGTGTCGGTCACCGAGCGAACGCGCGAGATCGGCATACGCCTGGCCATCGGCGCGCATGAGAAACACATCCTCATCCAGTTCCTGGTCGAAGCCACTGTGCTCTCGTTGCTCGGCGGCCTGATCGGCATAGCGATTGGCCTGGCGCTGGCCGGCGCCGCATCGCTGGCGCTGTCGATACCCTTCGCACCGAGCCTGGCGGTCGTGCTGCTCGCCGTCGGCTTCTCGGCGCTGATCGGCATGGTGTTCGGCTTCTTCCCGGCGCTACGCGGCGCCCGCCTCGATCCGATCGACGCCCTGCGACACGAATAGCGCTATTGCTTCAGCACCGTATTGGAGGTGCCTTTCTCGACCTGGTCGATGACAAGCAGCTTGACCGGCTCGGAACCGACATTGGCGCCCTGGTGCCAGGTTCCGATCATCTCGACGATGAAGTCGCCCTTCTTGTAGCTCGTGCTCTTGCCGGTATCGACATTGGTCACCTCGAGCTGCCCTTCGAGCACATAGGCATAACGGGCGGAGGGATGCATATGAACAGGCAACTTCGCGCCCGGCGGTATCTCGAAGGACGACAACAGCACCTGCACATTCTTTTGCGGCAGCACGATCGGCTGCCCGCTCGCGGTCTCGGTGACGGACGCAAGCGGCGTCACCACCACCTTGGCGGCGGGTGTGGTGTCGAGAGCGGCTGCCGCGATTGCTTGGGCAAGCAACCCTGCCACGGTGATGCCGAAGAATGCTCGTGATGAAACTGTAGCCATGCCGCCCCCCCTTGTGCCTCGCACCGGAGACTGAAGCAGGGCTCGGGCGCAATCAAGAGGCAGGAGAGGCGTGGCAACCGATCGGTCAGCGCTGAGAAAAATGCCACTCCACCAGCGAATGCATATGCGGCATCAGCCCTTCAGGCAGGTCGTGCATGCCGCGGATGATGACAGGTCCCTCGATCTCCGGATCCGGGTCGGTAGCGACGAAGGCGCGGATGCGCTCGGCGAGTTCAGCCGCCGTCTCGGCCGCACGGAAGCAGCGGACGATGACGGTCCCGCTTTCGACCGACAGCGCATGGCAGCGCTCCTCACGCTCCGCCCGGCCGAGGTCCAGACCGGTTTCCTCGCGCACCTCGCGCAGCATGTTGTAGTCGAGGTCGACGAGACCGTCGCGAAAGTCCTCGGGCTCGAAGGAGCCGGCGGCAAAATAGACCTTTCCGGCATTGGCCGTGTGGCTGCCCATGCGGATCGCAACCAGCGCATTGTCGCTTGAGATCAGCATGGCATGGGCAAAGGCATGTTCGGCGCTGCTGACGGGCTTGAGCTTGCGCCACAGCATGAAGGTCGAAAACCGCACCGCATGACAGCGCCCGACGAGCCTGTTGTCGCGATAGGCAAGCTCCGACAGCAACACCACGACGCCGTCGAACAACGCCGGCCGCGCTGCCTTCTCGTCGTGCCAGTTGGCCGCGATCGCCTCGGCATTGTCGCGTTCGAAGGGATGCGGTTCGGCAACGAGGCGCACGTCGACGACGTCGACCGGAAGGATCACGTTGCGCGGAATGTCAAAGGCCAAGGCGAGCACTCTCAGGCGATATCGAGGGTGACGGCGACGGGGCAATGGTCGGAGGCCTTGGGCCTGTCCCAGCCGGCGCGCGGATAACGTTCGACCTCCTGGCCGGGCGGAAAGACGGTGCGCCAGGGCTGGCCGCGGCGCACGATGTCGGGCCTCGCCTGCACATTGCTCCGTGCCAGCGATGGCGACAAGAGGATGTAGTCGAGCTGGCACAGGTGCCGCTCCTGCGGACCGCGCGTATGGTAGAGCGTCCAGCGCTCCATCTCCGGCAGGCGCTCGACCACGTTCTCTGCAAAGCCGTCAGCCAAGAGCACGTCGAGGCACGAGCCCGTCTCGTTGACGGGCGTGAAGCTGTAGCCTTGGTAGCTGTCGCCGCCGATCACCAGCTTCTGGCGATAGTCGTTCATGTCGCCGCAGATCACCCAGCGCTTGTCGGCGACATGATCCTTGCCGAAGCGGTCCTCGATGATGCGCCTGACGGCCTTGGCCTCGGCGATGCGGATCGGCATGGTCGCGTCGCGGCCGTTCAGGCCATTGCGCGGCGAGCCCATCGACTTGAAGTGCACCGAATAGATGGTCAGCGGCTTGCCGCCGATCTTGACGTCGATCTCCAGGCAGTCGCGGCGGAAGATGCGTTCGAACGGCTCCTGCCCCAGTGCTGCGAGCTCCGGCGTGTGCAGCCCGAACTGCTCGAAGGTCACATGCGCGTGGCTGGTCATGCGCACGAACTCGATCGGCTGGCCCTGCGCGGTCTCGGCCCGCATCATCACAGCCACGTCGATGCCACGGCTGTCGTTGCCGGAGGTCGTGTATTTGTGCTGGTAGCCCTGCCCGACCATCTTGAACAAATAGCCATATTCGAAGGCCTTCAGCGCCTCGATATTGTCGACCTCCTGCAGGCAGATGATGTCGGCGCGGGTCTCGGCAATGGCGAGCGCGGTCAGTTGCCGCATGTCATCGGCATGCGCAATGGCACGGGCCTGCTCGAGCACCCTGTACTCGGCCTCGCTGTGTATCTCGAACAGCGCAAGCGTTCGATCCTCGTTGAGCTGATTGCGATAGCCGGAATAATCGAACCTGTTCATCAGGTTCTCGACATTGAAGGTGGCAAGGCGCAGCGACATGGGCGCGAGCATTGCCCGCAAGATGCGTCAAACACAAGCCCCGTCGGGGGCAAGCAAGTCGTTCATTGCACGTTCAGGCTGCGCAGCGGAAAATGCGGCACCTGGATCGAAACTGTGGGCTGGGGCCTTTGGGATTCGGACTATGGAGACGACCATGCAACGCACCCTTTCATCCCTTGCCCGTTCGGGACTTGTCGCCCTCGGCCTTGTCGCCGGCTTGCCCTTTGCCGCATCGGCCGGGCCGATCAGCCTGGGGTCCATGCCATTGGCCAACGCCCAACCAACGGATCTCACCCCCATTCCAGTCCAAAGTCGCTGCGGCAGCCTGCCGGGATGCCGCGATAGCTGGAGCCGTGAAAACTGGCGTCAGGATGGCTGGCGCCGCGACGATTGGCGACGTAACGATTGGCGTCGTGACGGCTGGAGGGACGACTGGCGCTGGCGGCACCGCCCGCAGCACCGGCGCAACTTCAGCGGCACCGGCATCTACCTGAACTTCGGCATTCCGGCGTACCGCTATTACGAGCCGCGTTACTACCAGCCACGTTATGTCCAGCCGCGCCGCATCTATCGCGGCGAGGCATCTTCGGCCCATGTCCGCTGGTGCTATAACCGCTACCGTTCGTATCGGGCCTGGGACAACACCTTCCAGCCCTACAACGGCCCCCGCCAACAGTGCTGGTCGCCTTATCGCTGAACACGCTCGCCTGGTCGATCTGCCGCGTCGGCGCGGCAGATCGCATAACATGATATTTACAAGTCAAGTGTATGAAGCCGTCGGAGATGCAGCCACGCGGCCGCACCGAAGAGCCGACCGATGACCGACGAGACCGAAGCCAAACCTCAGCGCGAGCACCGCAATCGTGTGCTCAAGGGCGCGACGATCATCACCGGCGTCAAGAACTCCGAGATCGCCGTCACCATCCGCAACCAGAACAGCGGTGGCGCCGAACTGCGCGTGCCGCTGGACGCACGCGTGCCCGAACGCTTCCTTCTCTATGTTCCGGTCGACGGCATCGGCTACCGTGCGGTTGTCCGCTGGCGCAAGAGCGAGCGCGTCGGCGTCGAATTCGAAGGCACCGAGGCCAAGCCCGCCTGGCATTATGGCTGACGAGCCGGTTTCCACAATCAGCCAATGAAAAAGGCCGGCGGATCGCTCCGCCGGCCTTTTTCTTGCAGCTGTCGCTGCAGGACTTCTTAGTTCTTGGCCTTGTCGACCAGCTTGTTCTTGGAGATCCACGGCATCATGCCGCGCAGCTTGGTGCCGACTTCCTCGATCTGGTGAGCGTCGTTCATGCGGCGGATGCCCTTGAAGCGGGCTGCGCCCGAACGGTATTCCTGCATCCAGTCAGAGGTGAACTTGCCGGTCTGGATGTCGTGCAGCACGCGCTTCATCTCGGCCTTGGTCTCGGCGGTGATGATACGCGGACCCGTGACATATTCGCCCCACTCGGCGGTGTTCGAGATCGAGTAGTTCATGTTGGCGATGCCGCCTTCATAGATCAGGTCGACGATCAGCTTCACTTCGTGCAGGCACTCGAAATAGGCCATCTCAGGCGCGTAGCCGGCTTCCACCAGCGTCTCGAAACCGGCGCGGATGAGCTCGACCAGACCGCCGCAGAGGACCACCTGCTCGCCGAACAGATCGGTTTCGCACTCTTCCTTGAAGTTGGTCTCGATGATGCCCGAACGGCCGCCGCCGACGCCGCAGGCGTAGGAGAGCGCGAGGTCAAGGGCGTTGCCCGAAGCGTCCTGGTGAACGGCGACCAGGCACGGCACGCCGCCGCCCTTCTGGTATTCGCCGCGCACGGTGTGACCCGGGCCCTTCGGCGCGATCATGACGACGTCGACCGAAGCCTTCGGCTCGATCAGGCCGAAATGCACGTTGAGGCCATGGGCGAACGCAATGGCCGCGCCGTCGCGGATGTTCGGAGCGATCTCGTCGCGATAGATGTCGGCCTGCAGTTCGTCGGGGGTGGCCATCATCATCAGGTCGGCCCACTTGGCGGCTTCCGCCACGGTCATGACCTTGAGGCCGTCGGCCTCGACCTTCTTGGCGGTCGCCGAGCCGGCCTTCAGGCCGATCACCAGCTCCTTGGCGCCCGAATCCTTGAGGTTCAGCGCATGCGCGCGACCCTGGCTGCCGTAGCCGATGATGGCGACCTTCTTGCCCTTGATCAGATTGAGATCGGCATCACGATCGTAATAGACACGCATTGGTGGGTTCCTTCCCGTTTGCAGTCAAAGGGCCTTCGGCCCGGTTTTCGCTCCATGAAGAGCCAGGAACTGCTGCGTCGCGCGCACGGCATCGCCGTCCATCTCCGCCTCAGTCAATTTCAGCCGGTCGCCGAGCAGAAGTCTGATCTGCACGTCGCGGGCGACCAGCCCAAAGAATGTCCTAAATGCCGTCTCGGCATCGTCGAATTCGAGTAGCCCTGCCTCGCGGCCGGCTTCCAGCACCGGCTTCAGGCGCCGGCCCAGCGCAAAGCGACCGCGCTCGAGCACGATGGCGCCGAGGTCGCGCTTGTCCGATCCGGCATGCACGACCCCAACCCGGTTCAGCGCAATCGAGGTGTCGCTTGAGATCACCCGCAGCCAGTCGGAGGCAAAACGTTCGAGGCTGGCGGTCAGTGCGGCAAGGTCAAGGCCCTTGCGGTCCACCGGCGTGACGCGAACCTTGGCCGCCTGCCACTGCACGGTGGCGGTCAGCAGGCCGTCACGGTCGCCGAACCATTTGTACAATGTTTCCTTGGAGCAGCTGGCGCGGCGCGCAACCGCCGTCATGGTCAGGCGGTCGCCTTCCTCGACGAGCAGGCGCAGCACGGCGTCGAGCACGTCCTGCTGACGCGCTGTCGGCCCCTCGCCTTCCATCATCTCGGTGGTTGTCTGCAACATCGTTCCCAGCCTGTCGCGCTCCGTCGGCTCGCTCCAAAGGAGCCGTACCGTACGTTACGGTTCGGCTTATGCCGCAATTTTCAAGGCCCCGCAATGGGCAAGTGCGCGGTGTTCAACAAATGTCGCTTGGTCGCACACCATGCACATGCACCCGGCAGGCCGGCCCCGCCCTCACCGCGGGAGATTTGGCTTGCCAGAGTTCCGCCGCCCCAAGAATATGATCTGGCCCGAACTATGCTGGAGTCATGAAAATGAAAGCCTTGCATAGAGCATTTTGGATCGTCTCATTCCTCATCTTGCTGTTCGGAAATCACACGACGTACGCCGCCGATCGTTATGAACAGCTATTCAGAGGAATGCTCACCCTCGCCGTCGAAGGAAATCCGGAGGCCCAATATCAGCTGGGAATGATGCACAACAATGGCATCGGCACCGAAGCCAATCCAAGCGAAGCCTTCGAGTGGTTTCGCAAATCAGCCGCCTCGGGCGATCCGCTCGCGGCCTATAAGGTTGGATGCTATTACGACGGGCAATTTCCAGGTGTCGTTCCCGAGAACAATGTTCTCGGCCTGAAATACAAGCTGGTTGCCGCCGAGCAAGGCTATCATCTGGCCCAGACCTCAGTCGCCGAACACTACTACGCCGCGCAACAGTACGACGAGGCGATAAGATGGTGGACGGAAGCTGCAAAACAGGGCGAACCGACCGCAATCCGCCGGCTCAGCACCGTTTATGAGCAAGGTGAAATCGCGCCAAGGGACCTAGCGCTCAGCTATCGCTATCTTTTGATGCTCGCGCAGATGCCTGGCGTAACCTCTGACCAGTCGACAAAAGTCGCGAGGGACACCGTTTTCGCGCAACTCAGCCCCGAACAATTGACCGAGGCCTCGGCCGCCGGCGCTTTCGTCGCGCAACCGACACCCCTAACCCAAAAGGCACAGTCGGGTTTGATGGAGGCGATAAGGCTGTACGCGCTCAATCCGCGCTGACCACCTAAAGCAGTCGAGGAGGTAAACCGAGATCGACCGCCTCGACCAGGAAGTCGAGCAGCGCCCTCACCCGTGCCGGCACCGGGCCGCCGCTACCAAGGAAGACTGCATGGACGTCTTCGAGGTCGCCGGGATTGGCCTGTTCGAGCACGGCAACCAGCCTGCCGGCCGCGAGGTCGTCGCGCACCTGGAACGCCGCCATCCGCGCAAGCCCGAGCCCGGCCAGCGCGAGCGCGCGCAAAGCCTCGCCATCGCTTGCCTGCGCGTTGCCGGTGGGCGCGACCTCGACAACGACGCCGTCCTGCAAAACCGGCCATCCCGGCATGCTGCGCACATAAGACGGGCCAAGCAGATTATGCCCTTTCAATTCTTCAGCACTGCGCGGCATCGCGCGCGTCGCGAAATAGGCCGGCGCGCCGACAATCGTCATGCGGGTTGCGCCGAGTTTGCGTGCGACAAGGCTGGAGCTCTTCATCGGACCGGCCCGGATCGCCACGTCTGCCCGCGCCTCGAGCAGGTCGACAACCGTGTCGGACAAGGCGACGTCGACCGAAATATCGGGATACCGGGCCAGGAACCGTGGCAGCAGCGGCAAAAGGAAATGTGTCCCGAAAGGCACATTGGCGTTGACGCGCAGGCGTCCGCGCGGCGCTTCGCCTGATGCCGCGCATTGCTCCGCCTCTTTGAGATCGGCAAGGATGACGACACTGCGCTCATAAAAGGCGCAGCCTTCGGGTGTCAGTTGCAGACGGCGGGTCGAGCGATTAACCAGTCGCGCCCCGAGGCGGCTCTCCAGCCGCGACACCAGCTTGCTGACGGCCGATGGCGACATCGCCAGCGTCCGCGCCGCGGCCGAAAACCCGCCGCATTCCACCGCCCGGGCAAACACTTCCATCTCGCCGAAGCGGTTGACGTCGACACGCATCATTGTGAACTCACGTCATAAATACTGAGATGAAACGACGTCTAATTCATCCTGATCCTTACGTCCATATCAGCAGTCCACAGGAGATTTGGATGATGAAAACCAACACCGCACTCATCGTCGGCGCCCATGGCGTCATCGGCAGCAATCTCGCCAGCCATCTGGCAGCACTCGGCAACTGGAACATTGTCGGGCTGTCCCGACGCGGTGGCCCGAGCCAGGGCCAGATCCGCCATGTCGCGGTGGATCTGCTTGATATCAAGGACGCCAGGGAAAAGCTCGGCAGCCTGAGCGACGTCACCCACATATTCTACGCCGCCTATCAGGAGCGGCCAAGCTGGGCGGAACTGGTCGAGCCCAATGTCGCCATGCTGCGCAACGTCGTCGACACGGTCGAGCCGGCAGCCAAGAACCTGCGCCACATCAGCCTGATGCAGGGCTACAAGGTCTATGGCGCACATCTCGGGCCGTTCAAGACGCCGGCACGCGAGACCGACGCCAACCACATGCCGCCCGAATTCAACATCGACCAGCAGGATCTTCTGGAAGACCGGCAGCAAGGCAAGAGCTGGAACTGGTCGGCACTGCGCCCCTCCGTTGTCGTCGGCCAGGCACTGGGCAACCCGATGAACCTCGCGATCGCCATCGCCGTCTATGCCTCCATGTCCAGGGAACTCGGCCTGCCGCTGCGTTTTCCCGGCAAACCCGGCGCCTATGACAAGATCATCGAGATGACCGACGCCGGCCTGTTGGCACGGGCCACCGTCTGGGCGGCAACAGACGAACGCTGCGCCAACCAGGCGTTCAACATCACCAATGGCGACCTGTTTCGCTGGAACGAGATGTGGCCGAAGATCGCCGCAAACTTCGGCATCGACACAGCCCCGCCCTTGCCGATGTCGCTCGACACCATCATGGGCGACAAACAGCCGCTTTGGGACAAGATGAAGGCCCGGCATGGGCTGGTCGACACGCCTTACAGCGACGTGTCGTCCTGGCGCTTCGCCGACTTCGTCTTCGGCTGGGACTACGACTTCTTCGCCGACGGCAGCAAGGCGCGCCGCTTCGGCTTCCACGAATTCGTCGACACTGAGGAGATGTTCATGCGCACCTTCGGCGAACTGCGCCAGCGCCGGATCATTCCCTGATCGGCGGAGCTTCGGCCACATCAGCGCCGACGCGTTGTGCACACAGGCCTTCTGTGCCCTACCAGCGACCGAGGCCAAGCAGCCTACTGTCCGTAGGGCGCAAGATAATGCGCGGGGATGGCGACCGGGAACAGTGCCCCCGACAGCGCCATGACGATCAGCCCCGCAAACAGCGCGCCCAGCCCGGCAAAGCCGCCGAGCAGGGTTGCGCCCAGCATCGGCCGGCTCGCGCCGACGTTCCAATAGGCCGCGCAGCCGACGTGAACGAACAGCGCGAGCACGCCGAGGAAATAATACGGCGCAAAGAACCAGTGCCAGGGTGCCGCGAAAAATCCCGCGGCCGCATAACGAAAATCGGTGTCGAGGCCAAAGGCGGCGCGTCCGGCGATGACGGCCGTGACATGAACAAGCAGGAACAGCGCGAGATAGCCACCTGACAGGGCCTGCGCCCACGCGGCCACTCCCTTGATTCTGGTCAGGTTGCGCGCGAGCATGAACAGTCCGCTGCCGACCTGCCACAGGATGAGGCCGACCAACGCCACTTCGACATATGGCTGCCGATAGATCTGCCGCGCCTGTGCCATGAAGGCGATGTGCGTCTCCTGCCCGCCCAGACCGACGAGATGGTTGGTCATGTGCAAAAGCACGAAAAACCCGATGAAAAACGCCGACAAGGCGTGAAGACCACGCAGCCCCTGCGGCGCCAGTTGGTCGTCGTCCTTCATCTGGCCCCCTCCTGGATCAGACGCAATTCCCGATGGAAAACCGCTTCACACCTTTCCTGGAGTTGCTCCGATCGCATCCTCGATTGGAATTTCAGCTCGGCCTGGGTCCGCTGCCGCACAACGGACCGGCAACGCCGCAGGTCAGTTCAGCTTGACCAGCGCCACGCGCCGGTTCTTGGCCCGACCCTCGTCATTGTCGTTGGTCGCGACCGGCGCCATCATGCCGGCACCTGCAGCGGTCAGCCGTCCACCGTCGATGCCATATTGCGACACCAGCGCCGACTTCACCGCCGCCGCCCGGCGATTGGACAGGTCGATGTTGTAGTCGAACTTGCCCTGGTTGTCGGTGTGCCCGACAACGGCCACCGCAAGTGCCGGATTGTCGCCCAGAAGCTTGGCGATCTCCTTCAGCGTCGGCTCGGACTCCGGCTTGATGTCGGCCTTGTCGGTGTCGAAGAAGATGCCGTAGAGCGATATGCCGCCGCTGGTCGAAAGCGAATCCGCCATCTTGGCTGCTTCCACCAGCACCATCTTCTTGTCGCGCGCCTTGGGCTCGATCACGTGAACCATGGCCACGGTGCGTCCGTTCAGTTCCTTGCAGTAGAGATCGTCAAGCAGCTGGAAGGTCTGCACAGTGACATAGGCATCGCCGCCGTCGCGCGGTACCCTGGCGCTAAAATAGCGCTGGTCGGCGACCCCTGACGACGCCGCGCAGGCGGCATTCGAGAATGCCTCGACGCCCAGGTCGCTGTCATAGAAGAAGTTCATCATCAGGCTCATGTCGCCGCCGCCGCTCGAGGCCGAGCGCGAGGCGTCGCCGCCGCACTCCTCCTTCTTGCACTCGAACGCCACCTCGCCGCCGGCCGCCTGCACCACGTCCTGATAGTTGCGCAGGACTTCGAGCGGCGAACGGCCATCGGGCAGAACGTAGAAGATGCGCGTCAGCGTGCCCTCGACCTCTTCCGCCTTCTCCGGCCTGAACACCCGGTTGTTGTTCTTGTCGCGCTTGTCGGGATCGGCATCGGCTTTCAGCGCGGCCATCGGCACCGTGAAGTCAGTGTAGTCGAGCTTCTGGTAGTAGACGATGAACGAACCGTCATAACGCTTGGCAAGCGCGTTGTCGGCGGAACCCTCGATGTCTGCGGTCGGCACCGTCGCATCGGCCAGCGCGGGCATGCAGCCCGCAGCGACCAGTATCATCGCCGCAAGCAGCTGGCGCATTCCACGCGAAATCGAGCCCGTCATGACACGCCCCTCGGTTGATGTGCCGCAGCGTAGCCACAACCGCATGACGGCTCAAGCCGGGATCTCGACCTCTTTCGTGAGGCCAAGCCAATCGGCTTCCGCGAGCCCGATCGCGGCAAAAGGATCGGCCAGCGTGCCGGCAACGATCGAGGCCAGCAGCTGCGGCGCAGGCGGCACCTTGGCCACCGTCGCCACCAGCCTGTCACGCAGGAACGGCAGCAGCACCGCATCCGACTGGTAGAACGGCGTGAACGCAAGCGAGAGTGCCTGGAAAAGTCTGATATGCGCGCGGCGGGACCGCGCATAGGCAGAGAGCGCCACATCGACCTCACCATGCTTACGGAGCGCATGGGCAAGGGCTGCGGCGTCGAGCAAGGCCATGTTCGCGCCCTGCCCCAGCTGAGGGCTGGTCGAATGGGCGGCATCGCCGATGACGGCAAAGCCCCGTGCCGCCGGTTTTGCCAGCGTATGATGGCCGTAGCGCGCCAAAGTCAGCTGGTTGAAATCGTCGATCTGGTCGAGATAGGCAGAACATTCCGGCCACAAAGACGCGACCCGCGTTTTCCAGGCGCCGAGCCCTTCCGTGCGAACCCGCTCGGCCTCGTTTGGTTTCAGGCTCCAGAAGAACGCCGCCATGTCGGGCCCGCCTGGTTCCGCACGACCTATCGGCAACACCCCGATCATGACGCTGGCGCGGCGGTAGCGCTGGATAAGCGCATTCGGGTGAAATCCTTCGCCACGCCAGGCGAGCGAAGCCCAGAATGCACCATATTCGAGCGGCCTGGGCTGATCGGTCAGTCCGACGCTGCCGCGCAGCTTCGACCTTGCGCCGGTTGCGTCGACGACGAGGTCGAACGGTCCAACCATCCGGCCGCTCGCGTCGAGCAGTCGCGGGTTCTCGCCGGTGTCGATCCGCTCCAGTTCGACATCTGTGACGATCTCGATTTTCTCGCGCCGAGCCGCGCGATAGAGCACGCCGAACAGCGCTGCGCGATGCACGGCCACACCAAAACGGCCGCCGCTGCGGGCATCGTAGCGAACGTCCAGCACCGTGCGCCCGCTTTCTGCGTCCGTGCCGTGCAGCCGGTCGATGCGGCTGCCCAATTCCAGGATTTCGCGGAGAAGCCCGAGGTCGCCGAGCACGGTCAGCCCGGTCGGCTGCAGGATCAGCCCGGACCCCAGCGCCTTCGGCTCGGCAAAGCGCTCGAAGACGGTCACCTTGTGACCGTCACGCTTAAGGTAGAATGCTGCCGCCAGCCCTGCAGGACCGGCGCCGGCGATTGCGATGTGAAGTTTTCTGCCGTTCATGTTTGCGTCCGCCCGTATCAGACAGTCACGGGCGAGCAGATCTTTGGCAATGCTTCACTTTGCCCCGCCGACGCATCGGCCCGAAAATCGGAATCGATTTTCGGGAAGCACGATGCCCAGTTTCCAAGAGTTAGAACGTCCTCTGCGCGTCGGAATGGACGCGCGGCGCTCTAGATCGAGACCTGGGTGCCGACCTCGACCACGCGCCCGGTCGGGATCTGGAAGTATTCGGTCGCATCGGCAGCCGTTCGCGCCAGTCCGATGAACAGCCTGTCCTGCCATCCCGGCATGCCCGAATTGGGCGATGCCTTCAGCGAGCGCCGCGACAGGAAGAACGACGTCGTCATGATGTCGAACTTCCAGCCCTGCTTGCGGCATATGGCCAGCGCCTTCGGGATGTTGGGCTGCTCCATATAGCCGAACTTCAGCTTGACCCGCATGAACAGGTCATTGACCTGCTCCATCTTCACCCGCTCGCTGTCGGGCACGATCGGCTGCTGGGCGGTTACGACAGACAGGATCACGTTCTGCTCGTGCAGCACCTTGTAGTGCTTGAGGCTGTGCATCAGCGCGGTGGGCGCGCTGTCGGGATCGCTGGTCAGGAACACCGCCGTACCCGGAACGAGCTGCGGCTTCTTCTTGCTCAGATTTTCCGCCAGGAAATTCAGCGGAATCTCGTTCTTGCGCGTCTTGTCGAACAGATAGCGGCTGCCGCGCACCCAGGTCCACATGACGATGACGATGGCAAAGGCCACAAGCAGCGACGCCCAGCCGCCTTCATGCACCTTGACGATGTTGGACAGGAAGAAGCCGACGTCGATCAGCCCGAAGACGGTGATGACGGCAATGACGGCAAAGAGCGGCCAGCGCCAGATACGCAGCATCACGATCGACAGCAGCAGCGTCGTCACCAGCATGTTGCCGGTCACCGAGATGCCGTAGGCCGCAGCCAACTTGCTCGACTCACCGAAGCCGACGACCAGAAGCATCACCACCAGAGCCAGCAGCAGATTGACGCGCGGCATGTAGATCTGGCCCAGCGTCGTCTCCGACGTGTGCAGGATGGCAAGGCGCGGCAGCATGTTGAGCTGCACCGCCTGGCGGGTCAGCGAATAGGCGCCGCTGATCACCGCCTGGCTGGCGATGACGGTTGCTGCGGTCGCCAGCAGCACCATCGGCACCAGCATCCAGCCCTCGTTCATCTCGAAGAAGGGATGGCCGACAGTGCCGCCATGCGACAGCACATACGCGCCCTGCCCTGCGTAATTGAGCAGCAGGCAGGGGAAAACGATGATGAGCCACGCCAGCACGATCGGACGGCGGCCGAAATGGCCAAGGTCGGCATAAAGCGCTTCCGCGCCCGTCACCGCCAGGAAGATCGCGCCGATGGTGACGAACGACACCTCCGGCTGATCCATCAGAAACTGGACGATGTAGATCGGATTGACGGCAAGCAGGATCTCGGGGTCGTCGGCGATGTGCACGACGCCCGAATAGCCGATGGCGATGAACCAGATCAGCGTCACCGGCCCAAACACGATCGCCACGCCGCCCGTGCCGAAGCGCTGCACCGCAAAGACGACAGCCAGAATCATCAGCGTCAGCGGCACGACATAAGGATCGAAGGCAGGTGTCACCACCTTCAGGCCTTCCACCGCCGAGAGCACCGAAATCGCCGGCGTGATGACCGCATCGCCGTAAAACAGCGACGCGCCGACCATGCCGAGCGCCAGGATTATTCCCGAGTGCTTGGGCAGGCTGCGCCGCGCCAGCGCCATCAGCGACAGCGTACCGCCCTCGCCGCGATTGTGCGCTCGAAGCACGAACATGACGTATTTGATCGTGACGATGATCGTCAGTGCCCAGATGATGAGCGACAGCACGCCAAGGATATCTTCGCGCGAAGCCACCTGTCCGCCCGACGACGAGGCAACCAGCGCTTCGCGAAATGCGTAGATCGGGCTCGTGCCGATGTCGCCGAAGACGACACCCAGCGCACCGATGACAAGAATCCTGATATCCTGGGAATGGCCGTCCTTCTGGACCGCCTGCCCGCCTGTTTCCGCTTTGCCAGCGCCGGCATCGGCCATGAACGACTCTCCGTGAAGCCGCGGGGCTCTACGCTTGCTGTATCGCAAAAGCAACAGCCGTTTTATGACAGCTGATGTTCGATCTATGCGGAAAACGCATGGCTCGTCACCATCCGCAGGCTTTCAGATACCGCTTGATCGTGTTCGCCATGCCATGCTCCAGCGCATCCGCCGTCAAGCCGTGTCCGATCGACACTTCCGCCAGCCTGGGAAGGCGGTGGATGAGGGCGGGCAGATTGTCGACGACGAGGTCATGGCCGGCATTGACGGCAAGCCCGGCGGCCATCGCCACATCGGCCGTCTTGCCGAGCAGGTCCAATTCCCTGGCTGCCTGCGCCCGGTCGGAATGGCAGGCGCCATAGGGGCCGGTGAAGAGTTCGATCCGGTCGGCGCCCGTGTCGCGCGCAGCATTCACCCCTGCCGGATCGGCATCGGAAAACAGCGACACCCTGAAGCCGCCCTTCTTCAGCCGGGCGACGACAGGCTTGAGGAATGCGCCCTGGGCAACGAAGTCCCAGCCATGATCGGAGGTGGCCTGCGTCGGATCGTCGGGAACGAGCGTCACCTGTTCCGGCTGGTGCTTCTCGACGAGCTGCAGGAAATCCTCGGTCGGATAGCCCTCTATGTTGAACTCGGCCTTGGGAAACTCATCATCGATCAGGGCCCTGATTTCGGGCAGGTCGGAAAAGCGGACATGCCGCTGGTCGGGGCGCGGATGCACCGTCAGCCCATGGGCGCCGGCGGCAAGTGCGATGCGGCCGAGCCCAGTGACGCTCGGCCACGGCAGGTCGCGACGGTTGCGCAACATGGCGATGGCGTTGACGTTGACGGACAGCTTGGCAGGCATCGGCAGCTCGCATCGGTTCACTGAATTCAAGCACCTAGCACGCCTTGGATGGGAACAGAGAGCGCTTTTGTGTGTTCCAGTATCAAAGCGCGGCAACGCATCGCCGCCGCCGTGCCAAACCACTGGTATCAAGAGGAAATTCGCATGAGCTCAATGGACGCCCCTCCCGTCTTTCGGCGCATCGACACCGACAAGAGTGACGTCTTCGGTTTCGAGATCGTCGGTCACTTCACCAATGCCGATGTCGAGAACGCGTTTGGCCTGCTCGACGCGGCTTATCAGGGCCACGACAAGATCGACGTCTTGCTGCGCGCATCGGGCTATGACGGCTTCGACTGGTCGACGCTGTTCAACCCTGACACCTTCAAGGGCAAGCTCAAGGCGTTCCAGCATATCCGCCGCTATGCGCTGGTCGGCGGCCCGGCCTGGATGGGGCCCATGGTCGGGCTCATCGCGCCGCTGACGTCGATCGAAACGAAACATTTTGCCGCCGCCGACGAAGCCAAGGCCTGGGAATGGCTGGGAGCGAAGCCGGCAGACGACATCTGACAGTCAACGCGTCCCTTGGAATGCACGTCTAGGAGAACTCGACCCGCTCTTGGTCGCGAGGGCCGACGCCACGATAGCGGCGGGGTTTGAGATAGCGGATGTTCTTGCGGAGCCGGCGCAACTGGTTGGCGAGCCTGATCGACAAGGGCGGCACGATACGAAATCCGGCAAGATGCTTCGTCCACACATCCTGATTGCCGCTCCAGTCCCCACCCACGTCGCCCTCAGGAGAGGCGAGCAGCAGGAACGGTCTCTGTCGATTTGCCTCGGCCAGCAGGTCGGAAATCGTCTGCTCCTGGATGGGAGTGACCGGCATGCCCAGCACGACAAGCGCAGACAGATTGCTGCGCAGCGCGTTCTTCGTCACCGCGCACCAGGCATCGTGCTTTTGCCGGGCGACAGGATAGAGAGCGTCCAGCCCCCCGTCCGACAGGCCTTTGGGAAACTCGTGGTTGTGCGTCGTCCCGAAGCGGCGATTGAAGACGATGCCATTGCGGATGGCGAGATCTTCGCGCTCGAACATGCCGGCGAAATCGCGGCGGAAATACTCGATCACGGTGTCGGTCGGCGTAACCTGCCAATCGAACACGCCTCTTTTCGAAACCTCCCGGCCAAATGCCTGCCTGATCCAAAACTTGGAGCGGCAGTTCTGACCGAGACCGATGACTTGCTGAAACTCGCTGCTGTCCATTGGCGACCGCCGATCGTTGGCTCACGCCAATCTGGCACAAACCACGCCGACTACAACCCTGCATCGCACACCAGGGAAATTGGGATGGCCGGGGTAATCCAGCCGATCAGGCTGTCGTCACAATCCGGTCACCGGTACCGGCCAGACATCGGTCATCATGCCAAGCATTCGCATCATCGATTCCATCACCGCCCCCGGCTCCGCATCGCGCCCGAATGAAGACAGCGCCGGCGGCAACGCCAATTGCGCCTTCGTCATCGACGGAGCCACCGGGCTCGGCGGCAACAGCATCGTCGGCCTCCACGGTTCTGATGCCGCCTGGCTTGCCCGCTTCGCCGGAAGCACCTTCGAAGAGCTGGTTCGCGATGGCCGCGAGGTTGCCGATGTCGTGCGCGAGCTCAACCAGCGTGCCTTCAATGTGGTGCATGAGGCGGCCCACGCCTTGCCGATCGAGCCATGGAACATGCCGGTCGCGGGGTTCCAGATGCTTCGCATCGAAGACGATGCCGTGATCACCCATGGCCTCGGCGACTGCCGCCTTTTCCTGGTCGACGCCGCGGGACAAGAATTCGACACCAGCGCCATCAAGAGCGCCCATGCTTATGAGCGCGACGGTGCACGCAAGGCGATCGCCCAGTCTGGCGGTTTTGCAACGCATCAGGCGCTCGCCGACGCGCCCGTCGTGCGCGACGAGCTGCGCCGCCGCCGCGCCGCCTACAACCGACCAGGCGGTTCGGTATGGACGCTGGGAACCGAACCGGATGCCGCCGATCATGTCGTCAGCGAGCTGTTGGCCGTAACCCTGCCCGCCCGCGGCCTGCTGTGCTCCGACGGTTTTGCCGCCCTTGTCGACCAGTACGACCGCTACGGCGTCGCTGAATTCGTCCGCACGGCCGGCGA
This sequence comes from Aminobacter sp. MET-1, assembly GCF_026521175.1. Classification (NCBI taxonomy): domain Bacteria; kingdom Pseudomonadati; phylum Pseudomonadota; class Alphaproteobacteria; order Hyphomicrobiales; family Phyllobacteriaceae; genus Aminobacter; species Aminobacter sp. MET-1. Next base: position 138,272 of record NZ_JAMSHL010000015.1, on the reverse strand, counting down.
TGCTGGTGTCGCCCAGCTCTTGCAGGAGCTGCGCCACATCGAGCGGATCGAAGACCCTGACGGCAAGCGTTTCCCACGCTTCAAGGTGTCCGACGACGCCACTGCAGTGTTTTTCGAGATCGTCGCCTGAGGCACCTCAGCCTCACGTCAATCGCTAGCGCACGATGGTCAGCCGCTCTGCCGCACGCGTGATCGCCGTGTAGAGCCAGCGCTGACGCGTGTCCTTGAAAGCCCAGCTTTCATCGAACAGCACGACATTATTCCACTGCGAGCCCTGCGCCTTGTGCACCGTCAGCGCGTAGCCATAGTCGAAATCGTCGTAGCGCTTCTTGGTCCCCCAGGGGATGTCCTCGTCGGGGTTCTCGAATGTCTGCTTCAACAGCTTGATCTTGGCGACGCCGCGATCCGGATCGTCCTCTTCGGGTGCAACCAGAAGATTGATGCCCGGCTTCACCGTCTCACGCGACGACGTCATCACCTTCCACAACGAACCGTTGAGCAGGCCCTTGGCCGGGTCGTTGCGCAGGCACACCAGCTTGTCGCCCGCCTGCGGATAGCCGGCGGTAAAGCCTTTCAGCTCGCGCAGTCGCTGATTGTAGCGTTTGCGCGTTCTGTTGGTGCCGACGAGCACCTGGTCGGCGTCGAGCACCAGATCCTGGGTCACGTCTTCCTTGCCGATCACCTGGGCGGTGCCATAGTCGCCGCGCATGAACTCACGCCCCTCGCGCACGTCGAGCGCCAGCCTCAGGATCGGGTTGTCGCGCGCCTGACGATGGATTTCGGTCAAGAGGAAGTCGGGCTCGTGCTCGGTGAAGAAACCGCCGCCCGAGATCGGCGGCAGCTGCGCCGGATCGCCCAGCACCAGCACCGGTGTTCCGAAGGTCAGCAGATCGCGCCCAAGCTGCTCGTCGACCATCGAACACTCGTCGATGACCACCAGCTTGGCCTTGGCGATGGGGCTCTGCCGGTTGAGCGAAAAGGTCGGCGACATCGACGTCTTGCCGGTCGCCTCGTCGGCGATCGCCTCTTCACCCTTGGGCCGGTAGATCAGCGAATGGATGGTGCGCGCGTTGGTCGCGCCCTTCGAACGCAGCACCTGGGCCGCCTTGCCGGTGAAGGCGGCGAATTGCACCTGGCCGTCGACATGCTCGGCGAAATAGCGCGCCAAGGTCGTCTTGCCGGTGCCGGCATAACCGAACAGGCGGAAAACCTGCGGCTTTCCGGATTTGAGCCAGCGCGCCACGGCCTGCAGCGCTTCGTCCTGCTGAGGTGAGAATTCCATAGGTTTGACTGACAGGATTCGGCCGCCAAGGGCAAGGGATTTGGCCATTTGGGCAAATCCACCTCGGGAAAGTCGCGGCATTCAACGGCCAGCGCAGCACCGCATGGCGACGCACAAAGACCGGTGCAGGCTCAGCGCATGTTACCGGTATGTCCCTGGGAGTATCTGCCGGGCTGTGGCCACACCGTCAGGCCATGGGGTTCGGCGCCGACAGGAACCTTCACAACGGCACCTGTCGTGGTGTCGAACATGTACACCTCGCTGTCGAAGCGGCCGGACAGCCACAGTTGTTTTCCGTCGGCGCTGACATTGCCCATGTCGGGGCTGCCTCCGCCCGGTATGGGCCATTGCGCGACGACCGCACGGGTGGCGAAATCGATGACGGAAACGCTGCCCGGTCCCTTTGGATGGGACTGATCCATGTGGTGGGTACCGCGATTGGAGACGTAAAGCCGTGTCCCGTCGCGGCTGACCGCAAAGCCGTGTGTTCCAACGCCGGTGGCAATGAAGCCGATCTCGGTGAAGCTGTCGCCATCGATCAGGAAGACACCGTCATTCATCATGTCGGCGACATAAAAAACCTTGCCGTCGGGCGAAAGCCTGATGTCCTGCGGCATGCCTTTCTTAGACAAGGTAAGGCTGCCAAGGACCTTCTGGTTTTGCAGATCAACTTTCACCAGGCCACCGCCGCCGAATTCGCAGGTGAATATGGCGTAGCTGTTGTCGGCGGCAAAATCGGCGTGATTGATGCCATGGCAAGTCGGCGTCGGGATGACCGACTTCAGCGCCATGGTCTGCGGATCGCGCAAATCCAGCTGTTTCACGGCTTCGTCGACAACGATCGCCGAGCTGCCATCGGGCAGGAAATACATGTTGTAGGGATCGTTCACCGGAATGGCGGTGCCCGGCTTGCCGGTTTTTGGGTCGAGGGGCGTCAGGCTGCCCTTCTTCGTGCGGCTGGCGTTGTTGGCGATCCACAGCGTCTTCAGGTCCCATGACGGGACAATGTGCTGCGGCTGCAGCCCGACGGTGAACCGGTCGACCTCCTTCAGCGTCACCATGTCGATCACAGACACGCTGTTGGACGAATGGTTGGGCACATAGACCCGCGGCAGCGCATCCTTCGTCACCGGGCTCAGATGGTCCGGCGTCGTCTGGCTGTAGATGTTTATCGGCGCCGACGATGCCGGCGGCTCGCTGCAGTCTTCGGGGCATGAGCCGGCCAAGACGGTGGTTGCCGACAACATCACCAACACCAGCGTTGGTGCGAAGACTCCCGAAAGAAGCTTGAGCACTCCGGTCATTTTGGCTGCTTTGCAATGAAGTTGTTGATTGCCTCGACCGTTCCCGCAACGATCAGCTCGACGCCAAGCTGGCCGAACGCGGCCGACGAGCGCGTCGGGTCGCCATCGTAGACGCCATCGGCCGCACCGAATTTCGCCCCGCCAGCGATACGGTCCTGGCGCACCAGGGACGGATCGATGGCGAGCATCAGCGAGGTGTCGGCCAAACCCGCATGCTTGCCGAGTTCGGACTGTTTGGCACCGGCAGCCAGGAGCTGCTGCACATAGGCGCCTTGGGTGATCCTGTAATAGTCGAGCGCCGCAAAAACGCGGACTGGTGTCTTGCGCCATTCGCCGTTCAGACGATCGGCCACCGCGCTTTCATTGTCCTGGTAGCTGCCGTGATCGCCGATCAGGATAATCGTCTTGAAGCCATGGAGCTTGAAACTGCGGGCTGCGGATTCAAGCAGCTGCTCGAAAGTCTTGTCGCTGATCGTGATCGTGCCTGGAAACTTCATATGGGCCGTCGGCGGATCGATGGTCCCTTCCGGCACATAGGAGATGACGGGCGCCACCAATGCGTTGCCCAGTCGCTCGGCGATCTTCTCGGCCAGAAACTTCACCCGCACATTGTGCTTGCCGAGCGCCATGGCGGGGCCGTTCTGCTCGGTGCCACCGATCGGGATGATGATGCTGGTCGTGCCTGCGTCGATGCGATCGCGCAGTTCGGTCCAGGTCTGGTCCTCAAGGAAAACCGACGCCGCAACAGCATGTGACGGAGCCAGAAAAATCGACACCACGCAAAAAGCGGAAAAAGTGGCAAAGAGGATGCAGCGCCGTGCAAACATTGTGCCCCCATGGTCCAGACTAGAATGTACTCACCTGGACATTGCCACTTTGTTACACCCGTCAAGACCCGCCCGATCAGCTTCGGGCCGCGCCGCAGCAGCCGACCGATGAGGGAACATATTGTGCCAACTGATACCGACCTCCCTCAAATCCGCAGATTGGCTGCAAGGGACGACAGCCAGGCTGTGTTGGGATTGTACGAGCGGGCTGCCGATTTCGTCCTGCTGGAAACCGGCTCGGCCCCTTCCGGGACGACGGTTGACGAGTTCTTCACCGATTGCCCGCCGGGCGGCGATCTCGCGGCATCGTGCAAGCTCGGCATGTTCATGCCTGACGGCGAGCTTGTCGCGATCGCTGATCTGGCCTTCGGTTATCCCGAGACTGACGACGCGTATCTCGGGCTGCTGTTGTTTGCCCCGCAAAAACGAGGACTGGGCCTCGGCCGCATTTTCCTCGAACACATCGAAGCCATTGCAAAAACGCGCAACGCAAAACGACTTCTGATCGCGGTTCTCGACAAAAATACGCGCGGACGCACCTTTTGGGAGCGCGAGGGATTTCACCTGATCCGGAGCTTTTCCGGTTTCGAGATCGGCCGGAAAACCCACACCGTACACCGGATGTGGCGCTCGCTCTAGGCGAGCAGAAGCGACCGCATTCATTGCGAAATCAAAGGCTTTCCGGATCGTTCGCCAGCAGGATCGGCTGACCGTGCGGCGTTGCGTGTGCTGCCCGCTCCCAGGCGGCGGCAACGATATCGACCTCGTCGCGTCCGGCAAAACCCTTGTCGGCCAGCAGGCGCTCGAGCGCGGCCAGCCAGCGCTCGTAATAGTCGCTGCCATCAGCTGCCGCGTCGGGCCGTTTCACCTCCGCCGACAGCCGCTCGGCCCATTCAGCCCAGCTGAAGACGCCGCGTTCGTGCAGGGCAACCACCATGGCGAAGGCTTCGGCCTGCCAAGGCTCGGCAAAGACCGGGGCGTCGATCCCGCCATCCCCAACTGTCAGCCGCACTTCAGGCCGGTTCAAGATAGCTCTCCCAGGCGTCGATGCTGACCTCCAGCGTCGGGTCGGCGCCTTCCCCCCACAATTCCTGCGCCGAAAACACCACCGTGTAGACCCATTCAGGGTTTTCGCCCTGGCCGGGGGCATTGCTGTCGGGAAATACAAAACCTTCGCGCACTGCGTCGATCACGCCTTCCTTGCCACGGGCATAACGCGGCAGGCGGGTGTGACCAGTCGGATGGAAGTTCTTGGTACGCACGCGCTGGCCGGCCGCAAACCGCTGAGGTTCCGCTACCGGCCGGTCGCAAGGGCCGCCCTTGGCAAGCGCAGCCGGCACATTCTCAGCCTTCAGCACTCGCTTTGGCGTTGCCGCCGGGTCGACGGCGTCACCAGCGGCCAGATCGTTGGCGGTGACAAAGGCGTGCCGCTTGAGCAGTGTCTCCAGCGCCTTGATCCAGATTTCGTAATAGCTGGATGAATAATAATCGGCCGGGTGCAAAGATTCCCTGGCGTGCCGGCTTTCGTCGATGTTCCAGGCCCCCATCGCACCCGCCGTCAGCGTCACGCCAAGGGCACGCTTCTCCCATTCGGCGTGGAAGTAAGGCTCGTCCTTCTCGGGCGCGACGGGGCCAAAACCCATTTGCCCGCCGAGATCGTGCGGCCCGTTCATGCAGCCTCCCTGGCGATGCCGGTGCCGATCATGGAATCGCGCGTCACCAGATCGGCGAGCCTTTCCGCGCTCCAGCCGTCGGTGCCCTCGGGCCGCTGTGGCACGACGAGATATCGCAGTTCGGCAGTCGAATCCCAGACGCGGATCTTTTTGTCCCTAGGCAGCGAGAGCCCGAATTCCTCGAGTACGCCGCGCGGGTCGATGACCGCCCGGCTGCGATATGGCGGCGCCTTGTACCAGACCGGCGGCAACCCCAGCACCGACCACGGATAACAGGAGCAAAGCGTGCAGACGACGAGATTGTGCGTCGCGTCGGTGTTGAACACGGCCTGCATATGCTCGCCCTGCCGCCCCGTATAACCGAGCGACGCGATGGCCGCGGTGGCGTCGCGCTTCAGCCAGTCGGCGAATTCGGGATCGGACCACGCCCTCGCCACGACGCGCGCCCCGTTGCGCGGGCCGACCTTGGTCTCGTAGGTGTCGACAATGATGTCGATCGCCGCCGGGTCGATCAACCCCTTTCGGGTCAGGATCGTCTCCAGCGCCCGCACCCGTGCTGCCATCGGGTCCAGTTCGTTGTCATGATGGTGATCGTGGTCGTGATGATGATCGTGCGACATGGGCCGAAGGTTATGCTCGCGCGGCACACCGGGCAAGCGGCTGACTTGGGCCAGCATCACCCGGCCCAAGAGCCACGGGACCAACTAAAAATGTCGCTGCCGGAGTTCTCTCCGCGCGTCGCAATGCGCTGCGGCACTGTATCGTGCGGCCATGCGCGTGCTGATTCTAGGGGCGAACGGTTTCATCGGGGTGGCGGTGGCAAGGCTTCTGGCCGGCCGCGGCCATCAGGTGGTCGGCCTTGCGCGCAGCATCGAGGTCGCATCGCGCCGCCTGCCTGAAATCGAATGGCGCAAGGCAGACATCGCCACGCTGTCGCAGCCCGACGACTGGCGTCCGCTGCTGTCGGGTATCGATGCTGTGGTCAACTGCGCCGGAGCGCTTCAGGATGGCGCGCGCGACGATGTCGTGGCCGTGCAGCAGGTCGGCATGGCCGCACTCTACCAGGCAGCGAGCCCGTCATTGCGCCTGTTCGTCCAGATATCGGCGCGCACCGACGGCGCGGCCGCCAAAACACCGTTCCTCGCCACCAAGCGCCTGGCCGACGACGCTCTCAAATCGTCGGGCGTGCCCTTTGTCATCCTGCGACCGGCCATCGTTGTCGGCGCCCCCGCCCATGGCGGCTCGGCGCTGCTGCGGGCGCTGGCGGCATTCCCTGCGGTCACCCCATTGGTCTACGGCCAAAGCCCGATGCAGTTCGTTTCACTTGACGATGTTGCCAGTGCCGTATCCGACGCGCTGGCCGGAAAGATTGTTGCCGGCAGCGACCTCGACCTTGCCGCGCCGGAGATACTGACCCTCGCCGAAGCCGTGACGATCCATCGCCGCTGGCTCGGCATGGCCCCGGCCAGGATGCTTCATCTGCCCGGCCTGTGCGCCCGCCTCGCATCCAGAGCCGCCGATCTGCTTGGCCATCTCGGCTGGCGCTCGCCACTGCGCTCCACCGCAGTTGAGGTTACCGCTGGCGGCGTGTCCGGCCATCGCAGCAGCAATGAACGGCAGTTGCAGCCACTGCGCGATATCCTGTCCCGAAATCCCGCCGGCGTGCAGGATGTATGGTTTGCCCGGCTCTATCTGCTCAAGCCACTGATATTTGTGACCTTGAGCCTGTTCTGGCTGTTGTCGGGCATAGTCGCCCTGCTGCGGTTCAATGCGTCATCCGCGCATCTGGAATCCGCAGGCGCAAGCGCTGCGGTCGCTGCCGGGATCACCCTGGCCACCAGCCTGGCCGACATCGCGCTGGGCATCGGCATTGCCTTTCGCCGCCATGCCGGACTGGCACTGAAGGGGATGATCGCGCTGTCCCTCGCCTATCTCGGATCGGCGACCATCCTTGCCCCCAATCTCTGGGCAGATCCGCTCGGCCCCCTGGTCAAGGTGCTGCCGTCGATCGTGTTGGCACTGGTCGCGCTCGCCATCCTGGACGAGCGCTGAGCATGGAAGAATTGCTGCGCCTCGCCCACGTCATCGGCGCCACGGTCCTGTTCGGCACCGGCGCCGGCATAGCCTTCTTCATGGTCATGGCCCACCGCACGCGTGACGCAGCCACCATCGCCCATGTCGCCGGCACTGTGGTGATCGCGGACACGGTGTTCACCGCCACGGCCGTCATCCTCCAGCCAATATCGGGCGCCTGGCTGGCTTATGAGGTCGGCTGGCCGCTGGACGAACCGTGGATCGTGCTGTCCCTGTCGCTTTATGTGCTGACCGGTCTGTTCTGGCTGCCGGTGGTGTTCATCCAGATCCAGCTGCGAAATCTCGCACGCTCGTCCGCCGGCACAGGCAAGGCGTTGCCGGCGCGCTATTTCCGCCTCTACCGGATCTGGTTCGCTTGCGGATTCCCTGCCTTTTTCAGCGTCATCGCCATCTTCTGGCTGATGCTGACAAGACCGGCGATCGAGCTTTTCTGATTATTTGAGCATCGGCCAGAGCGTCGCGGCCAAAAGCAGGCCCATGGCGATGTTGAACCATTTCAGCCGCACCGGATCGGCAAGGAAGCCACGCAGGGCCATGCCGAAGCCGGCCCAGCTCGAAACGCTTGGCAGATTGACCAGGGCAAAGGCACCCGAGATCAACAGCACCGACAGGAACGGCGCGGCCGGATTGGTGTAGACGGCCATGGCCGTGACCGCCATCACCCAGGCCTTGGGGTTGATCCATTGGAAGGCGGATGCCTCGATGAAGCTCATCGGCCGAGCCTTCACGTCGCCGTCCTTGCCAAGCGAGCGCGACATGCCGATGCGCCAGGCGAGGTAGAGCAGGTAAGCGCCGCCAGCGATCTTGAGCACGGTATGCAGCGCCGGAAAGGCCGTCAGCACAGCCCCCAGCCCGAAGCCGACACCGAGCAGCAAGGACAGGAAGCCGAAGCCGATGCCCAGCATGTGCGGGATGGTTCGTAGAAAGCCGAAATTCACGCCCGAGGCGAGCAGCATGAAATTGTTCGGCCCCGGCGTGATCGAGGTCACGAAGGCATAGACCAGCAATGCGAGGAACGCGTCGTAGGTCACCTTTTCCTCCTCCCGGGATTATTATGTCAGCAATACTGTCCTTATTGAGCCGGATCAACAAGATTCCGCGTGTTTCGGCACGTTCTGGGTCGGCAGAAGCTGGCTCGCTGCACCTATCGTTCGGCACAGGCTTCCATATTGACCGCGGCCAGGACACGGCGTAAGCGAACCCCTTAGCCGAATACCTATCCAGGGTTTCATTGCGCCAGTTCGCCAGCAAGCGGACGATCGAACATTCTCAAGGGGAAGAGAAATGTCAGCACTCGCCAAGACCGAGCCCAGCAGCCTTACGCGCGAACTCATCGCCCATGCCGTGGCGAGCATCGAGGCGGCCGACCGTTTCTCCCTGCCCTTCCCGCACATCTTCTTTCGCGATTTTTTCCCGCGCGATTTTTACGCCGACCTGATCAAATCGATCCCGACCGAAGGCTATGACCCGATCACGGGCGACGCCACCCGCATGGCGTTGCGGCTCTATGGCGACAATATCGGCAAGGTGGATGCCGAGTTGCGCGACATGTGGGCGGCGGTGTCGGAAACGCTGACGTCAAGCGAAGTCGAGAGCGCCATCCGCCGCCAGCTTCATGAAGGCCTGGAAATCCGTGCCCGCGGCGACAAGTTCAAAAGCGTCGACGACCTCCGGCTGGTGGCCAAGCCCGTGCTCTACAGCGACAAGGACGGCTACCAGATCAAGCCACACCCCGACGCGCGCAAGAAGGTCGTGACCATGCAGCTCTACTGCCCGGCCGACGAGAGCCAGCGCGAGCTCGGCACGACCCTCTACAAGGCGTCGCTGAAGGGCCTGCTGAATGTCGGATCCTACGGGCTCGAGCCGGTCAAGACGCTGCCTTTCCTGCCCAATGTCGGCTACGCCTTCGTCGTGCTGAAGGCCTACCACTCGCTGATGAAGATGAGCTGGCACGGCCGCCCGAAGATCAAGACGCCCATCGAGCGCCCGCGCGTCTCGCTGCTCAACACCTTCTACATCAACGAGAATGTAGGTTTCTGAAGCCGGCAGGAGCTGGTTTCTAGAAATCAAAAAGCCGCCGTGCAGTGCATCGGCGGCTTTTTTTACGTCCGTGGTGTGGACCAGATCACATCGCCTGCGGGCCGCGGTTCATCGCCGCCACGCCGGTGCGGCAGACTTCGACAAGGCCGAGCGGCTTCATGATGGCGATGAACTGCTCGATCTTCGACACCTTGCCGGTGATCTCGAAGATGAAGTGTTCGGTGTTGGCATCGATCACGCTGGCGCGGAAGGCGTCCGCCAGGCGCAGCGCCTCGACCCGGGCGTCGCCCGTTCCGGCAACCTTGACCAGCGCCAGCTCGCGCTCCAGCGGCCGCTCCTGGCCGAGCTCGGCAGCGCGCACCGACAGGTCGACCACGCGATGCACTGGCACGATGCGCTCGAGCTGGTGCTTGATCTGCTCGAGCACATGCGGCGTGCCGCGCGTCACGATGGTGATGCGCGACAAATGCTTCTCATGCTCGGTCTCGGAGACGGTCAGGCTTTCGATGTTGTAGCCGCGGCCCGAAAACAGGCCGATGACACGGGCGAGCACGCCCGGTTCGTTGTCGACCAGCACCGACAATGTGTGATTTTCCGGCAGCGCCGTTTCCTTGGCGATGAAATAGGCCGAACCGGTGGCTTGTAGCTGTGCGTTCATGAATGAATCTCGATCTGAGGCTTTTGCGCCAACTCGTTGATTGTGCGGCCTTCCCTCGAAGGCCGCACTCGGTTCGTCACACCAGTTCGCGGCCCTTGGCGTCGATGGCATTCGCCACCGCCTCGTCGGTCGCCTCATCAGGCAGCAGCATCTCGTTATGCGCCTTGCCCGACGGGATCATCGGGAAGCAGTTGGCAAGCGTTGCCACGCGGCAGTCGAAGATCACCGGCTTCTTCACCGAAATCATCTCCTTGATCGCATCGTCGAGCTCGTCCGGCTTGTCGCAGCGGATGCCGTGGCCGCCATAGGCCTCGGCCAGCTTGACGAAGTCGGGCATCGCCTCGGTGTAGGAATGCGACAGGCGGTTGCCGTGCAGCAGCTGCTGCCACTGGCGTACCATGCCCATGTAGGAGTTGTTGAGGATGAACACCTTGATCGGCGCATCGTACTGGAGCGCTGCGCTCATCTCCTGGATGCACATCTGCACCGAGGCGTCGCCGGCGATGTCGATGACGAGCGATTCAGGATGGGCGATCTGCACGCCGAGAGCCGCCGGCAGGCCGTAGCCCATCGTGCCCAGGCCGCCTGACGTCATCCAGCGGTTCGGCTTTTCGAAGCCGTAATGCTGGGCAGCCCACATCTGGTGCTGGCCGACCTCGGTGGTGATGTAGGTGTCGAGATGCTTGGTGTTCTCGTAGAGCCGCTGGATCGCATATTGCGGCATGATCACTTCGCTGTTCGCCTTGTAGGCGTAGCTGTCGCGCGCGCGCCACTTGGCGATCTGTTCCCACCACGGATACAGCGCCTTCTTGTCAGCCTTGGCGGTCGCCCGCCACAACCGCACCATGTCTTCGAGCACGCGGCCGACATCGCCGAGGATCGGCACGTCGGCGCGCACGTTCTTGTTGATCGACGACGGATCGATGTCGATGTGGATCTTCTTCGAGTTCGGCGAAAACGCGTTGAGGCGGCCGGTGATGCGGTCGTCGAAGCGCGCGCCGATGCACACCATGACGTCGCAATCATGCATCGCCATGTTGGCTTCGTAGCTGCCATGCATGCCCAGCATGCCGAGCCAGTTCTTGCCCGAAGCCGGATAGGCGCCCAGCCCCATCAGCGTCGAGGTGATGGGGAAGCCGGTCAGGTCGACAAGTTCGCGCAGCAGATGGCTGGCCTCGGTGCCGGAATTCACCACGCCGCCACCGGAATAGATGACAGGCCGCTTGGCGGTGGCCATCAGCGCGACCGCCTCCTTGATCCTCTCGAGGTCACCCTGGATCTTGGGCTGGTAGGAGGTGCGCGGCGCGGTCTGCGGCGGCGTGTAGATGCCCTTGGCGAACTGCACGTCCTTGGGGATGTCGACCACAACAGGGCCCGGACGCCCCGTGGTGGCGACATGGAAGGCCTCGTGCAGGATGCCGGCCAGGTCGTTGACGTCCTTCACCAGCCAGTTGTGCTTGGTGCAGGGACGGGTAATGCCGACGGTATCGCATTCCTGGAAGGCGTCGGAACCGATCAGCGTCGTCGGCACCTGACCGGTGATGCAGACCAGCGGGATCGAGTCCATGAGCGCGTCCTGCAGCGGCGTCACCGCATTGGTGGCACCGGGACCCGACGTCACCAGCATCACGCCTGCCTTGCCGGTCGAGCGCGCATAACCCTCGGCGGCGTGGCCTGCGCCCTGCTCGTGGCGCACCAGGATGTGCTGGACATCGTCCTGCTGGAACAGCTCGTCATAGATCGGAAGGACCGCGCCGCCCGGATAGCCGAAGAGGTGCTTGACGCCGTTGTCCTTCAGCGCCTGAACCACCATCTCGGCGCCAGTCATTTCGCGCCGTCCGCTGTCACTATGTCCGCTCATCGGTCCGTTCCGTCTTTCCTTCGCCATACTTGGCGGTTGCTGCTCTGTTAGTCCTGTTTCGGGCAATAAAAAAGGCCCCCGAGGGAGCCTTTGCATCTGCGCATGGGGGATTTCGCCCGGCGGTTACACCGCCTTGCCCATGCGCAATCCTACTACGAGAATGAGTGTCGTGTTCATCGGGGCGGACGTTAATGCGCAAAAAGCCCCACTGTCAACCTGACGGCAGCAGATTTTTCCGCAACGTCAGGCGAACGTCATCGCTCGAATTTTCCGCATCCGCTTAACCTTTGCGACACCATCCGACCTCACCCGCCCTTAACCGCACAGCGCTAAGGTTCCGGAAGAGAATTGGGGAAAAATCTCAGCATGTACGTTGAACGCCAGGCAGCAGCAGGCGAAACCACGTCGCAGGAACGCCGCGATCCGCTTCAGGACGACGCGCGCATTCTCGGCCATGTCGTACAGTGCGACGGCGCCCGCGCCGTCATCAGCGCCTTTGCCGAAAGCGGCGGCGCGGCGGCATCGGGGCTCTGGGCTGTCGGCCGCATGATCTCGATCAATCTGGGCGCATCTCGCACCATCGGGCTCGTCTATTCCATCGGCAAGGCCGACCGCTCCTGGAGCCCGCAGGGCGACAACCCCATCGAAGTCAGTGTCGAACTCATCGGCGAGGTCCGCGACCTCGGAACCGAAAAACGTCCGGTCTTCGACCGCGGCATCACCACCTATCCTTATGTCGGCGCCGTCGCCCACCGCATCCGCAGCCGCGACCTGCAGGCCGTCTACGATCTCGCCGGCCGCCATGCCGTCACCATCGGCCAGCTGTCGCAGGACGAGAACATCGATGCCTGCCTTGCCATCGACGAGACACTCGCCCGTCACTTCGCCGTGGTCGGCACGACCGGCGTCGGCAAGTCGACCGCCGTGTCGCTGCTCATGCGTAAGATGATCGCCGAGCGCCCCGACCTGCGCGTCCTGATCCTCGACCCGCACAACGAATTCGCGGCCTCGCTGCCCGAATATTGCGTCAAGGTCGACACCAACTCGCTCGACCTGCCCTTCTGGCTGTTCAAGCTGGAGGAATTCGCCGAGGTGCTGTTCCGCGGCCGCGAGACCGATGCGGAAGAGATCGACGCCCTGCGCGACCTCATCCCGATCGCCAAGAACCTCTACCGCAATCCCAATGGCGGCGCCTTCCTGCGCCGTGGCGTCGACGCGCTGACCGCCGACACGCCGGTGCCCTACCGCATGGCCGATCTCATCAAGCAGATCGACGATCGCATGGGCATGCTCGAATCCAAGAACGAGCGCCCGATCCTGAAGTCGCTGCGGACGCGCATCGAATCGGCTCTGTCCGACCCGCGCTACCGCTTCATGTTCCATTCGCGCCTGATCGAGGACACGATCCACGAGACCATCGGCAACATCTTCCGCGTGCCGACCCAGGGGCGCCCGGTCACCTGCTTCGAAATGGCCGGCCTGCCCTCCGAGGTCGTCAATTCGGTCTGTTCGGTGCTTGCCCGCCTCGCCTTCGACCTCGCGCTCTGGAGCGAAGGCAAGCTCAAGCTTCTGCTGCTCTGCGAGGAGGCACACCGCTACATGCCGGCCGACCATCGTCTCGGCTTCGCGCCCACCCGCCATGCGCTGTCGCGCATCGCCAAGGAAGGCCGCAAATATGGCTGTTATCTCGGCGTCGTCACGCAGCGCCCGGGCGAGCTCGACCCGACGATCCTGTCGCAGTGCTCGACCGTTTTCGCCATGCGCCTCGCCAACGAACAGGACCAGGCAATCATCCGCTCGGCCATCGCCGATTCCTCGGCCTCGACACTGTCGTTCCTGTCGTCGATGGGCCAGCGCGAGGCGATCGCCTTTGGCGAAGGCGTGGCGACGACGATGCGGCTGAAGTTCGAGAAGCTGCCGCCCAACCTGATCCCCGGCACCCAGAAGCGAGCCGCCGAAGCACCCGGCGGCGACGGCAACGACGTCGATCTGGCCATGATCGTCGAGCGGCTGCGCAATGTTCCGAAGCCGCAGGCGGCATTGGGTTTTGCCGAAACCGTCGATGTCCAGCGCCAGGCCGGCGACAGCGACTACCGCAAACCGCCGTGCCGGCCCGAGCCCGACGGCGATTTCGACACCCGCTTCGGCCTGCGCCCGACCACCTTCGGCGGACGCAGCAGCGGCTGAGAGCCTGCCAGCGAGCTGGAAGGACGCCCGACCCCACCGGGGCGGGCGCTCCATGGGGCAGATCGGCTAAACCGTTGAGTACTTTGCCGCTTGGGCGCGCAAAGGGCGGCAATCGCCAATACTCGGAAGCTCGTTTGCGCTCGCCGAGTTCACGCCCACGCGCCAAGGCGATGGTCCGCAAGACAACGTGTCGCCGGGTTTCGGCGGCATCGCCAACCAGGGCGTATTCCTGCCCATTTGTCACTGCGGACCGCTGGCTGTACAATCGGTCACGCGAGATACCACTGCCGTTGGTTCGAAACCGGGGGGTCCCATGCAGAGAACTCTCGAGCCTGAGATCATGGCTGATGCCGAGCAGTCCCTCGCCTATGCGAATGCCGACTTCGCAAGTTCAAATCAGTTGTTCGTCGATCATCTGCTGGTGGACAATCCGCAGGCCTTGAAAGATGTCATCGACCTCGGCTGTGGCCCCTGCGACGTAATGTTGAGGCTGGCGGAGGCATGCCCTGATATCCGCATAACCGCGGTCGATGGCTCCGCGGCGATGATCGAATTGGCGACCCAGGCAGTGCGTGCAGCGAACCACGAAGCCCGCATTGTGGTGATGCAGGGGTACATCCCGGGATTGGCACTGCGTGAGCATGATTTCGATGCGATCCTCTCAAAGGACCTTCTGCACCACCTCCCTGATCCGATGGTGCTGTGGCGCGAAGCGCGGCGATTGGGACGGCAGGGGGCAGCTGTTCATGTGATGGACCTGATCAGGCCAGCCACGCAAGAAGACGCGCGAAACATTGTCGAGACAGTGGCGCCCGACGAGCATCCAATTCTCAAGGAAGATTTTTACAACTCGCTGTGCGCGGCTTTCACGATTGAAGAGGTCGAGACACAAATACGACAGGCCGGACTGCCGCTGCGGGTGACACGGGTCGGCGACCGCCACATGCTGATCAAAGGCGCGTTGCGTTAGGACTCTCGTCAGCCGACAAAGTCGGCTCCCCACCCCTACATGACATTCCGTCTGGGGATCGCCGTGCCGGAGGCACGCATGGCCGCGTCAGGCACACACGCGATTGCGGCCCTGCCTTTTGGCTTCGTAGAGCTGCTTGTCGGCGCGTCGGTAAAAATCTTCGGCGCTCTCCTCGCGGTCCCAAAGTGCTAACCCGACACTCGACGTCACATTGAGCTGGGCGGTGCCCGCATCAATGGCGAGCGAGGCGATTGCCTTGCGCATGCGCTCGGCAAAGCGCTGCAGCAGTTCCAGGTCCATATTGGGCGCAACAATGGCGAATTCCTCGCCACCCAGCCGCGCCACCACGTCGTGGTAACGGGTCATGTTCTTGAGGCACTTGCCGACCGAGCGCAGCACCTCGTCGCCGACATCGTGGCCATAGGTGTCGTTGACCAGCTTGAAATGGTCGAGGTCGAGGATCATAAGCCCGACCGGTTTTCCGATACGACGGAATTCGCCCAGATATTCCTTGAGCGCGTCGTCGAAATAACGCCGGTTCTGCATGCCCGTCAGGCCATCGGTCAGCGCTGCCTGTTCCAGATTGCGCGAGCGCGCACTCAGCGACGCCGTCATCTCGCGCAGCTTGCCGCCTTCCTTCACCTGGGTGCGGATCTGCGGGAAAATGAAGAACAGCCCGAACACCAGCGTGCCGGCCAGAAGCAGCATGACCGCCAGCAGCAGCACCTGCACCTGCTCGATGGCTGCGACCCGGCCGGGCATATAGAGCTGGTCGGCAGGCCCGTGCAGCAGGCTCCAGCCATAGAATATCGCCAGCGCTGCCGTCAAAATCAGCGCGATAAAGACGAAAAACGCGGTTTCAGCCTTGTGAAAGCGCATGGCCACCCTGGTCAAACCCCACCAGCTTTTATGCCATGCCGCGCCTTACGGACCGTTAATCGGCAGCTGCAAATGCCAACCCCGGCACAAGGCCGGTCAATCGTCGGCGAGCCCGCCGGGGCGGCCGACCTCGCCGCCGATGCGGCGCCATTCCGGGCCGAACTGGTTGCGGAACCAGGTCGACTGGCGCTTCGAATATTGTCTCGTGGCGATCTTCGCCCGCTCGATGGCCTCGTCGAAGCTCATCTCGCCGGCCATGGCGCTTGCCAGCTCGCGCACGCCGATGGCCTTCATCGCCGGCAGTTCGGGCGCAAGCCGCATCGCCGTGATCGCCTCGACCTCGTCCAGGGCGCCGGCCTCGATCATCTTGTCGAAGCGCATGTCGATGCGCCTGATCAGCTCCTGCCGCTCCGGCTCGATGACGATGAAACGCGCGGTGGCGAGATCGATCATCGGATGGCCGCGGTCGGCCTGCCATTTGAGGATCGACCGTCCCGAGGCTTGGAGAACTTCGAGCGCACGCACGATGCGCTGGCCGTCGCTGGCCTTGAGCCGCATGGCAACCTCGCTGTCGACCCTCATCAGGAGACGGTGCAGCCTGGGCGCGCCTTCCTCGTTGAGACGCCAGCGCCAGCGGTCGCGGATATCAGTGGGGATTTCGGGCATCTCGGAAATGCCTTCGGCCAGCGCCCGGAAATAGAGGCCGGTTCCGCCGACGAAAACAGGCCGGTGCTCGTCGAACAGTCCGCTGTCGGCGAGCACTGCCACATCGCGCAGCCACGAACCGGTCGAATAGGCAGTCGCCGGAGAGACGTGGCCGTAAAGGAAGTGACGGACACGCGCCAACTCTTCGGCCCCCGGTCTCGCGGTCAGAACGTTGAGCACACCATAGACCTGCATGGAATCGGCGTTCACGATCACGCCGCCGTCGCGTTCGGCCAGCTTAAGCGCCAGCGCCGACTTGCCGCTGGCGGTAGGCCCGGCTATCAGGGTCGCGTTCTTGATGCGCCCCTCGTTCTTGCCGGAATTTTCGATGCCGCTCGTCGCCACGCTGATTTCCCATCCCGACCGCGCACTGCTGCAGCCGTCCCTTGCCGATAAGGCCTCACGCGCCCTCGGCGCAAGCGGCATTGTCTGGCTGGCAGACGGCATCGCCTGCGACATCGCCCTGCCATCGGGCCTTGCGGCGGAAGCGGCAAGCCAGGCGCTCGCTTCGGCGCTGTCGGGCGAGCCCATCGATTTCGCCGTTCAGGACAACGCGACACGTAGGAAAAAGATCCTGATCGCCGACATGGACTCGACCATGATCGACCAGGAATGCATCGACGAACTGGCCGACGAGATCGGCGTCAAGGATCGCGTCGCCGACATCACCGCGCGCTCGATGAATGGCGAGATCGCCTTTGAGCCCGCCCTGCGCGAACGCGTTGCCCTGCTTGCCGGGCTCGATGCCTCGGTCATCGACGGCATCATCAAGAACCGGCTGACGCTTGCGTCCGGCGGCAAGACGCTGGTCGCCACCATGAAGGCCCACGGCGCTTATTCGGCGCTGGTGTCGGGCGGCTTCGACGTCTTCACTTCGCGCATCGCAGCCATGCTCGGTTTCGACGAGAACCGCGCCAACCACCTGATCGAGACCGACGGCCGGCTGACCGGCCAGGTTTCCGAGCCGATCCTCGGCCGCGCCGCCAAGGCGGTGGCGCTCGACGAGATTTCCGCGCGCCTGGGCCTCACCCCGGATGACGCAATCGCGGTTGGCGACGGCGCCAACGATCTCGACATGATCCGCCTCGCCGGCTCGGGCGTTGCCCTCCACGCCAAGCCGTCGGTAGCGGCCCAGGCAAAAATCCGCATCGACAATGCGGACCTCACGGCCCTGCTCTACCTGCAGGGCTACAGCCGCGCCGAGTTCGCCTGATGCAACCGATCCGCACAAATCGCCTGATCCTGCGCAACTGGGAAGAACGCGACCGCGAACTCTTCCATCGCATCAACTCCGACGATCAGGTGATGGAGTTCTTCGGCATTCGCCGCAGCAGGGCCGAGAGCGATGCGCTTTTCGACAAGCTGCGCGGCAACATCGACCGCGACGGCTTTGGCTTTACCGCGGTCGAGATCGCGGAGACGGGCCAATGCATCGGCTTTGTCGGCATCAACCCGACCGATCTCGAGCCCTTCATGCCCAAGGGTACGATCGAGATCGGCTGGCGCCTGGCCCCCGAGTTTTGGGGCAAGGGCTATGTCACCGAAGCTGCCGAAGCCTGGCTCGAATTCTGCTTTGACCGGCTCGGGCTCGACGAGGTCGTCTCGTTCGCCGTGTGGAACAATGACCGCTCGACGTCTGTCATGAAGCGGCTGAGCATGAGCAACGACCCGGCACGCGATTTCGATCATCCCAGGGTCGCCGACGCCCATCTCAAGCGTCATGTCTACTACCGCCTGTCGCGCGACGACTGGCGATCACGAAAAAAGGCGGCCAACTAGCCGCCTTTTTCTTTTCCACGTGGGAAGGCCAGCCCTGGCGATCTGCCGCGGCAGGCGAATTGCCGCCGGCCTCAATCCATCCGAAGCGTCACGAACCTCAGCTCGCCCGTCTTGGACGCCAGCATCAAAAGCGCGTTCTTGCGCCCCTGCTCCTTCAGCGCCGCAATGCGGTCGGTGACCTGCTTGGGCGACTTCATCTCTTCCTGGCCGATCTCGGTGATGACCTCGCCGGCGACGATGCCGCGCTCGGCCGCTGCCGAATCCTTGGCAACCGCCGTCACCACGACACCGACCACGTCTCCGGCAATGCCGAATTTCGCGCGCGTGTCGTCGTTGAGTTCGCCAAGCGTCATGCCGAGCACGCTGACCGCGGCCACCTCGGCGCCCTTGTCGGCTCCTTCGCCCGGCTTGCCGGTTTCGCCCTCGGCCAGCTTCTCGCCGTCCTCGAGGCGGCCGAGCGTCACCTTGACGGTCTGCTCGACGCCCTTGCGCACGACGACCACGTCGACGGCCTTGCCGACGGGGCTCTCGGCCACGACGCGCGGCAGGTCGCGCATCTCGACGATGTCCTTGCCATCGAACTTGATGACCACATCACCAGGCTGGATCGCCCCGTTGTCGACCGGTCCGCCCTTGATGATGCCGGCAACCAGCGCGCCCTTGGCCGACGTCATGCCGAGGCTTTCGGCGATGTCGTCGGTCACCGGCTGGATGCGAACGCCCAGCCAGCCGCGGCGGGTCTCGCCGAACTGCCGAAGCTGATCGACCACGCCGGCCGCAATCTCCGACGGGATCGAGAAGCCGATGCCGATGGAGCCGCCCGACGGCGAAATGATCGCCGTGTTGATGCCGATCACCTCGCCATACATGTTGAACAGCGGGCCGCCCGAATTGCCGCGATTGATCGCCGCGTCAGTCTGGATGAAGTCGTCATAGGGGCCGGAATTGATGTCGCGGTTGCGCGCCGACACGATGCCCAGCGTCACCGTACCGCCAAGGCCGAACGGGTTGCCGATCGCCATCACCCAGTCGCCGATGCGCATCTTGTTGGAATCGCCGAACTTCACCGCCGTCAGCTTCTTGGCCTTCGGATCGATCTTGAGCACGGCGATGTCGGTCTTGGTATCGGTGCCGATAAGCGTCGCCTTCAGCTTCGAGCCGTCGGAGAAATTGACCTCGATCTCGTCGGCATCGGCGATGACGTGGTTGTTGGTGACCACGATGCCCTGCTCGGCATCGACGATGAAGCCCGAGCCAAGCGACTGCACCTTCTGCGGCGCGGCGCCGTCCTGGCCGTCGCGCTTCTTGAAGAAGTCGTCGAAGAAGTCCTGGAAAGGTGCGCCTTCGGGCAGCTGCGGCACCGGCACGGCATTTTCGTTGTCGCCGTCGCCGCTCTTCACCGTCTGCGACGTCGAGATGTTGACCACTGCGCCCAAAAGCCCTTCGGCGAGGTCGGCGACGGATTCAGGCCCTTGCGCAAAAGCCGGGGCAACGAAGGTCGGTGCCGCCACCGCGCCGATCATCAGCGCCGTCGTTGCAGCCAGAGAAGCCTTTCGCATGGCGCGCAAAAGGGTTGTGGAATTCATCAGGGAAGCCTCCCGGGCTGCATTGGCGTTGGTCGCGCCGGGCCGTCCGGACGCGAAGCGTCATGATGGAAACAAATAAGGCCTGTTTGCGACCATTGCTATCGGAAGGGAATAAATCATCCGTTATCCCCTGATGAGCCAGACGATGCCGACGCCGATGGCAATCGCCACCAGGCCGAACAGGCGCAATGCATTGTCAGGGATGTCGGCCATCTGGGCCGCGAGCCGCTTCATCTGAGCGGGAAAGCCGCCATAGACGACGCCCTCTATGACGAGGACGAGGCCTATGGCGACGATCAGATCCTGCACCGTCAGTTGCTGGTGCTGGGAGCGGCAGCGCCGGCCTGTGGGGCGGGCGTTGCCTTGGGCGCGGCAGAAGCTGCACCGCCGTCCGGGCTGCGGAAGTAGCGGAAGAATTCCGACTCCGGCGACAGCACCATGGTGGTGCCGTTGGCGTCGAGCGCGGTGCCATAGGCACTCATCGACCGGTAGAAGTCGAAGAACTCGGGATCGCGCTTGAAGGCGTCGGCGAACACGGAGTTGCGTTCGGCTTCGCCCTGACCGCGCAGGATCTCGGACTCCTTCTGTGCCTCGGCGACGATCTCGACGACCTCGCGGTCGGCACGGGCGCGGATGCGCTGCGCCGCTTCGCGGCCACGGGCGCGCAGCCTTTCAGCTTCGGCCAGACGCTCCGCCTTCATACGGTCGTAGGTCTGCTGCGAAACTTCTGCCGTCAGGTCGGTGCGGCGGATGCGGACGTCCTCGACCTGCAGGCCGAGCGCATTGGCGTCGGGCTGCAACTGGTCGCGCACGTCGCGCATCATCGATGCGCGTTCTTCCGACAGGGCGGACTCGAAGCCGCGCACGCCGTAGACCCGGCGCAGCGCTGCGTCGAGACGCGTGCGCAGGCGCTGTTCGGCCAGTTCCACGCTACCCGAAACCGCCGAGCGGAACTTGCGGGCGTCGTTGATGCGGTAGGCGACGAAGGCATCCACATCGTAGAACTTGCCGCCCGAGACCTGCACGCGGATATCGTCGAGGTCGAGGCGCATGACGCGGTCCTCGATGATCTGGATGTTGTCGGCCTCAAACATCGAGAACGGCGCCTTGAAGTAGATGCCCGGCTCGGTCTTGACGTCGACGATCTCGCCGAAGCGCAGCACGATCGCCTGCTGGCGGGCGTTGACCACGAAGATCGACGACCAGAGCAGGAACAGGATGATGGCAAAGAAGATGCCGATGATGGGAAGACGATTGGACATCAGTTGCCTCCCGCCGCCGGAGCGCGCTTCTGCAGTTCGGGCAGCGGCAGATAGGGCACTACGCCCTGGCCGTTGCCTTGCTCGACGATCACCTTGCCGGAGCCCTGAAGCACCTTCTCCATCGTCTCGAGGTAAAGGCGCTTGCGGGTGACGTCAGGCGCCTTGGCATATTCGTCATAGACCGAGATGAAGCGCTGCGCCTCACCCTGTGCTTCCTGCACGACACGGTTCTTGTAGGCGGCCGCATCTTCGCGGACCTGCGCTGCCTCGCCGCGTGCCTGGCCGAGCTTCTGGTTGGAGTACTGGTTGGACTCCTCCACGAAGCGGTCTTCGTCCTGCTCGGCGCGCTGCACCTCGTCGAACGCATCGGCCACTTCGCGCGGCGGCGCTGCGTCCTCGATCGAGATGGCGTTGACCGTCATGCCGGTGCCATAGCTGTCGAGCGTCTGCTGGATGATGTCGCGCACGTTGCCGGCGATGCCCTGGCGGTCGTCGCGGAACACGTCCTGTGCCGGACGACGGCCGACCACTTCGCGCATCGCGCTCTCGGCCACCTGGCGCACCATCACGTCGGGATCGGCGACATTGAACAGGTAGGCCGTGGGATTGGCGACCTGGTAGGCCACCGAGAACTTGACGTCGACGATGTTCTGGTCGCCCGACAGCATCAGGCCCGAAGACGCAGTACCCCGGACTTCGCCGATATTGACCAGCTTTTCAGCGGTGTTGACCTTTTCCACGGTTTCCATCGGCCACCAATGGAAGTGCAGGCCCGGCTGCGACAGCTGTTCCTTCGGCTTACCGAAGCGCAGTTCCACCGCCAGCTCGTCCGGCTGCACGGTATAGACGGCCTGATAGGCCCACAGCGCCACCAGACCGACCGCGATCAGGCCGAAAAGGGCTGCACTCGAGCCGCCGCCACCCGGCAGGGCGCGCTTGAGCCGGTCCTGGCCCTTGCGAATGATGTCCTCAAGATCGGGAGGCGATCCGGGAGGTCCGCTCGGCCGCGGCCCCTGTCCCCAGGGGCCACCGCCCCCGCCGCCGCTGCCGCCGCCACCCCATGGGCCGCCGCCGCCTCCATTTTGATTGTTCCAGGGCATGAATGTCCTTTCAACTGCGAAACAATGACGGCCGCGCCTGAGACGGCCGCTTATTTACCGACACCATCTATAGGGATGCAATCACGCGCTTTCAACGCGACCACGGGATGCACCCGCGCTTTTCACTACAGATGTATGAGTACACGCTTAATGCGTGACGGGACGCTTGCGATAAACTGTGTAGCGTGTCGCATGGCTGTCTTTTTCACCTGATGGAAAATCCTCCGAGCTTTCGACCGCCCAGATCTTAGGATCGATTTCGGGAAAGCGCGTGTCGCCGTCGGGCGAAGCCATGACATGGGTAACGTGCAGCCGGTCGGCCAGCGGCAGCGCCTGGCGATAGATTTCGCCGCCGCCGATCACGCAGATGTCATTGGCATCGGGCATGCAGCGCCCGCGCGCGGTCGCCAGCGTGATGGCATCCTGCAGCGAATGCACCACCTCGGCCCCTTCGGCTTGAAAATTCCTGTCGCGCGTAACGACGATGTTCAATCGCCCCGGCAGCGGCCGCTTGGGAAAGCTCTCCCAGGTCTTACGGCCCATCACGATCGGCTTGCCCATCGTGTCGGCCTTGAAGCGCTTGAGGTCGCTCGACAGCTTCCACGGCAAGCCATTGTCGCGCCCGATCACGCCGTTCTCGGCAATCGCCACATAGATCGCAACTTCCATCGGACGCGCTTCCCTGTCAGGGCGAATCTACGCCCGGCCGTTCATTTGCCGGTATCGTAGGGCTGCAGGATCAGAATATCGATATCGCGTTCGGGATTAAAATCCTGCGCCGTCATCTCGAAGGTCGTCAGGCCGGTCTTCTTCACGCCGGTGCCGCAGAAGCTGACGATGTTGGCCGGATCGCCCTTGTCGATGGTCAGCCTGAACTTGCCGATGGTGCCCAGCGCCCAGTTGCCGCCTGATGTCAGCACATAGGAAAGCCAGGTCTCGGTGTAGGGCGGATAACCGTCGGCGGCAGCCTTTGCCGCCTTCGTGACCGCACGTTCGAAGGCGTCGTCGAGGCAATATCTGCGCTTGTAATCGTCGTATCGGCCCTGGAACTTGCCATCCATGTAGAAGCTCACGCCGGCCGTGCCGCCGACGCTCGGCGTGTAGCTGTGCGCCACCTTCACCGGTTTGCCGGCCGGAAAACGGGCTTTCCACCAATAGGCCGAACGCAACTGCCAGAGCGGCTCGCGCACGCTCTTCATGCCCGAACCCTCGTCATATTCGTTGATGGTGATGAGGCCGCGTTCCTGCCAGTCGGCGGCGACCTCGGGCGAAAGCGTCTCCAGCGCCTTCAGCGTCGCATCGCCGAACGGGAAATAGGGAACGCCGTTGGCGTCGAGTTCCTTGCCGATGTCGATGCCGACCGCATAGACCGAATGCTGCAGCTGAGGCTTCACCTCCTGCCCGTCGATCGACACGGAGAAGCCGAGGAAATTGTCGGACGCATCGACAGGGATATCGACATTGGCATAGGGGCTGCCCTCGATGTCCGGCATCGGAAACGCAACCAGCGTCTCGACATCCTTGTCCGAATTGTTGCGGAACACATAGTCGACCGTCACCTTGTCCGCGGAGATGAACAGGTCCTCGCTCTCCATGGCGATCAGGTCGTTGCGGCCGAGGATCAGCCCGCCGGCGCCGAGTTGTGCCGTCGTGTCGTTGGCAGACGCCGGAACGGCCGCAAGCAGGCTCACTGCCAAGAGCCCCGACCGCATTTCCCACGACCTGTGTTTCGACATATTCCGCCCTCTCCCGCTCTCTGCAGGCAGCCATCGGCAAGCCGCACCCACGACCCAAGCTCTAGTCGATCCCCCGCCGGCAGTCCAACGCGACGGGTCTCGCAAGCCCGAAGGCCAACCTTACGAAAGCGTATGGCGGCCGCGAAGCCTCGGTAACCTCGCAATGGCATGATGAAAATGCGCAGTGGTCGCTGTCGCGAGGTGAGGAGTTTCAGCAATGCTCCGGATGGCGGTTCTGTCCAGCACGTTCGCTCTCGTGGCAATCGCAACGGCTGCTGCTGTCCCGGCGTCCGGGGCGAGCGCAGCCGAAAAGCCCGTGGCTGCTGAAAAGAACCCACCCGGCGACATTCCCGACAGCCAGGTCTTCATCGACTACGCCTCAAAGGACGGCTACGCCCTGAAGGTGCCCGAAGGCTGGGCGCGCACCGATCTTCCGACAGGCGCCAGTTTCGTCGACAAACTCGACGGCGTGGTGGTCACCCGCAGCGACGCTGCCCAACCGCCAACGGTCGACAGCGTCCGCAAGGACTACCTGCCCGTCCTCCAAAGCCAAGAGCGCGCCGTGCAGATCGGCGGCGTGAAAGCAGTCAGGCTGCCGGCCGGCAACGCCATCCGCATCGCCTACAGCTCCAACTCCGCACCCAACCAGGTCACCAACAAGCAGGTTCGGCTCGAAAACCAGCGCTATCTCTATTTCAAGGACAAAAAGCTCGTGGCGCTCGAACTCTACGCCCCGTTTGGCGCCGACAATGTCGACCAATGGAAGCTGATGTCGGAATCGTTCCAATGGCGCTGACATGAGCGTTCTGGAGGCGCACGAACTCTACCGCTTCTACCATGTCGGCGACGACGAGATCGCGGCGCTGCGCGGCGTCAGCCTGTTCCTGTCGGCTGGCGAGATGGTCTCGGTGATGGGGCCCTCAGGCAGCGGCAAGTCGACACTTCTGGCCTGCCTCACTGGTCTCGACGAACCTGACGGAGGTTACGTTACCGTCCGCGACCGTCTGATGACACGCCGCCCCGAGGCCGATCGGGCCACGATCCGCGCCGAAAACTTCGGCATCCTACTGCAGTCGGGAAATCTCTTCCAGCACCTGACGGTGCGTGAGAACATCCTGCTGTCGATGCAGCTGTCGGGGCGCAAGGACAGAGAAAGGCTCACCGCCCTGCTGCAGGCGGTCGGCCTGTCGCATCGCGAGCGCGCCTATCCGGCGCAGCTTTCCGGCGGGGAGACGGCGCGAGCGGGACTTGCGGCCGCACTTGCCGCCGATCCGCCGCTGTTGGTGGCGGACGAACCGACCGCCGAGATCGACCGCGTGGCGGAGGAGCGCCTGCTCGACTATTTCGAGGCGCGCCGTGCCGCCGGCAAGACGACGCTCGTCGCCACCCACAGCGCCTCCCTTGCCGCGCGGGCCGATCGCATCATCCATCTCGCGGACGGGCGCATCGACAATGTTTGATGCCCTCGTCACCGCCTCCGGCATCTCCAGGAGCTTCGCCGACGGCAGCGACGACGCCCTGACCGTGCTTTCCGACGTCAGCTGCCAGATCGATGCCGGCGACCGTATTGCGCTGGTCGGCGCCTCGGGCAGCGGCAAGACCACGCTGCTCCATATCCTGGGCGGCCTCGACAGCCCGACGCTCGGCGCGGTCGCCTGGCCCGCCCTTGGGCCACGCTCCTCACTGCGACCCGGCAAGGTCGGCCTGGTGTTCCAGACGCCGAGCCTGTTTCCGGCGCTCACCGTCCTGCAGAATGTCAGCCTTCCGCTGGTCTTGCTGGAGCGCAACGACGACATCGAGGCCAAGGCAGCAGCCATGCTCGAGCGCTTCGAACTGTCGGCCCTTGCCCAAAAGCTGCCTGAGGAGCTTTCGGGCGGTCAGGCGCAGCGTGTCGCCATGGCGCGTGCGCTTGCGGCCGGCCCGCGACTGGTGCTGGCCGACGAGCCGACAGGCCAGCTCGACAGCGCAACCTCCAGGCATTTCATCGACCTTACCATCGACGTACTCCGCAAGACCGGCACCGCGCTGCTCATCGCCACACACGACGAGGCGGTGGCAGAGCGCATGAGCCAGCGCTGGTTGCTCGACCATGGTCGGCTTTCGCACCCGGTCGAACCGGAACGGAGGCGCGCGTGACCCGCCTTTGGCTGATTGGCCTGCTGCGCCGACGGTTCGGACGCCTCGCCGGCGTTGCCGCAGGCATCGCGGTGACCGTTGCGCTGCTCGCATCGCTTGCGGCCTTCCTTGCCGACAGCAGCAGTTCGATGACGCGTCGCGCTGTCTCCGCCGTGCCTGTCGACTGGCAGGTCCAGATGGCGCCGGACGCAGATTCCGCAGTCGTTCGCAACGCGATCACCGCGTCGGCCGGCACCACTGCCGTCCGGCAGGTGTCCTTTGCGAATGTCGACGGGTTGGAGGCCAGCGCCGGCGGCACGGTACAGACCACCGGCCCCGGCAAGGCGATCGCCTTCGACGAAAATTATCTCAAAGACTTTCCTGAAGAAGTGCGGCTGCTGGCCGGCCGCCTCGACGGCGTGCTGGCCGCGCAGCAGACCGCAGCCAACCTGCATGTTACGCCGGGCGACATCGTCACCATCAAGCGCGTGGCCCTGCCCCCTGTCGACGTGAAGATCGATGGCATCATCGAGCTGCCGGACGCCGATGCCCTGTTCCAAAGCGTCGGCCTGCCGCCCCAGGCCGCCCCGCAGGCGCCACCCGACAACGTGCTCGTCCTGCCATCAGATCAGTGGCAGCGGGTGTTCGGTCCGCAGCAGACCGCTCGACCGGACACGACGCGCACCCAGTTGCATGTGCGGCTCGACCGGACGACGCTGCCGGCGCGACCGAGCGACGCCTGGACGATCGTCACGGGTGCGGCACGCAATCTCGAAGCCCGGGTCGCGGGACAGGCGCTGGTCGCCAACAATCTTGGCGCCCGGCTCGACGCCGTCAGGGGCGATTCGCTCTATGCCGCGGTGCTGTTCCTGTTCCTCGGCATTCCCGGCATCGCCCTGGCCTGCCTGCTCACGATAGCAGTCAGTTCAGCCGGTGCGGACCGGCGCCGGGCCGAGCAGGCACTGCTTAGGGTTCGCGGCGCGAGCCTGCGCCGCATCCTCGTGCTCGCCTCGGCCGAAGCGTTGCTCGTCGGCGGTATCGGCATTGCACTCGGGCTCGGGATGGCGTTGCTTTTCGCGAAGTTGCGGCTCGGCGGCGATGCCGGGTTCGGCATGGTGGCGATGGGCCTGTCCATCCTCACGGGCATGCTGCTTGCGCTGGCAACCTTCCTCTACCCTGCCTGGCGCGACAGCCGCACGCAGAGCATAAGCGCATCGCGCCGCGTTATCGGCCGCACCACCCGGCCCCTGTGGGCACGGCTCTGGCTCGACGTGCTGCTGCTGTGCGCGGCACTTGTGCTGTTCTGGCAGTCGGCGAGCACCGGATACCAGGTGGTGCTCGCGCCCGAGGGCGTCGCCGCCACCGCGGTCGACTACAAAGCTTTCATCGCGCCGGCTTTGTTCTGGATCGGCTCGGCGCTGCTCGCCATCCGCGTCTCGGCCCGTATCATCGCCGCCAATGGCATGCTGCTGAAGACCCTGGTCAGGCCAGCGGCCGGCAAGCTCTCGACCATCGTGGCCGCGGCCCTGTCGCATCAGGCGGCGCGCATCACCGCGGGCATTGCCATGACCGCGCTCGCTGTCTCCTTCGCCGTCTCGACGGCTGTTTTCAACACCACCTACAATGCTCAATCGCGGGTCGATGCGGAGCTCACCAACGGCGCCGACGTCACCGTGTTCGGGACCGAGGCGCATCCGGCAGGAGCCAGGCTGGACCAGCTCGCCGCCCTGCCCTCGGCCGACGCGGTCCAGCCGATGCAGCACCGCTTTGCCTATGTCGGCAACGACCTGCAGGATCTCTATGGCATCGACCCGGTGTCGATCGACGACGCCACCGATTTTCCAGACGCCTATTTTGCCGGCGGCAAGGCCGCCAACATCCTCGCGCGCCTCGCCGAGACGCCGAATGGCGTGCTGGTGTCGGAAGAAACCGTGCAGGACTTCCAGCTTTCGGTCGGCGACACCATCAATCTCCGCCTCCTTAACGCTTCCGACCATCAGTACCATCAGGTGCCGTTCACCTTCATCGGCGTGGTTCGCGAATTCCCGACCGCGCCGAGGGACTCATTCCTGGTCGCCAACGCTGCCTATGTCGCGGAACTGACCGGTTCGGACGCCAGCGAATATGTGCTGATGCGCGCCAGGGGCGACCCGGCGGAGCTGGCCAGCGAAGCTGCGGCAGCGCTGGCTGGCGACCCCGCCCTCAAGGTCAAGGATGTGGGCTCCGCCGCCCATCTCATCAGCTCCAGCCTGACGGCCGTGGACCTTTCGAGCCTGACGACGATCGAACTCAGCTTCGCGCTTGCCCTGGCAGTCGCTGCCGCTGGCCTTATGCTCGGCCTCGGCTTCCTCGACAGGCGGCGCAGCTTCGCCATTCTTTCGGCGATCGGCGCCAAGCCCCACCAGCTCGCGGCGTTCCTGTGGGGCGAAGGGTTGCTGGTGGCCCTCGGCGGGCTGGTCTTCGGACTGGCGTCGGGACTGACCATCGCCTGGATGCTGGTCAAGCTCCTGACCGGCGTGTTCGATCCTCCGCCGGAGGCGCTTTCAATCCCCTTCGCCTATCTGGCCCTGGTCCTGCTGCTGCTGGTGGCGTCCATTGTGCTGGCGATTCAACTGACGCGCGCGATAGGCAACGCCGACGCGCCGCAACGGCTGAGGGAGCTTTAGAGCGCCGTGCGCCGGAAAAGCGGCAGCGTATTGCCACGTTCTCGCCGGGACGTGAACGGGCGTTGTGTCCGCTCCCCTGATGGTACTTGTCGGCGATGCCAAGACACCATCCGTAAGATACCAAAGGCTTTCCACGAGTTGATCATCTGGTTGGACGACGCCTTGTTCGGGGCTTCTCCAGCCCCACGGTTACGACGAGGGGCATGCTCGCAGATACCGAACGTTCGGCGTATATTTTCGGCCAATTGGCAACGTCATTTGCGCAAATTGCTGCATCAACTTTGCCAATCAGCTTGAACAGGCCCGCAAGGTCGTCGAGCCATAGCGGCTGCTGACCCGATCCCGCAAGGCATGCGCCTGACGGTTCAGGCCGATCACATCCTTCGCGGTGAGGCCCGATCGGCGCCTGCGCCTGCCGGCCAGCCCCCGGTGCTGGAAGGAAGGCAGACGGCGTACAGTCCGCTCTTGTCTAAACCGCGATCGGCGCGCGGATGGAGGCGTCGGCGACGTAGTTTTCCAGCCTGAAATCCTCGAAGCGGAAGGCGAACAGGTCAGTGACCTCGGGATTGATCCACATCGTCGGCAGCGCCTTTGGCGTGCGCCCAAGCTGCTCACGGGCCTGCTCGAAGTGATTGTGGTAGATGTGGGCGTCGCCGAGCGTATGGACGAAATCGCCCGGCTTCAGCCCCGTCACCTGCGCCACCATCATCGTCAGCAGCGCGTAGGACGCGATGTTGAACGGCACGCCAAGGAAGATATCGGCCGAACGCTGATAGAGCTGGCACGAAAGCCTGCCGTCGGAGACGTAGAACTGGAACAGGCAGTGGCATGGCGGCAGCGCCATCGCGTCCACTTCTTCCGGGTTCCAGGCCGAGACGATCAGCCGACGCGAGTTCGGGTTCTTCCTGATCTGCACCAGCAGGTTGGCGATCTGGTCGATCTCGCCGCCGTCGCGCGTCGGCCACGAGCGCCACTGCTTGCCATAGACCGGGCCGAGGTCGCCGTTCTCGTCGGCCCACTCGTCCCAGATCGAAACGCCGTTGTCCTTGAGATACTTGATGTTGGTGTCGCCGGCCAGAAACCACAGCAATTCGTGGATAATCGACTTCAGGTGCAGCTTCTTGGTGGTGAGGACGGGAAAGCCTTTTCCCAGATCGAAACGCATCTGGTAGCCGAACACCGAGCGCGTACCGGTACCGGTCCGATCACCGCGGTCGGAACCGTTTTCCATGACATGGCTGAGTAGGTCGAGATACTGGCGCATCGGTCGGGCTCGATTCGTCGTTTGCCAGATCATAGCGGAGTGGGCCCGCTCTGGAAACGAATGCGCTTCCTGTCCCCAGGCGCATTGACGCGGGCGTCCATGCGTCAAAGCTACGCTCGGACGGCCCAGCGTTCGACAATGCCACAGGCAATTCAGGCAGCGCACGCGCCGCCCGGCCTGAACCACCCGAAACCGGACCGAAATCCGGCCCGGTTTTCAGGATTCGATCGGTAAGGGATCAGATCGCGCCGAGTTTGCCGAGTTCCTTGGCGACCAGGTAGTAGAAAGTGACGCGGTTCTTGGTGTGGTCGGCCGACATGGCCTTGCAGACCTTCTCCAGCGCGCCATCGGCCTTCTTGGCGTCCTCGACGCCGAGCTTCTTGGCAATCCAGCCGGCTTTCACCCGGTCGAGCTCCTTGGGGTCGGTGCAGGAGACCAGCGAGGAATCGCGGTTGCGCAGTGCGATGCCGAGATGCTTGACGATCTTGCTGACCGCCTCTTCCTTGGCGCCGGCATCGTACTTCTTCACGTCTGCAAGATAGTCGCTCATGAGTATTCCCCTCGTCGACAGATTGACGTCATCTCCCGCGGGGACTGCCGGCCTTGACCGGTTCATGCGCAATGCAAGCTTTCCCCAGCGTGGCGAGCTTCTGTTCGCGCAAGGCGCGAGTCAACCCTCGGAGTTCGCGTGGCATCATAAATCTGTTGCGGATGGAGAGGTTAGGCGGCTTTCCGCCCTTCCCTTTTGAGCGCCGCATCCTTATATTCGCACCGTCAGCTTGACTGACTATGGCGATAAACTGCCGATGAAATAAGCCATTCGGACCCGGGGGCGGTACCCGGCGCCTCCACCAAAAGTCGTCGTGCAATAGAGCGACGGTTTTTGCTGGGGGCGAAATAGGATCGACGAGGGTGTAAAGATCGGACTTTTGCTCGGCATTGTACCACCGTTATCGGGCTAAACTTATAGTTGCCAACGACAACTATGCGGAAGCACGTCTCGCTGCTTAATGCGGTGCGATAGCTTCAAATTAAGTCCTAGCGGTTCGCACTTCTAGGCGGGGTTCGGAGGTACCTGGCAACAGAAACCTCCACTTCTCCCCCCTCACTACCTCTGGGCTTCGACCCCGCCGGACCTTCCGGTCATTTTGCCTGCCGCGCGCGTGCGATTGCCGCGCAGGCCGGTTCACGTCCGTGCACGCGCACCGCAGTCGACGCCCCCTCACCTCATCTCTGGAGACAAAAATGCATCGCGACTGCGACCGCTTCTTCGTGCTTTCAGGTGGCCCCGGCTCGGGCAAGACCACGCTGATCGAGGCCCTCGGCCGCCGGGGCTTCGCCACGACGGCCGAGGCCGGCCGGGCCATTATCCGGGACCAGACAGCGATTGGCGGGCCAGCCACCCACCAGAACGACCCTGCCCTGTTCGCCGAAATAATGCTCGCCTTCGACATGCAGTCCTACCGCCTGGCGCTGGACAAGGAGGGGCCGGTTTTCTTTGACCGCGGCGTGACGGAACTTGCCGGATACCACCGGATGATGGGCATGCCGGCGCCGGCACATTTCAGGACCGCAGCAGAACGCTTCCGCTACAACCCCAAGGTCTTCATCGCGCCGCCATGGCCGGAGATCTTTGCCAATGACGGCGAAAGGAAGCAGTCATTCGGGGAAGCGGTCACCACCCATGATGCGTCGGTGCGGATCTACGCCGAGTTCGGCTATGAGATCGTAGCGCTGCCCAAGGCATCGGTCGAAGAACGGCTGCGCTTTGTCCTTGCCGAAGCGGGCCTGTGAAGGCACCGCCGGAAAACAGCACATGGACGGGCCCAGGCCGTAGCGGATGCCTGCGCTTCCTGCTGGAACGCCCGCCGCCTGGCTAGGCTGCGCTCGGCAGTTGCACGCCCTCGGCAAAGGTGCGGTTGCGGCCGGCGCGCTTGGCCGCATAGAGGATCTTGTCGGCACGGGCGATGGCGTCCCAAAGGTCTTCGCCCGGATGGAATTGCGCGATGCCGAAGCTGCAGGTGACGCGGAAATCGTCGGGCAATTCGGAAAAGCTCAAGCTGGCGATCTCGCGCCGCAACCGCTCGGTCAAGGCGAATGCGTCGTCGACGGTTCTGTCCTTCAGCACCATGACGAACTCCTCGCCACCGGTGCGCGCCGCCACGTCGCCCTTGCCCAGGCTGCGCCTGATGATGCCGCCAAAGCCTGTCAGCACCACATCGCCGGCAGCGTGGCCGAAGCGGTCGTTGATGCCCTTGAAGCGATCGATGTCGCAGGCAACGACGCTGAGCGGCTTGTGGCCACCGACAGGGTGCAGGCGCGCCTCCCGCCCCTGCAGGCCGCGGCGGTTCAGCAGCCCGGTCAGCGGGTCGGTGTCGCGCTCGGCCTTCAGCGCCAGCACGATGTCGGCGCAGACCACCACCAGCAGGCCGAGCCCGCTGGCCGCACCGAGCACGGACATGCTGAACTGCGCCCAGATCCAGAACTCGGATTCGAAGAACGCGCCGATGTCGTCGGAAGGGATCGAGCTCTTGTCGAGCAGCACGCGCACGAAGAAGGTGACCCCGAGCCCAAACAGCAGCCAGACCATGGCCTGGTCGATCACATTGCCGCGCACTAGGTCACGCAACTTCCAGGCGCCGCTCAGGACAATGCAGCCCATGCCGATATTGAGGGCATAGACGCGGATCTGGAGATTGTTGTCGACATAGTAGAAATAGCACAGCACGCCGACGATCGCGGCAAACCAGGCCGCGTGCAGGGCCAGCGGCATCGACCTGCCGGAGCGCGCAAGCACGCCCTCCACCAGAAGCAGCGGGCCTGCGGCATAAAGCATGGCGGAGACGATGGTGTTGTAGCCGATATCGGGCGGCCACAGGGCGAACTGCACGATGGTGCCGCCCCCGACCGCCGCGAATGCAAGCGCGAAAAACAGCAGGTGCCGCCGGCGGCGCTCCAGCAGCCATACGCAGAAGAACGTCGCTGCAAACAGCAGCAGCAGGGCCGAAGGGATGAATTTCAAGATTTTCCGCAGGCCTCTGGCGTCGTCGCTACTTCCGGTGGTCTTGCGGAGACTTACCGGCCCATAGGTAAACAAGACGATATCGAGGCTGGGTGAAGTCGGCCAAGAATGGTTGGGCCAGCAGCGCATGTAACGAGCCTGCTGTCCGGTGACTTGGGGCCGGGCATGCGCCCGGCCCCAAAAGCTCATTCGGCCGGCATCTCGGCGACGTTGCGGCCACGGCCGAGCGTCACCTGGGCGAGCGCAAACGCGATGACGGCGGAGATCGTGATTCCTGCGACCATCGGCAGCGGCGTGCCGTCGAAGAACAGCCCGGCCACCGCCATGGCGGCCGCGCCGATGGCGAAATGCAGCGTGCCCATCAGGGCCGAGGCCGTTCCGGCGATCTCGCCATGCTCTTCCATTGCCAGCACCGACGTCGTCGGAATGACGAGGCCGAGGAAGCCGTAGCCGACGAATAGAAGCGCGGCGAGAACGTCGAGGCGATCGACGCCCGAGGCGAAGACGGCAAGCAGCACCACCATCATCGTGGCGTAGCCGACGACAGCCACCCGCACCACGCGCTTCAACCCGAACCGCTCGGTCAGCCAGCCCGTCAGCTGCGACATGCCGATGAAGGCGACCGCATTGATCGAGAAGAACACGCTGTAGATCGACGGCGACAGCCCGTAGTGATCGATCAGGATAAAGGACGAGTTGGCGAGATAGACGAAGAAGCTGGCGATGCCGAAACCGCCGATCGCGGTCAGCCCGAGGAAATTGCGGTCGCCGAGCAGGAAGCGGTAGCCGACGAGCGCGCTGCGGATCGAGCTTTCGGCACGATGATCGGCCGGACGCGTTTCCTTGAGCGACGTTGCCAGAAGGACGACCGCCAGCACCGCAGCACCCGTCACCGTCCAGAACACGGCACGCCAGCCGAGACTTTCGATGATCAGGCTGCCGGTCAGCGGCGCAAGAATAGGCGACACGCTGAAGACGAGCATGAGCAGCGACATCAGGCGCGCTGCCTCGGTTCCGGTGTGCAGGTCACGCACGATTGCGCGCGGCACCACCATGCCGGCCGAGGCACCGAGGCCCTGCAGGAAACGGAAGGCGATCAGCCACTCGATGTTGGGGGCCACCGCCGCGCCGACGGCGCCGATGGCGAACAGCACGAGACCTATATAGAGCGGCGCCTTGCGGCCGATCATGTCGGAGATCGGGCCGACGACGATCTGCGCCAACCCCATGGACAGGAAGAACACCAGGAGGCTCATCTGAACGGCCGCGGTGCCTGCGTTGAGGTCGGCGCCGATGGTCGGCAGCGCTGGGAGATACATGTCGATGGCGAATGGGCCGATGGCCGACAAAAGGCCGAGCACGACCGCTACGCGGAGGAATTGGGGTGTCATGGCGTGATTCTTTCAGTCTGGTTTCGGTCGCAGTCGCGACACGCAATCCAAGGACGTTCGGCAATGCGAGTTTGCGACTCCTCCCGACCCGAAACTCGATTACGTCCAGATTTTTAGACATGCTTGTCCAAATCGTCAATCAGCTGTATATAAAAATGATGACACAAGCGACTGCTCCTGACATTTCCATCCTGCGCAGCCATTCTGCCAAGCGGCTCTCGATCCTCGACGCCGCGGCCCGCGTCTTTTGTCGGGAAGGCTTTGCCGGCGCCAATATCGACCTGATCGCAGCCGAAGCCGGCGTGTCCCGGCAGACCGTCTACAATCACCACGGCGACAAGGAGAACCTGCTGGTTGCGGTGGTTCGCGAGATCACCGAGCGCATCAATGTCGGCGTCTTCGACACGCTTGCCACCTTCCCCGACAAGCCTGTCGACCTCGAAGCCGAGCTCGTCGCCTTTGCGGTCAGGCTCAACCAGAACTGCCTGTGCAACCGCGACGGCAAGTTCCTGCGCAAGCTGTTGCAGACCGAGGGCGAGCGTTATCCCGAACTGTTCGCCGGCTGGCGTGACCAGGGTCCGGCCAAGACCTGGGCAGCACTGGCCGCCCGTTTCGCACGCCTGACGCTTGCCGGCTGGCTCGATCTCGACGATCCCGACGTCGCCGCGCGCCAGTTCCTGGCACTCGTCAATGCCGATCTGCAGATGGCATTGATCTTCGGCGACACCGTCTCCGAGGAGCAGCTCGAGGCAGCCGCGACCAATGCCGTGCGCTGCTTCCTGCGCGCCTATGGCAAGCGTCGCCCGATCGCGACATGACCAAGCTTCAATACGGCGCTATATCCGGTTTACGCCGGCCTCAAGCTTGATTACAGGTAAGGGAACGATTCAATCGGACCCGTACTGTCCTATGGCCGAAGACCAGATCCGCTATGACATTCTTGCCCAGGAGGCACTGCGCGGCGTTATGCGCAAGGTCCTGGCGGAAGTCGCGCGAACAGGATTGCCGGGCAACCATCATTTCTTCATCACCTTCATGACCGGCGCGCCGGGCGTGCGCATCTCCAGCCGCCTGCGCGAGCGCTATCCGGAGCAGATGACCATCGTCATCCAGTTCCAGTACTGGGACCTCAAGGTCACCGACACCGGCTTCGAAGTGGGCCTCTCCTTCTCCGATATCCCCGAGAAGCTCGAAATCCCCTTCTCGGCGGTGCGCGGCTTCTACGATCCTTCGGTCAATTTCGAGCTCGAGTTCGAGGTCAAGACCGACACTGCCGAAGTCGAGCCGACCCCAGTCGAGCCGGTGGCCGTCGTCAAGCCGGCCGAGCGCAAGGAATCGAAGAAAAAGGCCGCGGCCGCAGAGGAAAGCAAGGAAGCCCAGGACGAAGCTGCACCCGGCAAGGGCGCCGAAGTCGTCTCGCTCGACGCCTTCCGCAAGAAGTAACCCCGGACGGTCGCCATGGCCGATATCGTCAATCTCCGCCAGTTCAAGAAGCAGAAGGCGCGCGGCGATCGCGAGGCCCAGGCCGAACAGAATCGCGCGCTCCACGGCCGCACCAAGGCCGAAAAGCAGCGTGACAGGCTCACCATCGAGCAGGCCGAGAAATTCGTCGAGGCCCATCGCCGCGACCGCAGGTCCAAAGACGGCGAGCCCCGGGACGACAACCCTCAAGACCGCAAACCATGAGCCTTGTCGCCAAGCGTTCGGTGAGCATCCATGGCCACCGCACCAGCTACTCGCTTGAAAAACCGTTCTACGACGATCTTTTGGCCATCGCGGCGATGCGTAAGATGACGCTCGCCGGCCTCGTCGCCGAAGTCGACGCCAACCGCCCGCGCGACGCCAATCTGTCCTCCGCCCTTCGGCTCTTTGTGCTCCAACAGGCGAAATTGGGGACGTTGGGCGGGATCGATGAGGTCGAGACCGCCTAGACGTCGACGCCGACAGCCATGGCATCAACAGGTGCTGCCCTGGCGCTCAGATGACGCCACAGCCTGCCCTACTGTGGCTCCAGCGACTTCAGGAATTCGTCGAGACTGAGCGGTTCGATCTTCTTTTTCACTGGTGCCGGATCCGGTGCTGTTATCGGCTCGGCAGGCGCAACCGGCATGTCCAGCGGCCGAGCCTCGGGCAGTGGCGCGCGTTCAATCTCCGACGCGGGCTCGGGCTTGGCAGGCTCGGGCTTGGCAGCCTCGGCATCGCGCCTCGCCTTCTCCTCTTCGGCCTGCCTGGCCTTCCGTTCGGCCTCCAGCTTGGCCTCGGCGTCTCGCTTGGCCGCTGCCTCGGCTTCCTGCTTCGCCCGGGCCTCGGCCTCGTGGCGCGCCGCCTCCTCTGCGGCAAGCCGCGCCTTCTCGGCTGCGGCGTCCGCCTCGGCCTTGGCCTTGGCCGCCGCTTCGGCCGCACGGGCTTCTTCTTCGGCCTGCAGGCGGGCCGCTTCGGCCGCGGCCTTCGCCTCCTGCTCCGCCTTGATGCGCGCCTCCTCGGCGAGACGCGCCTCTTCGGCAATGCGCTCGCGCTCGGCCTGCTGGGCTGCGAAATAGCGAGCCTCGCGCCGCAGCCGTTGCTTTTCCAGCAGAACCGCCTGCATCGCCTCGACGCGGGCCTGCTCCTTCTCCAGCGCCCGCTGGGTCAGGAATTGCGCCAGCGGCGCGCTGTCGAAGGTAAGGTTCGTCGCACCGGGGCTGCCTTCGAGCTGGAAGTTGAGCGTGGGTTCCGAGCCGGTGACCTCTTCCTCGCCGGATGCGTAGGCGATGCCGCCAGTGCCCGCCACGGTGCCGGAATTGAGATCGGCACGCAGGTCCGCTGTCAGCGTGGCCGAAGGATTCTTGAGTGTGAGAGGCGGCGCCCGCAGGATGCCGGCGGCCACGGTAAAGGCGACATCGGCCCGATCTGCGCTGAAACTGCCATCGCCCGCTATCGCCGGGGCGAATCCCACCACCCGCGCCGCATTGACATCCCGTCCCAACGCATCGGCCTTGGCAATCAGCGACCCGAAGGCGTCAGGGTTGAAGCCCGGCACGACAAGACCGTCGACGACAGCCGTTCCCGAACCTGACAGCGACGCCACCAGCCCCTCGACCGACTTGCCGCTGCCGGACAGGCTGGCCGAAAAACCGCCCTTGCCGCCAAGGCCGGCCGCAACAGGAATGGCCGAGACGTCGGCGCCGTCGAGCTTGAGCTGGCCGGTCAGAAGTCCCGTGCCGTCATTGTTCTTGAGTTCGGCCAGCCCCTCGAGGCTGCCGCCGAAGATCTTGCCCCTGATGTTGGACAGCCGGAGCGACTGCCCGTCGATCTTGAGGCCCAGCGACGCGTCGTTCACCACCGCCAGCGGCTCGGCTGCCAGCGTGTCGGCAACGATGTCCAGTTCGGCATTGAACGGCACCGCCGACTTCGAGGCAAAGGCTGTTTTTGGCCAGCCGCGCCCCTCGACCGCAAGCGCGTTGGCGCCAAGCAGCATCTCGGCGAATGGCCTCAGGTCGAGTTCGTCGACCTTGAGCGAACCGGCAAGAGACGGCACGCCCTCGACCAGCGTCGCCTTGAGATCGCCCGCAAACGCGCGTTCGTTGAGGGTGCCCGTAAGCTTGCCGAGCGCCAGCTGCCCTTGGGACAGATCGGCGTCGGCGACAAGCTCCACCGCGGTGCCCGTGCCCATGCCGGGAACCGAAACGCCCGTCGTCATCAGCCAGGGTTCGATATCGGCTGCCTGCAGCGTCACCCTGCCGCGCAGGCTCGCCACATCGTCGCGCAGGGTCGTCGTTCCGGTAAAACCGGCCGATGCGTCCTCGCCGGCCATGCTGGCGGTGACGTCAAGGCCGTTCCGCGCCGCGCCAGTCGCTGCGATTTCGAGTTCGCCCTGCCCCGTCATGCCCAGCGGCAGGACAGGCAGGCCAGCCAGGGCGAGAAGCGCCGTGGCGTCATTGTTGCGCGCCGAGAGGTTGAGCTTGATATCGGTTGCTTCCGGCACACCGGAATAGGCGGGTGCCGACAACGTCGCCAGAAGATCGGAACCGCCCGCCTCGCCCTTGGCGCTGAGTGCCAGGCCGGCCGATCCGTCACTGTTTTCGGCAGCACTGGCAACGAAGTCGATGCGGGCATCGGTCAGAAGATCGGGATATGCGGCGGAACGCGCGGCGAGCCCGCTCAGCACGCGATTGTCGGGCCATTGCCGGGCGGCAAGCGACACCAGCGGTGCAAGGTCCACGGCAACGATGGATGCGTCGAGATTGCCGGTCGGCGCTTTGGGAAAGTCCTTGATCCTGCCGGTTGCACTCAGCGACGCCCCGGCAAGCCCACCCACAGACAGCCTGTCGATCTCCAGCACGCCTTCCCGCAGCCTGAGCGCGGTATCGAGCGTGTCGGCGCTCAGCCCGGCAAAGTTCACCGGTCCCGCCTTCACCGCGAGGTCGAGGTCCGTGTCGGCGAAGCGGTTGGCGCCTTGGTCGGTGACGAAAAGCGAAGCAAAGGCGCGCATGCCTTCCAGGTCGAGCTCGCTGCCATCGAGCTTCATCGTCACCGAAGCACGGGCATCACCGGGCTGCAAACTATCGAGTTCGCCGGTAAACCTGGCCTTGCCGAGGATCAGCTCGATGTCGTCGAGGCGCTGCTGCTCGCGCGTCAGCGCAACCTTGGCCTTGAAGCCCGCTGCCGGCAGCCGGCGCACCGCCTCGTCGATGTCCTTCGCCACCCAGGCGGCAAAACCGGACGGCTGTCCCACCGCCAGAAGCAGCTGCCCGTCAAAGCCGAGCGCATCCTTGGTATGCAGGAAGCCCTCCGCCTCCAGCCGCGCCCGGCCCGGCAAGGTTGCTGCCAGCGACTTGAGCTCCCAGCCATCATCCGACGGCTCGGCCTTGAGCCTGACGTCGCGAACCGTCGTGTCGCCGGCAACGATCGCCGGCAGGTCGACGTCGACGGTGCCGGGTATCGTCGGCCGGGGAAGTGCCACCAGCGTCTTTTCCAGCGCCGTCAGACGCTCGGAAACCGACAACCCCGCTCCACCGGTCTCGCCCCCCACGGCCTCGTCAAAACGCACCTGCGCGCCCTTGGTCGAGACGGAAAAACGCGGCGAGGCGCCGAGGTCGATCTCGGCTGTGCCATCGGCGGTGTAGGGATCCTCGAGCGGGCCTGTCTCGAAACGGAATTCCTCGATGCCGAGCCTTGCATTGTCGAGCGCGAACCTGCCCTTCACGCGGAAGCCGGGGTCGACGGGTTTTGCCGGCGCCTTCGTGGCATCGGCGGCAGGCTGTCCCTGCGGCGCCGCACGGTTTTCCAGCAGCGTGAAGCTGCCGGAATAGAGCCCTCGCCCCTTGTCCATGCTGACATTGCCGTCGCTGTCGAGCACGACGCCGAAACGCTCCGGCGTTGCGCGCACCCTCAGCCGCATCTGGCCGGTCGGCTCAAGCGCGCCCGTCGACGCCGACAGCTGCGTTGGCATGCCGTCGACCTTCACCGTGCCGTCGATCCGCCACGGCCCCGTCAGCGCCTTGGCGGAGACGGCCATGTCGATGCCGGAAAGCACATGCTCGCGCCCGCTCACTTCGTGGCGCAGCGTGACCTGGCCGTCGCTGATCGTCAGCTTCTCGATCGATATCTGCCGTGCATCGAAGGGCGTCGAGGGGCGTATCGCCCAGTCGACGGTGCCGTCGGCGGCGACATCGATGGTGGCGACCGGCCGGACCAGCCGCATGTCGAAGATCAGGAACTCGCCGCGCAGGAACGGCGCCAGTTCGGAATCCATGGAGAAGGTCTCCACGGTCATCGCCGGCTCGCCGTTCGTGCCGCCGCCCACGGCGACGTCGGAGAAGGTCACCGACGGAAACGGCAGGATTCGCGCCGTCACATCGCCCTGCACCGTCACCTTGCGGCCGAGGATGACGCTGGCCTCGCGTTCGAAGTCGGCCTTGTAGCCCGACCAGTCGATAAAATACGGCCCCACCAGCGCCGCACAAAGCGCCAGCACGAACAGGCCACCAAAAATCACGAACAGGCGAGCGAGCATTGCCTCGGGGCAAACAGGTTAGTGTCCCAGGCTTTTAACCGCAGGAGCGTGGTCATTTGGTGACATGTTGGGCTGTGCGCTCCGGCACGTCAACGCCGCGCGACACCTGTACAGAGAAATGCGACCCCGTTCAGCACGTCAGCCTGCGAGATGCGCGAGATTCAGGTCAGGCCGAGCTGAAAATGCTGGCTTCCGAGAACCGGAACGGAGCGTACATTTAGGTACGTGAGTACCGGAAGCGGAGGAAGCCTGCATTTGCAAGCCGGCCTCACCTGAATATCTCTAGCGCGCGTCGCGCTTGGCCTGTGCCACCGCCGCCGCCTTGCGCAGGCGCCCGCGCTCCATCGGCCTGACGAGGCTCTTTGCCTTGGTGTTCTCCACCGCCCGCATGCCCTCATGCGCGTGCCGGGTGTTGAAATCGTCGGCCTTCGCCGTCTTTTTCTCCTTCAGCGCCAGCGCGTGGCGGGCATTCTCGACCAGCGCGATGCGCGCGCCCAGCTGGCGCCTGCGCTCCTGCTCGCCGTTCAGGCGCCGCATGCCCATGGCCAGCACGCTGAGCTTGGCCTTGGTGCCGTGATCCTTGGTCACCGGCTGCGCGCCCTTGGGAGCCGCCTTGCCGCGCATCTCGCGGCGCATGCGATGCGCGTCCGACTGGACCTTGTCGCGCCGCTCGCGCAACAGCTTGGTCACGTCGCGCAGTTCCTTGTCCGAAAGCTCCTGCACCCCTGGGTGGCGCGACTTCTGCACCAGTTCCAGTTCGTCCTTCGTCAGCAGCCGTTGTTCCTGCTTTTGCGAAACCGCCATGTCGATGTCCTCGCCTTGATCATCCGGGCCTTGACCATCCGGTTGCCTCGCAGGGAGGCAACCGGACTGTCCGCCCGAACTATGGCGCGGTCAAGCCGGCCGGTGCATGCGGACCACTTCGAGCGCCCGCCCCTCATCATCCTGGGCATGCCTCAACGTCTCGGCAAAACCGAGGCGCCGGTAAAAGCCGAGCGCCGCATCATTGTCGGCATAGACCTCGACGTCGAGCGCGCCCTTGAGTCCCGCCACCTGCAGCACCAGCGCCTTGCCCAGCCCGAGACCATGCGCCGAAGGGTCGATGAACAGGCCGCCGATGAAGTCGTCGATCAGGCCGATGAAGCCCGCCGGCTTGCCGTCCAGTTCGACCACCCAGTTCTCGGCCTGCGGCAGGTAGATGTCCCTGACCTTGACCTGCTGGTCCAGCAAGTCAGCTTCCGACAGGAAAGGATGGCCGACGCGCGATGCCTCGAGCCAGATGTCGGCCAGGCGATCGCAATCGGTTGGGGAATAGGCGCGGATCGTCGCGCCGTGAGCGTGTTTCATGGATTTGTCCTTGGAATATGCAGTTCAGAGATGGGTGCGAGCACCCGTTCGGCTGTGAGGCCGTCATCGGCATGTGCCGACGCTTCAGCGATTGAAGTCTCTGCGCATAAGATTCCTTGTTGGACGCCGCCGCACTAGCAAGCCGGCGTCAACGGGTCAACGCCCCTACCGAGCCGCAGGCAGTATCTTGCCCGGGTTCATGATGTCGAGCGGGTCGAGCGCCCTCTTGATCGCCCGCATCACCTCGACGCCATGGCCGTGCTCACGCTCCATCAGCCCCATCTTGCCCTGGCCGATGCCATGCTCTCCGGTCGAGGTGCCGTCCATCGATATGGCCCGTTCGGCCAGCCGCTTCACGAACTCCTCGGCCTTGCCGATGTCGGCCGCGTCGTTGGGGTCCATCAGCACCAGCGTGTGGAAATTGCCGTCACCGACATGGCCGACGATGGGTGCGATAAGACCCAACCGCTCGATATCGGCCTCGGTCTCGGCAATGCATTCGGCCAGCCTGGAGATCGGCACGCAGGCATCTGTCGACAGCGCCCGCGCCCCGGGACGCAGCGTCTGCGACGCCCAGTAGGCGTCGTGCCGCGCCTTCCACAGCTTGGCGCGTTCCTCGGCGACCTTGGTCCACAGGAACGGCCCGCCGCCGAACTCTGCCGCGATCTCGCCGAACGTTTCCGCCTGCTCGGCCACCCCGGTATCCGAGCCATGGAATTCGAGGAAAAGGCAGGGGCTCTCGGGATAATCGAGCTTGGAGTAGGTCTTCATTGCCCGCATCTGAAGCGCATTGACCAGTTCGATGCGCGCCACAGGAATGCCCATCTGGATGGTCGCGATGACAGCCTGGCACGCCGCCTCGACAGACGGGAACGGGCAGACACCGCCCGAAATCGCCTGCGGAATGCCCTGCAGCTTGAGCGTCACCTCGGTGATGATGCCGAGCGTGCCTTCCGACCCCACCAAAAGCCGTGTCAGGTCGTAACCGGCCGAACTCTTCCGGGCACGATGCGAGGTCGTAACCTCGCTGCCGTCGGCCATGACGGCCCTGAGCGACAGCACGTTCTCGCGCATCGTGCCGTAGCGCACCGCGTTTGTGCCCGATGCCCGTGTCGCAGCCATGCCGCCGAGGCTGGCATTGGCACCAGGATCGATGGGGAAGAACAGGCCGGTGGCGCGCAGATGCGTGTTCAGCGCCTCGCGCGTCACCCCCGCCTCGACCGTACAGTCGAGGTCTTCGGCATTGACGGACAGGATCTTGTCCATTCGCGACGTATCAACCGAGATGCCGCCGGCCGGCGCGTTGACATGACCTTCCAGCGACGTGCCCGTGCCGAAGGCAATCACCGGCACACGATGTTGCGCGCAGACGCGCACCACGTCCTGCACATCTGCGGTGCTTTCGGCAAACATCACGCCATCGGGCATCTGGTTGGGCAGGTAGGTGGTGGTGTGGCCGTGCTGCTCGCGGATCGACTGGCCGGTCTGGAAGCGCTCGCCGAATTTCTGCTTGAGGATGCCGAGCGCCGTGGCAATGCCCTCCTCGTTCCGGACCATCGCCCTCAGGTCGCTCAGAGCCATGTTTTCCTCCGCGATTGGAACAGCCTGGCGCCTTGCCGGCATCTTATGCTCCGGTAATCTGCCAGCATCGGTGGTTTGTCCAGCGCCACCAAAGGCCAAGTCGAAGAGGATCGTCCATGCCAGTGCCATTCGTCTCAAGCGTCATGGAGATCGAGAAAGGCTGGATCGACTATAACGGCCATCTCAACATGGCCTACTACAACGTGCTGTTCGACCGCTGCAGCGACGAGGCGCTCGATGCGCTCGGCATGGGCGCAGCTTACGTCCGCGACAGGAAACTCACCATCTACACGGCGGAAGTCCATGTCTGCTACGTGCAGGAGCTGCATCTCGAGCATCTGGTCACCGCGACCTTCCAACTGCTCGACCATGACGACAAGCGCCTGCGCGTCTATCAGGAGCTGCGCCATGTCGATGGCTGGCTGGCGGCGACATCGGAATATCTCGCGCTGCATGTCGACATGACCGGCCCCAAGGTCGCCCCCTTCCCTGGGGATATCATGGCCAATCTCGATGCCATGCGCGCCGCCCATGCGGCCCTGCCCATGCCCGAACGGGCCGGCCGCTCGATCGGCATCAAGCGCAAGCCGGCATAGTGGCCTGACGGCCACATCAGGCTGCCAGGATTAACGTTACCTGTTCATAAACATGCTTTGCAGCCGTCGGTTCGTTGCCTGGACCGCGCCCCGCTCCGACACTTCCACACAGGCGAAGTTGAGTCGCGGCGGGCACCGGACGTCTCTGAGGCAAGGCATGCACACTGACATCGAAGCGACTGCCAGCAAGCTCGCCTGCGATCCGCGCATCAGCGACTACGACTTCTGGCGTTCGCTCCGCAACCTCAACAACGAGATCTTCGAGATCGCCAACAACAACGAGCCGATCCCGATCGAGATGCTGCGCTGGCGGGTCATCCTGCGCCAGGCGCGGTCCAAGCGCGGCGTCGCCTGAATTCGCGCCCGCGCAGGGCCTAACCTTTCCGAAATATTAAATTTTTGTCATGTGCCGCGGCCCCGAGAGTGCCGCCACAATCGAGGCGAAGCATGGCTGCGCTGGCTTCGCCATGCACGCAGCGTCTTCGCCCATTCTCCGGCGATCCACTGGCGCATTCCGATGCCTCCATGAGCTCGTTTCTGGTCGGGACGGATGGTTCGTCCCGGGGGGCGCAGCTTTGTCCGCAAGGAGGACGAGACAATGAGCTTTTCCAGGCTTGTAACTTCATGTGCGTTCGGCCTGACGGGGGTGGCCTTCGTGGCGCTCGCCACGCCAGGCTTCGCCGCCAACCCGTCGGCGGCGCA
Source organism: Aminobacter sp. MET-1 (assembly GCF_026521175.1). Taxonomy (NCBI): domain Bacteria; kingdom Pseudomonadati; phylum Pseudomonadota; class Alphaproteobacteria; order Hyphomicrobiales; family Phyllobacteriaceae; genus Aminobacter; species Aminobacter sp. MET-1. Next base: position 93,650 of record NZ_JAMSHL010000015.1, on the reverse strand, counting down.
ATCGACCACCAAGGCCTGCAGCCAGCAATACCAGGCCGCCAAGAAGGCCAACACCCTGAATGGCGAGAAATGGCCTGAGTTCCTGTCCAAGTGCAGCGCAGCGATGAACACAAACGCAGCGCCCGCAACCGCCCCCGCCAAGAAGCAGACCAATGCCATGGCGCCGGCAAACACCAACACCAGCACCACCAAGTCAGCAATCACCAAGTCCGCATCGGCCGCCTCAGGCAACACAGCCGGCCATCAGACCACCCAGCAGATCTGCAGCCAGCAATATCAGGCGGCCAAGACGGCCGGCACGCTCGGCAGCCAGAAGTGGCCCGACTTCCTGTCAAGCTGCAGCGCCAGCATCAAGAACGACAAATCCGATGCCACGATGCCGGCCGAACCCACCGTCGCTTCGGCCAAGCAGGCCATGCCCGCCACCTCGGCCAACGGCAAGCCGCTGTCGCCGGGTGAAGTCGCCTTCCGTCAGCGCATCCATGAATGCTCGACCGAATGGCAGAGCGAAAAGTCCGCGGGCACGCTGCCTGCAGGCGCCAAGTGGCCGCAATTCTGGAGCCAGTGCAACGCCAAGCTGAAGGCCCAGGGCTAAGGAGGCAAGGCATGAATGCTCAGGACATCGTCGATTCCGTAGCGACCCAGATCGGCGTCGATCCGGCGATAGCCGAGAAGGCTGTCGGCATGCTGCTTTCGGTGATCGAACATGAGTCCGGCGGGGTGGCCAGTGCCGGGATCTTCTCGAAGATACCCGGCGCCGACGACCTCGCCCACAACAACGACGTCATGGCTGCTTCCGGCGGCCAGGGCGGCCTGTTCGGCAGCTTGAGCTCGGCGCTTGGCGGCCTGCTCGGCGAAAAAGCCGGCGCCATGGTCAACGGCTTCTCGCAGCTGCAATCGCTCGGTCTCGACACGAGCCAGATCGAGCAGGCAGGCGAGACCCTGATCAGCCAGGCCAAGACTGCCGCCGGCCCCACCGCCGTCAACGGCCTCGTCGAGGCGGTGCCCGCACTCAAGGGGCATTTCGGGCTCTGACTTCAAGCCAGACGAAAAAGCCCGCGCCATGTGCGCGGGCTTTTCCGTGGACGGGATTCAGGATCGAAGCGGAAAACGCCCTATCCCAGCTTGTCCTTCAGGAACGCGACCGTCCGCCCCCAGGCGAGATCGGCCGCCGCCTTGTCGTAGCGTGCTTCCGACGTGTCGTTGTTGAAGGCATGCTGCGCGCCATCGTAGACGAAGACCTGAAACTCCTTGCCGGCTTTCTCCAGAGCCGCCTTGTAGGCATCGATGCCCGCGTTGATGCGCTCATCCTTGCCGGCATAATGCAGCATCAGCGCCGCCTTGATCCTGGCAATGTCAGCCTCGTCCTTGGGTTGGGCGCCGTAATAGGCGACGCCGGCCGAAAGCTCCGGCGCATTGACCGCCAGCGTGTTGACCAGGCCGCCGCCCCAGCAGAATCCGACCGCGCCGACCTTGCCGTTGGACAGCTCATTGGCCTTGAGGAAGGCCACCGTCGCCACGCCATTTGCGGTTGTCTGCGCCGCGTCCATCTTGCCGAACATCTCACGCGCCTTGTCCTCATCGGCAGGTGTTCCGCCCTGCGGCGACAGGAAGTCGGGAGCCAGCGCGACGAAGCCTTCGAGCGCAAAGCGCCGCGCCACGTCGCGAATATGCGGGTTCAGGCCGCGATTCTCGTGGATGACGATAACCGCCGGCAGCTTGCCCGACTGGTCGGCGGGATGGACCAGATAGCCCTTCATTTCGCCTGTGGCGCCCGGATAGGCGATATCCTCGGCCTTCAAGCGCTTGTCGTCGTCGGCGACGATTGCCGCGCGCGCCTGGTTGGCCGCAAGCATGGGCACGATGACGGCCGCTGCGGCCCCCGAACCGGCCAGCCTGGTCAGCTTCTCCATGAAGCCGCGCCGGTCGAGCGTCAGATGGGTGTATTCGTCATAGGCATCGATCATTGCCTGGGTGATGGCAGGTCCTGTCATGTCTCGCTCCCTGTCTTCGACTTCAGGCGGCGAGTGTAGCGTATGCAATTGTAGTTGGTGTCACGGTTGCGTGAAGTTCCGCGCGCCCGCGCCGAAGCAGCGCAGGCGCGTTTCGAAAGCTGCCCGGTCAAAAGCTGCCTAGTCCTGGCTTTCCATGAAGCGGATGCGATTGCCGAACGGGTCGATCACCTCGCACTCCAGCCCCCACTCCTGCTTCTCCAGGCCAGGCCGGTTGTATTTGTAGTTCTTGGCGATCAGCCCTTTCTGGAAGGCTTCGACGCCCTTCATGTAGCAGACGGCCGTCGCACCGGGGCTGGCGTCGCCGGAATGCTCCGACAGGTGCAGCCTCAAGCCTCCGCGCGACACCTGGCAGTAGAGCGGCGCGCCGGGATGGAAGCGATGCTCCCAGTCGATCGTGCAGTCGAGAAAGCCTTCATAAAAGCCCCTCGCTTTGTCCTCGTCGAAGATGCGGAAGATCGGCACCGGCTGGGTGAAACTCACAACGCCGGCCGTGGGCTCTTCCGCCTTGTCCAGCTTGCTCGACAGGATGTTCCAGGTGTCGACGCCGAATTGGCGGGCGACGATTTCCAGCGCCTCGCTGTGGCTGACATCGAGGTTCTTTTGGGCAAGCGCCTCGCGCATGGCTTTCGCCATCGCCTTTGCGTCACGATAGGTTCGCATGATCTTCCGATCCTCTGGATGTGGCGAGAAATCCCATCAGTGCCCGCATTGCCGATGCTCTCACCATCCCACGGGATCAGTGACGGAAGCGTCCGATGTGTTCGCCATACCCTTGTCGGGGCGCGGACTGCCGGCCACATCAAGCCTTGTGGCAAGCTAGCAAGGCGGCAGCGGCGGGGTCAATGCCGTCGCTTTTCCCGGCAAAACCAGAACAAAACAGAGACGCGGCTGGCCTTTCCGCCCCGAATCACTACATTCGGGGCAAATGTCAGACTTTCCGGACGACATGCCCTTTTTCGACGAGCCCGGCGGGATGCCGCCCCGGGCTGCCAGCACGCCTGCGCCCAGCGGTATCGCCGCGCGCGCCATGGCCGCACGGCAGGCCCCATCGGCGCCCGATTACCTCAAGGGCCTGAACCCCGAGCAGCGCCAGGCCGTCGAGACGACAGAGGGCCCGGTTCTTGTGCTCGCCGGCGCCGGCACCGGCAAGACGCGCGTGCTCACCACCCGCATCGCCCATATCCTCAGCCAGGGCCGCGCCTATCCCAGTCAGGTCCTCGCCGTCACCTTCACCAACAAGGCGGCGCGCGAGATGAAGCAGCGCATCGGCCATCTTGTCGGCGAAGCGGTCGAAGGCATGCCGTGGCTCGGCACCTTCCACTCCATCGGCGTCAAGATGCTGCGCCGCCATGCTGAACTGGCCGGCCTGCGTTCCGACTTCACCATCTTGGACACCGACGACGTCATCCGCCTGATCAAGCAGCTGATCCAGGCCGAAGGCCTCGACGACAAGCGCTGGCCGGCGCGCCAGTTCGCCATGATGATCGATGGCTGGAAGAACAAGGGCCTCGGCCCGTCGGAGATTCCCGAGGGCGATGCCCGCTCCTTTGCCAATGGCAAGGGCCGCGAGCTCTACAGGGCCTATCAGGACCGGTTGCAGACGCTGAACGCCTGCGATTTCGGCGACCTTCTGTGCCACCCGATCCGCATTTTCCGCGCCTATCCTGACGTGCTCAAGGAATACCACAAGCGCTTCAAATACATCCTGGTCGACGAGTACCAGGACACCAACACGGCCCAGTATATGTGGCTGCGCCTCCTGGCCCAGGAAACCGGCGCTCCGGGGCAAAAGAACGTCTGCTGCGTCGGCGACGACGACCAGTCCATCTATGGCTGGCGCGGCGCCGAGGTCGACAACATCCTGCGCTTCGACAAGGATTTTCCCGGCGCCGTCGTCATCCGGCTCGAGCGCAACTATCGCTCGACCGACCACATCCTGGGCGCTGCCGCCCATCTGATCGCCCACAATGAGGGTCGCCTCGGCAAGACCCTGTTCACCGAACAGGCCGATCCCGACGACGCCAAGGTCAATGTTCACGCTGCATGGGATTCCGAGGAGGAGGCCCGCGCCGTCGGTGAGACGATCGAGCAGTTGCAGCGCCAGAAGCACAATCTCAACGACATGGCGATCCTGGTGCGCGCCTCGTTCCAGATGCGCGAGTTCGAAGACCGCTTCGTCACGCTTGGCCTCAACTACCGCGTCATCGGCGGCCCGCGCTTCTACGAGCGTCAGGAGATCCGCGACGCCATGGCCTATTTCCGGGTCGTCGCCCAAGGGGCCGACGACCTCGCCTTCGAGCGCATTGTCAACGTGCCCAAGCGCGGCCTCGGCGAAGCCACCATTCGTCAGATCCACGACACCGCCCGCGCGCTCGGCATGCCGATGCTCCAGGCGGCCGCCCAGCTTGCCGAAAGCGATGAGCTCAAGCCCAAGCCGCGCGCCGCCCTTCGCGAGGTCGCGGCCAATTTCGAACGCTGGCAGAAGGCGCTCGACAACACCCCGCACACCGAACTCGCCGAGATCATTCTCGAAGAGAGCGGCTATACCGACATGTGGAAGAACGACCGCTCGGCCGAAGCGCCGGGCAGGCTCGAAAACCTCAAGGAGCTCATCCGCTCCATGGAGGAATACGAGTCGCTGCGTTCCTTCCTCGAGCATGTCGCGCTCGTCATGGACGCCGAGCAGGACGAGCAGCTCGACGCCGTCTCGATCATGACGCTGCACTCGGCCAAGGGCCTCGAATTCGAGACCGTGTTCCTGCCCGGCTGGGAGGAAGGCCTGTTCCCGCACCAGCGCGCGCTCGACGAAGGCGGCCGCTCGGGTCTCGAGGAAGAACGCCGCCTTGCTTATGTCGGCCTGACCCGCGCCAAGAAGAACCTGCATCTGTGGTTCGTCTCCAACCGCCGCATCCACGGCCTGTGGCAATCGACGATCCCCTCGCGCTTCCTCGACGAATTGCCCGAGGCGCATGTCGAGGTGGCGGATGCCGGCAATTCATATGGCGGCTATGGCGGCGGCAGCCGCAATCCCTATGGCGCCTCGCGTTTCGACGATGTCGGCCAGAAATCCTTCTCCAACACCTATGCCACGCCCGGCTGGCAGCGGGCGCAGCAGAACCGCACCGAGGCCACCGACCGCAATTGGGGCTCGCGCTCAGGCCACTCGGTCGAGCGCATCGGCTATGGCGAGACCGATTCCGGCTTCGGCGCCGGCCGCGGCTCGGTCAAGGGGCGCACCATCGACGGCGAACTGGTGGCAAAATCCGTCGCCACCGAACCGTCGCGCTTCAAGGTCGGCGACCGGGTGTTCCACCAGAAATTCGGCAACGGCAACATCTCGGCCATCGACGGCAACAAGCTGACCATCGACTTCGACAAGGCCGGCCAGAAAAAGGTGCTGGACGGGTTCGTGAACCCGGTGTGAGCATCCGGCGCGTTGCCATTCGACGACGCCCTGCACGAAACCTGCACGAAACTCCTGAACATCTCCTCGTTCCGGCCACCATGCGCGCCCGATGCGGCGGCACACATGCCGCATGCAAACGACATCAGACATCGCTGCCCGCACGCCCCTGCAACTGCCCGTAAGGCTCCTCTCGGAAGCCTGGTGGCTGGCTGATCAAGCCCGCCCCCAAGTTCCCGCTGTTGTCATCCCGCTTTCCAGGGTCAAATCGGCAGAACGCCGGGCCGGCGAGATGGAGCGCAGCGCATGAAGCTCTCCGCGTATCCGGCAGCTCTATCCACCAGGATCGGCATCGTTCTGCTGCTGACGCTGGCAGCAGATTTCCTGCTGTTCAGACAGCCCTTGGGCATCTCACTGTTCATCTTCGCGGGCCTTGTCGCCGCGGCCTTGATCGCCCTCCACCCGAGATCGCCCTACCCCGGTCCGCTCCTGGCCAAGCTGGCGATCGCCGCCGCGGCCGTATTGCCGCTTGCCGAGAATGTCAGCCCGCTTTCGGCAGCGGTTTCGACTGCTGGACTTTCTGTCTTTGCCCTGTCGATCTCGGCGCGCCTGCGATCAGGCTCGACAAACGTCCTCAAGCTCGTCGCCGGATTTCTCGTGGCCGTTCCCTTCAGCCTGATGCACGATGTCCCGCGCCTGCGGAAACTGACCAGGTCCAGCAAAGGCGTGCGCTTCGTAAGTCTCGCGGCATGGACGCTCACTGTTGCGCTGGGGGGCGTGTTCATCACGCTCTTCGGCATCGCAAACCCCGTCATCGGCCACTGGATATCGCTCATCGACCTGAGGGCCATCCTCGACCTTCTCGACATCTGGCGGCTGGCCTTCTGGCTCATCGTGATCGGGCTCGTCTGGGGCTTCCTCCGGCCGCGACTGCCTCGCTGGTGCCGCAGATACATCTCTTCCACGGTGAGAACTTCCACACCCGACCAGGACGGCAGCACGGTCTCCACCCTGCAACAGGCGATGTTCGGCACAGCCGCGATCCTGCGCGCCCTCGTCGTGTTCAACCTGCTGTTTGCCGTGCAGACCGTGCTCGACGGCGCCTATCTCTGGGGCGGCGTCGAGCCGCCCGCCGGGCTGACCTATGCAGCCTATGCGCATCGAGGCGCCTATGCCCTGATCGTCACGGCCCTGCTTGCCGCAGTCTTCGTGCTTGCCGCCCTCAGGCCCGGCAGTCCGACGTCGGCCGATCGTCGCATCCGCGCTCTTGTCTATCTCTGGTCCGCGCAGAACGTCGTGCTGGTGATATCGTCGATCCTGCGGCTCGATCTCTATGTCGACATCTATTCGCTGACCTACTGGCGCGTCGCTGCCTTCATCTGGATGGGGCTGGTGGCGACGGGCATCGTGCTGATTGTCGCCCGCATCGTGCTCGAGAAGTCGAACGAATGGTTGCTGGGCGCCAACATGCTGACGCTTTCTGCGGTTCTCTACACCTGTTGTTTCGTCAACTTCGCCGCAATCATCGCCCACTACAACGTTACCCATAGTCGTGAAATGTCCGGCAGGGGAACTGAATTGGACTGGTCATATCTGCATTCGCTCGGGCCTGCCGCGATTCCCGCGCTGGATCTGGCCTACAAACGCTCGAACGGCATGGGGGCAGACATGGAGCCAAGCTTCTGGGCGCGTTGGCGCGAAACGGACCGTTTCCGCATCGACCAGCAGAACTGGCGTGCCTGGAGCTTCCGCAACCACCGGCTCGCACGGTATCTCGGGCAGCCGCTTGTTCCCACCATGAATGCTCCGCGGTGACGGCGATGTCCCGCCACATACTCGTCGTCGACGACGATCCTCATATCCGAGACGTGATCTGCTTTGCCCTCGACAAGGCCGGCATGGAGACCGAGCCCGTTGCCGACGGCATGGCGGCCCTTGAGCGCATCGAACGCCGCATGCCCGACCTGATCGTGCTCGATGTCGGCATGCCCGAGATGGATGGGCTGGAACTGTGCCGCAGGCTCCGGCGCACCTCCGACGTGCCGGTGTTGTTCCTCTCGGCCCGCGACGAGGAAATCGACCGCATCCTCGGCCTCGAGATGGGCGGCGACGACTACGTCACCAAACCGTTCAGTCCGAGGGAGCTGGTGGCGCGCGTCAACGTCATCCTGCGCCGTGCACGCACCGCCCCCATGGATGCCGCGCCGCAGTGCCTGGCTCACGGCCGCCTTGCGCTCGATCCGGCGAGGCGGGCGGTCAGCTTCGACAATCGCGACCTCGATCTTACGGCCACCGAGTTCACCATCGTCAAGACGCTGATGGTCCGGCCGGCGCATGTGCTGAAGCGCAATCAGCTGATCGAGGCCAGCCATGCCGCCAACATCCACATTTCCGAGCGCACCGTGGACAGCCACGTCAGAAACATCCGCGCCAAGTTTGCCACATCAGGTTGCATCGACGTGATCGAGACCGTTCACGGCGTGGGCTTCCGGCTCGGGCGGTGCGGCGCGTGAACGAAAAATGGCGCCCACCGATCGGCCTCGTCGTGCTGGCGATCCTGATGACCGTGATGGCGCTGCCGCTGGTAGGGCTGTTCTGCTTCCAGATTTATGAAGAGCGCTTCGGCGCAGACGCCGGCGCGGCACTGGTGTCGCAAGGCGCAATCGCCGCGTCCGCCACGGTCGTCGGCGTCACCCTGCTGATCGCCTTCGTCTTCATCCGCACCATAACCCGCCCCATGCACAATCTGATGGAGCGGACCGCACGCATCGCCGAAGGCGAAGTCGACGCCGTTCGCCCGCTTGCCCATCATGGCACGCGCGAGATGGCGGAACTGTCGAAGGCATTCCTCGACATGGCGCGCAAGCTGCAGGCGCGATCCGACACGATCCGCACCTTCGCCACCCATGTCTCGCATGAGCTGAAATCGCCGCTGACGGCGATTCAGGGCGCCGCCGAGCTGCTGCGCGACGCCGGCGACGACATGGACCCGGCCACGCGGATACGCTTCCTCGACAACATCGTCGCCGACACCGACCGGTTGAACCGCCTGGTTCGCCGCCTGATCGAACTGGCCCGTGCCGACAATCCCGGCCTGTCCGGCCAGAGCACGTCACTTGCCGAAATCCTCTGCCACCTCGCCCCTGTCGAAGGTGTCGATGTTTCGATCGTTTCGGGCGCCGACACCCGCTTTGCCATCTCGCCGGAAAACGGAGCGGCAATCCTTTCCAATCTCGTCGACAACTCGTTGCGTCATGGCGCCAGCCGCTTTGTATTGGACGCAAGCAGTTCGGACGGCATCGTCGTCATCGCTGCCGCCGACGACGGCCATGGCGTGTCGGCAAACAATCGCGAACGCATCTTCGAGCCCTTCTTCACCACCAGGCGCGAAAGCGGTGGCACCGGCCTGGGCCTCGGCATCGTGACGACGCTGCTCAACGCCCATGAGGGAACGATCCGGCTTTCAAGCGCAGAAAAAGGCGCGCGCTTCGAAATCCGGCTGCCGGCGGCGTGAGGCGCTGGCGACGCTCGTTCGCCGGCAACCCCAGGCCAGGGCTCATACGCTTGCCCCAAGCCCCCTGCCACTAATCGGTTGCCGCCCCGCCTGCGCAGGAATAGTATTAGTATGCACTAAACTAATCACGCAGGGAGGCGATGACGATGCGCCAGTATATCGACTGCCGTGAATACCCCAGCGAAATGAAGTGCACGGTTGCCATTTCGGCCGACAGCGAGGACGAATTGATCAATGCTGCCGTCCAGCACGCAGTTTCCGTCCACAGTGCCCAGGACACGCCGGCCTTCCGCGCCGAAATCAGGAAAGTGATCCACAAGGGCGCCCCGCCCAATTAGAAACGTCCTGATAGGGCGCACGACGCGGCTGTCAGTGTCTCAGGGTCGCATCGGTCAAATGGCATGACTGGCCGCGGCCCGCTTGTCAGGCTGCGGCGGAGAGCGACGACATTCGTGACGACCGATTCGCTGCCGGTCGCGACAATCCTACTGGCTGGGCACTGGGCGTGTTCCGGCGCGCATGTCGCGCAACCGCTCGGCGGCGGAGGCTGCAAGCTCGGCATACTGGTCTTCCAGCGCCTCGGCTGCGACCAGCACCTCCGGTTCGAAATCGTTGGCCTCGAGCACCTGCCTGAGTTTTTCGACGAACTCGGCCTGCTGCTCAAGCGCGGCAAACAGCTTCTTCACCTGGTCGCGGCTGATGTCGGGGCTCGCGAGCGTGGCTGGCACCTCGAGCGCCATCTGCGCGCCGGTCTCGGCCTGTTCGCTGAGTATCTTCAACCAGTCAGTCACAACGCACCCAAACCCCACCATGATCTTGTCCCTCCAAGGCGGGATCGTCAACCTACAGGCGCAAAGCTGGATGCCGCATCGTCTACCCTCTCGTCTGCCGATTGCGCTTCGCTGCCTCCTCGCATTTCTTCCTGATGTCCTCGACCTCGCTTTCGGTCAGATGCTCGATGCCGATCAGGAGATTGCGCGCGTCGCCGACGCGGATCAGCTCGTCGAGCTTGGTCTGGATGGCCGCGCTGTCGCGGTTCTGGGTGTTCTGGATGAGAAACACCATCAGGAAGGTTACGATCGTCGTGCCGGTGTTGATGATCAGCTGCCACGTATCGGAAAAGTCGAACATCGGCCCCGTCACCGCCCAGACAAGGATAACCAGGCAGCACAGCAGGAACGACAGGGGCGTGCCGGAGGCATAGGCGACCTTGTTGGCAATGCGGGTGAACAGGCGCTCGAACATTGCGGCATTTCCTCGTGTCGCAGGAAAAACCACCTGATAGCGGCTCTGGTTCCACCCAGGCCATCGGTCACGATGCCGCCAGCGCCTCCCTGAGAACGACGGCCTGGTTATGCGTCTCGTCGCGGGCCGAATAGACCAGCGTCAACGGCCGCTTGCCGGTATGGGCCCGCAACGCTTCGAGTTGCGCGTGCTGGCCATCGAGTTCGGCGAGGTAGCGTGAGCGAAACTCATCCCAGCGCGCTGGCTCGTGGCCGAACCACTTTCGGAGTTCGGTCGAAGGCGCAATCTCCTTCATCCAGAGATCGACCGCAGCCGCCTGCTTGCTGACGCCGCGCGGCCAGACGCGGTCGACAAGTACGCGCAAGCCGTCATCGGGCGACGGCGCCTCATAGACACGCTTGATGCGAATATCAGCCATGCGCACCTTCCAAAGTCGATGGCTGGCCGCGACAGCGGACAGCCTAGCCCCAGCGGTCCAGAAACGCCTCGATCGGCAGCGTCTGCATGTCGGGAATGGCCTCGAACAGGCGTTCTGCCGGCCAGTCCCACCAGGCAAGCGCCTCTATGCGGACAATGATCTCCGCCGGAAAACGCATCTTCAGCCGCTTCGCCGGCACGCCCACAAAAACCTCGAACGGGGCGATGTCGCGGGTCACCACGGCGTTCGCGCCGATGACCGCGCCATTGCCGACGCTGACGCCGGGCATGACCACCGCCCCGTGCCCGATCCAGACATCGTGCCCGATGCTGACGGGCCTTGCCCTGCGACGCTCGCGAAATTCACCGTCGACGCCGAGATAGCGGAAATACTCGTTCGGCCGGTAGCTCACCTTGTGCGTCGTCAGCCGTTCCATCGGGTGATCGAGCGCGTTGATGCGCGTGTTGGCCGCGATCGAGCAGAACTTGCCGATGGTGGTGTAGATCGCCTCCGAATGGCGCTCGAAATAGGAATAGTCGCCGACAGCGACCTCGCGCAGCACCACGCGCTCGCCGATGGCGACATGGCGGCCGAGCCGGCAGCCTTTCAGCTCCGAGGTCGGGTGGATGCGCGGTTCGTCATTCTTGAAGCGAAGGTCGGCTTGATCGTTCATGAGGCGGGTTTACGCCCGCCCCACACGCGCTGCAAGCTACTGCGGCTTGCCCTTGGTCCAGGTGACGTTCTGGTTGTACAGCGGTACCGTCGTCATCGACATCTTGGCCGAGCCGTTCTGCACCTGGCGCGAATGGGCGAGATAGATCAGCGTCTGGTTCTGCTTGTCGTAGATGCGGTTCACCACCTGCTCTTTCCAGATCAGGCTGATGCCCTGCTTGAACACTTCCTCGCCGCCCTGCTTCAGACTGATGTCGCCGATGGTGATCGGTCCGGTCTGCTGGCACGAGATCGCCGTGTCCGACGGGTTCTCGAACCAGTTTCCCTTCTGCAGCCGGTCGATCACGCCGCGGTCGAAATAGGAGACATGGCACGTCACGCCCTCGACCTTGGGGTCCTTGATCGCCTCGACGAGGATGTCGTTGCCGAGCCAGTCGACGCCGACCTCGCCCACCTGTTCGGCCAGCGCCGGAGCTGTGGCGCCAAATGCAACTGCGGTGGCAAGGACAAAAAGGCTGAGCCGCATGGTAACCTCCTGGGGATCTGGTGCTGTCAGAACTTGGGTCCGCCAGTCGTCGGTTGCAAGGCGCAAGTCTTCGTCGCGCTCGCGAAATGGTGTTCCCAAGCACAGAGACGGCGTCAACATGTCACTTTTGGCAAAGCCCGCATCGCGCTATGAATGAGCGATGAAACAGGCTCAGCCAATATCGCTCTCGACGACCGCGTGGCTCGCGCTCGGCGCAGCAGCGTTTGCGGCCGCCTCGGGTCTTGCCTTCGCCTCCTGGCTGGACAAAGCGGGCGGAATCTTCATGTCGCTCGTCGACGCCGGCATGTCCTGGTGCTTCTGATCCCGCCGATACCCCAAACCGAAAGAACCCTCCCCCGATGATGCGCACGATCCTTGCCGGCATTCTGGTCCTCATGGCAGCCGGCGTCGGTTGGCTGACCTTCGACTGGTACCAGAAGCAGAACACCGCCCAGGCCTTCGGCGCGCCTTTCGTCCTCGTCGACCAGAAGGGCAAGGAAATCACCGAGGCGGCCTTCCGTGGCCAGCCGAGCGCCGTGTTCTTCGGCTTCACCCACTGCCCCGAAGTCTGCCCGACGACGCTGTTCGAACTCGACGGCTGGCTCAAGCAGCTCGGCGAAGAAGGCAAGAACATCCGCGCCTATTTCGTTTCGGTCGACCCCGAGCGCGACACGGCCGACGTGATGAACAGCTACGTCACCAACGTGTCCGACCGCATCATCGGCATCACCGGCACGCCGGAAAAGATCGCCGCGATGACCAAGGCTTTCGGCATCTACTCCAAGAAGGTGCCGACCGAAGGCGGCGACTACACGATGGACCACACGGCCTCGGTGCTTTTGCTCAACAGCAAGGGTGATTTCTTCGGCACCATCGCCTATGAGGAGAACCCAACCGCCGCGCTTGCCAAGCTCCAGCGGCTTGCCAAAGAAGGCTGACCCTTTCGGACCCCGACATGACCCAGACACGGCTGCACATCACCACCGGCCGCGAAGCCGCCAACCGCATCTTCGCCGCCCTCGAGACCGCCTTCGAGGAAGATGGCTGGCCGATCGCCGTGATCGAGGTTGACGAGGACCGCGACATCCACGAGGTGTCGCTCTATGCCGACGGCGAGGTCGAGGACATCGCGCGGCGCATGGCCGAGGTCGTTGCCGAGGCGGGCCATAAGGGTCCGCTCGGCCGCGAGGTGCTGCCCGATGTCGACTGGGTGGCGAAGTCGCTTGAAGGCCTCAAGCCGGTCGAGGCCGGGCGCTTCATCGTCCATGGCGGCCACGACCGCGAGGATGTGCGCCCCGGACAGATCGCCATAGAGATCGAGGCAGGCCTTGCCTTCGGCACCGGGCACCATGGCACCACGGCCGGCTGCCTGGAGATGATCGAAAAGGTCGTGACCTCAGAGAAGCCGGTCAACGCGCTCGACCTCGGCACCGGCAGTGCTGTGCTGGCAATCGCGGTCGCCAAGCTGGCGCCGATCCCGGTTCTCGCCACCGACATCGACCCGGTGGCGACCGATGTCGCCGCCGCCAATGTCCGCCTCAACGGCGTCGAGGCCCATGTCGAGACGGCGACGGCCGAAGGCTTCGACAACCCGATCTTCGCCGCGCGCGGCCCCTTCGCGCTGATCGTCGCCAACATCCTGGCACAGCCGCTGATCCTGCTCGCCCCCGAGATGGCCGCACATCTGGCCGCCAGCGGTTCGCTGGTGCTGTCGGGCATCCTCGACCGCCAGCATGACGCGGTGCTCGAAGCCTATGTCGCGGCAGGCTTCCGCCACATAGAGACCTTCCACAGGGAAGGCTGGGTCACGATCCACCTCAAGAACTGACGCCGTTTTTGCGTCATCGCCAGGACCGCCGCCGCTGGCCCAAGCCGGCGGCGTTGCCAGTCTTTGCACGCGACGATAACGTCGCCGACAATCAAGCTCTCCCGGGAAACAACCATGTTCCAGTCCTTTGAATCATCAGGCGACCCAAGCGTCGGCAAACCGCGCGTCGCCCTGCTTCGTCAGTGGATGAAGCAGAACGGCATCGACGGCTTCATCGTGCCCCGCGCCGACGAGCACCAGGGCGAGTATGTCGCCGCCCGTTCCGAGCGTCTGAAGTGGCTGACTGGCTTCTCGGGTTCGGCCGGTGTCGCCATCGTGCTTGCCAACAGCGCCTATGTCTTCGTCGACGGCCGCTACACGCTGCAGGTGCGCGACCAGGTCGATCTCGGCATCTTCACCATCGAGAGCCTGATCGAGACCCCGCCTGCCCTGTGGATCCGCGAAAACCTCGCCAAGGGCACCCGCCTGGGCTTCGACCCGTGGCTGCACACCATCGGCGACGTCAAGGCGCTGAAGGCCTCGGCTGAAAAGGTCGGCGCAACGCTCGTGCCGCTGACAGAGAACCCCATCGACGCCGTCTGGCAGGACCAGCCGGACGCACCGCATGCCAAGGTCGAGATACATCCGGAAACTTTTGCCGGCGAGCTGGCCAAGGACAAGCTCAAGCGCCTCGCCGCGGCCATCTCGGCCGAAGGCGCAACCCACGCCGTGCTCACCGACCCATCGTCGCTGGCCTGGACCTTCAACATCCGTGGCGGCGACGTGCCCCACACGCCGCTGGCGCTCGGCTTTGCCGTGCTTGCGGCCGACGGCTCGCATGCCGTCTATCTCGACAAGCGCAAGCTCGGCCGCACCGAAGAGGCCTATCTGACCCAGCTTGCCGACATCAAGGCGCCCGCCGACCTCGAAGCCGACATCGCCGCCCTCGCCCGCTCTGGTCGGCAGATTGCGCTCGACCCGGCCCTCGCGGCCGAAAAGCTGCGCGCCCTGATCGAGGACAATGGCGGCTCGCTCATCCTGGCGACGGACCCTGCCCGCCTGCCCCGCGCCACCAAGAACAGCGCCGAGATCGCAGGCTCCCGTGCCGCCCATCGTCGCGACGGTGCCGCCGTCGCCAAGCTTCTGTGCTGGCTGGATCGCCAGGCGCCTGGCAGCATCGACGAGATATCAGTCGTCACCAGGCTGGAGGAAGCCCGTCGCCTCACCGGCGAAGAAACCCAGATGCCGCTGCGCGACGTGTCCTTCGACACCATCTCGGGCGCCGGCCCCAATGGTGCGATCATGCACTACCGCGTCTCGCGCCAGACCAGCCGCGTGCTGGCTGACGGCGAACTGTTCCTGCTCGATTCGGGCGCCCAATATCAGGACGGCACCACCGACATCACCCGGACCGTCCCTGTCGGCAAGCCTTCGGAGGAGATGCGCGAACGCTTCACGCTCGTGCTCAAGGGCCTGATCGCCATCTCGACGGTGCGGTTTCCCGCCGGCACGCGCGGCGCCGATATCGACGCGCTCGCCCGCATGGCGCTATGGCGTCACGGGCTGGACTTCGCCCACGGCACCGGCCACGGAGTCGGCTCCTATCTCGCCGTGCACGAGGGTCCGCAGCGCATCGCCAAGACCGGCATGGAAAAGCTGCTGTCGGGCATGATCCTGTCCAACGAGCCCGGCTACTACAAGGAAGGTCACTATGGCATCCGCCTCGAGAACCTGATCCTGGTGACGCGCCCCGACGAGCTGCCGGGCGGCGACATCGCCATGCATGGTTTCGAGACGCTGACGCTGGCGCCCTTCGACCAGCGGCTGCTGCGCACCGACCTTCTCACCCGCGACGAACTCGACTGGCTCAACGCCTATCACGCCCGGGTGTTGATGGAGATCGGACCGATGCTGGACGGCGAAACGCTCGCCTGGCTGGAAAAGGCGACGACGCCCATTCACTAGCCGAATGATTTGCTGCCGGCCTCATCTGGGGCCGGCGGTTTGCCGGCCGCTTTAGGAAGGCGGCGGCACGGTCCCTGAACTCAGCCGATAAAGTGCCGCAGCGCGATCAGGGTCACAGCCCCGGCCAAAAACATCGCCATCAGGCCGCTGCGCAGCGAAACGACTGCCGCAACCGCAAGTGCCGCCAGTTCAGCCGGTCCGGCCGACAGGGTGGCCGGCGCCACAAGGGTGGTCAGCACCGCAGCCGGCACCGCATTGAGCCCGGCTTCGACGCGCGGATGCAGGCGTTCGAAGCGTGACAGCACCAGATGGCCGCCGACGCGCGTCAGGTAGGTCGCCACCGCGCTGGCAATGATGATCCAGAATGTCGTGCTCATGAGTTGGCCTTTGCCGTGCGGACAGGCATTGCCGCGGCAAACAGCACGCCGGCAAGCGCGCCGAGCGAGACATGCCAGGGCGAACCCACGGTCTTGTAGGCAACCATCGAGGCGATCGCACTGGCAATCACGATCGGCAGCCAGCGCGGCCGGTTGCGGAAGCTCATGACGATGCCGAGGAAATAGATCGGCAGCAGGAAGTCGAGGCCCAGCGCATGGGTGTCGGGGATCAACCGGCCAAACAGCGCGCCGATGCCGCTCTCCACCACCCAGCATGTGTAGAGCGTCAGCGCCATGCCCATGTACCAGACGAAGCTGACCTTGTTGCCCTGCTCGCGAATGCGCTCGGCCTCGGCATATTGCGGGTCGGTCAGGAAGAAATAGGCGATTGCCTGCTGGACCCAGGGCCAGTGGGCGATGTGCGGGCCAATGGCGGCCGAATAGAGCACATGGCGGAAGTTGACCGCGAAGATCGACAGCACGATCAGCCACGGCGCGACGTGCTGCCCGAACAGCTCGATGCCGACCAGCTGGCTGGCCCCGCCGAAGATCGTGGCGCTCATCAAGGTGGCCTCGGCCACCGTGAAGCCGTTGTCCACGGCCAGCGCGCCGAACAGCACGGCAAAGGGTCCCGAAGCGACCACCACCGGCACGCTCATCCGGGCACCGCGCGCAAACTGCGCCAGACGATCGCTCACGCTTCAAGCCTCCCTGAAAGAGGCCTTGAATAGGTCAGTCGTTCGTCGCTGTCACATCAATTCGCTTGAGCCAAGGCATCAGCGAAACTCAGCTCTTTTTCGGCTTCCTCGGCGCCGGCTTCACCGAACAAGGCGTGTTGCCGCCCGCATGGAGACGACCGGTCGTCATATCGAGCCTGATCGGCAGGTCGCGCAGCGACGACACGTTCAGCTTGCGCGCCGCAGCCAGAGCCACCTCGCCGCATGCATGCGCATCCTCGGCCGCATTGTGGTGCCTGAACGAGAAGTCGATATGGCGCGACACCTCGTTGAGCCGGTGCGAGGCAAGCTCACGCCACACCACCTTGGCCATCTTGAGCGTGCAGACATAGTCGATGTCGGGACAGCTGACGCCATAGAGCTGATAGCTCGCCCTGAGCACGCTCATGTCGAACGACGCGTTGTGGGCGATGACGAGCGTGTCGGAAAGATCGGCCTCGAACTCCTCCATAACCTCGGGGAATTCGGCAGCGTCCTCGACATCTTCAGGGCGTATGCCATGGACGGCGATGTTGAAGCGTGAAAAGCGCATGTCCCTGGGCCGGATGAGCCGCTCCTCGACGCGGATGACCGCGCCGTCCTCGATCCAGGCAAGGCCAACGGAACACGGGCTGCTGCGCTTTTCGTTGGCAGTTTCGAAATCAATGGCAAGTGCACGCATGAAGTCGGTCAGCCCACCTGCCCGACGCGTTCGAACCACTGGTCCTCTGATATGACCTCGATGCCAAGTTCGCTTGCCGTCTTCAGCTTCGAGCCGGCGCCTGGCCCCGCCACCACAAGATCGGTCTTCTTCGACACCGATCCGGCAACCTTGGCGCCCAGCTTCTCGGCCATGGCCTTGGCCTCGTCGCGCGACATCTTTTCAAGCGATCCGGTGAAGACCACGGTCTTGCCGGAGACCGGCGACGACACGTCGCCGATGCGCTCTTCGTCGAGCGGCACAACCTCGGCCAGCAACGCCTCCACCACCTGCCTGTTGTGCTCCTCGGCGAAGAACTCGACCACCGCCTCGGCGACGATGGTGCCGATGCCGTTGATCCCGGTCAGTTCCTGCCAGGCGGCATTGCCCTTGTCGCCCTTGCCCTCGGGCATCACCGCAACCATGCCCGCGGTTCGCAACGCGTCGAAGCTGATGTAGTGGCGCGCCAGCCGCTTGGCATTCGTCTCGCCGATATGGCGGATGCCGAGCGCAAACAGGAAGCGCGAAAACTCGACCTGGCGTCGGTCGTCGATCGCCGCATAGAGCTTGCGTGCCGAGGTCGCGCCAAAACCGTCGATGTTTTCGAGCTTGGTCAGCGAGCCTTCCTGGCGCCTCTTCAGCGTGAAGATGTCGGCAGGCGAGCCGATATGCAGCGACGGGTCCTGCGACTGGAAGAAGAACTCGATCTGCTTTTCGCCAAGGCCCTCGATGTCGAAAGCGTTGCGCGACACGAAATGGCGCAGGCGCTCCACAGCCTGGGCCGGGCAGATCAGGCCGCCGGTGCAGCGCCGCACCACCTCGCCCTCTTCGCGCACGGCATGGCTGTCGCAGGCCGGGCAGCGCGTTGGAAACTGGTAACGCTCAGCGGCCGCCGGACGCTTCTCCATGACCACGTCGAGAATCTGCGGGATGACGTCCCCTGCCCGCTGGACGATGACAGTGTCGCCGACGCGGATGTCGCGGCCGTCGCGGATCGGCTGGCCGCTGTTGCCGATGCCCTTGATGTAGTCTTCATTGTGCAGCGTGGCGTTGGTCACGACCACACCGCCGACGGTCACCGGCTGCAGCCTTGCCACCGGCGTCAGCGAGCCGGTGCGGCCGACCTGGATGTCGATGCCGAGCAAGGTCGTCGTTGCCTTCTCGGCCGGGAACTTGTGTGCAATCGCCCAGCGCGGGCTGCGCGACACGAAGCCAAGGCGCTGCTGCAGATCGAGCCGGTCGACCTTGTAGACGACGCCGTCGATGTCGTAGCCGAGCCCGGCGCGATTGGCCTCGATCATCCGGTATTGCGACAGGAGCCCGTCGACGCTGTCGAACACCTTCATCAGCGGATTGACCTTGAAGCCGTAGCGGCCAAAGGCCTGTACCATGCCCATCTGGGTATCGGCGGGCATGTCGCTCACCTCGCCCCAGGCATAGGCAAAGAAGCGCAGCGGTCGGCTTGCGGTGATCGAAGTGTCGAGCTGGCGGAGCGAACCGGCGGCGGCATTGCGCGGATTGGCAAAGATCTGCTTGCCCGCCTCCTCGTTGCGCCGGTTGAGCTCGGCGAAATCGAGATGGCTCATATAGACCTCGCCGCGCACCTCCAGCACCTCGGGAAAGTCGCCCGACAGCACATTGGGGATGTCGGCTATGGTGCGCGCATTGGCGGTGACGTTTTCGCCCACCTGCCCGTCGCCACGCGTCGCCGCCGTCACCAGCCTGCCGTTCTCGTAGCGGATCGACAGCGACAGGCCATCGATCTTGGGCTCGGCGGTGATCGCCACCGGCTCGCTCGCGCCGAGCCTGAGAAACCGCCTGATGCGGCCGACGAATTCGCTGACATCCTCATCGGCAAAGGCGTTGTCGAGCGACAACATCGGCACGACATGGGTAACCTTGCCGAACTTCTCGGAAACGGCCGCGCCTACCGACTTCGACGGCGAATCCTCGCGCACCAGATTGGGGAATCGCTGCTCGATCGCGAGGTTGCGGCGGCGCAGTGCGTCATAATCCGCATCCGAAATGGTCGGCGCATCCTCGGCATGGTAGCGCAGGTCATGACCGGCGATCTCCAGCGCCAGCCGTTCGAGCTCGGCTGCGGCCTCGGCTTCGCTCAGCGATTCGACCGGCTTTTCGGACATGGTGCACTCCATCTTAGCGCGTCGGCCCGAAAATCGGACCCGATTTTCGGGAAGCACGATGCGCAGACTCA
Organism: Aminobacter sp. MET-1; assembly: GCF_026521175.1. Classification (NCBI taxonomy): domain Bacteria; kingdom Pseudomonadati; phylum Pseudomonadota; class Alphaproteobacteria; order Hyphomicrobiales; family Phyllobacteriaceae; genus Aminobacter; species Aminobacter sp. MET-1. The sequence continues at coordinate 74,077 of NZ_JAMSHL010000015.1, read as the reverse complement.
ATAAGTTAGAGCATCCTTTGAGCGTCCGTTCGGACGCACAAAGGATGCTCTAATGGCCGGCACCATAGATCAGGATGCGCCGGCGCGGGAGCCGCCCCCAGCGAATTCCACGTCAAATCGGCGGGGTCGCAAAGGCTCCTGACATCAGGAGCCTGGCCTTCGGGCAAGTCAGGAGATAGCGGCCGTGTTCTCGCGCAGCAGGCGCTCGGCGGCGGCGCGCGCCTCCTCGGTGATGGTCGCCCCAGAAAGCATGCGGGCGATCTCTTCCTGGCGCGCCGGACGGTCCATCTCGTGGATCCCGGTCGCGACCCGGTCGGTATTGCCCTTCTTGGAGATCAGGAAATGCGTCGCCGCCCGCGCCGCCACCTGGGGCGCGTGGGTCACCGACAGCACCTGCACACGGCTGGAGAGCCGCGCCAGCCGCTGGCCGATGGCGTCGGCCACCGCACCGCCAACGCCCGTATCGATTTCGTCGAACACCAGCGTCGGCGCCGAGCCGCGATCGGCAAGCGCCACCTTGAGCGCCAAAAGGAAGCGCGACAGCTCGCCGCCAGAAGCCACCTTCATCATCGGCCCGGCCCGCGTGCCGGGATTGGTGCGCACCCAGAACTCGACCTGGTCGATGCCTTCGAGCATGCGATTGTCGGTCTCGCTCGACATTTCGACGAGGAATTCGGCACGCTCGAGCTTCAGTTCCGGCAGTTCGGCCATGACGGTCTTGCGCAAGCTCTCGGCTGCCACCTTGCGCAATCCGGACAGGTTCGCCGCGATCCGGTCATAGGCCTCGCGGGTGGCCCGCGCCTGCTCCTCCAGGGTCTTCAGGCGCCCCTCGCCGGCGTCGAGATCGGCAAGGTCGGCGACCATCGTGTCGCGCAGCTTGGCCAGGTCGTCGACGGCGACATTGTGCTTGCGGGCGGCGGCACGCAGCGCAAACAGCCGCTCTTCGGCCTTTTCCAGCCGCTGTGGGTCGTATTCGGTGGCCCTGAGCGCTGCATCGACACCCGATTGTGCCGCATCCAGCGAGATCATCGCCTCGTCGAGCGACTTCACGACGTCGTCGAGCAGGCCCGGCACTTCGGCCGCCTTGCGCTGCAGGCGGCGCAACAGGCTCGCCAGCTGCGGCAGCGGCGACGACGAGCCTGACAGCACGTCCTGTGCATCCTGGATTTCCGAAGCGATCTTTTCGACCCGCATCATCGCGGCGCGCAGTTCCGCGAGTTCGCTCTCTTCACCCGGTTGCGGATCGAGCTTGGAGAGTTCGGTCACCGAAGCGCGCAGATATTCAGCCTCGCGGGCGGCAGCCTCCACGCGCGCACGGTGCCGCGAAAGCTCCTGCTCTGCGCCGCGCCACAACTTCCACGCCTCGGCCGTCGCCTTGGCCTCGCCGACATGGCCGCCGAACGAATCGAGCACGTCGCGATGCGCACCGGCATCGACAAGGGCGCGGTCGTCATGCTGGCCATGGATCTCGACCAGCGCGCGCCCGATGTCGCGCATCAGCGTCACGCTGGAGGGCTGGTCGTTGACGAACACACGGGTGCGCCCGTCGGCCGTCTGCACGCGCTTCAGGATGACGTCGCCGTCATCCTCGATGGCATTGTCGGCCAGAAGCGTGCGCACCGGGTGGTTGCGCGGCACGTCGAAGACGGCCGTCACCTGCCCCTGGTTGGTGCCGTGGCGGACAAGCGACGCATCGCCGCGCGCGCCGAGCGCGAGCGACAATGCGTCGAGAAGGATGGATTTGCCGGCGCCGGTCTCGCCGGTCAGCACGGAAAGGCCTGGCGTGAAATCGATATCCAGCCGTTCGATCAGGACGATATCGCGGATCGACAGTCTGGAGAGCATCGAATTGCGGTCAGGCGCCGGAGAACATTTTCCCGGCCTTGGAAATCCATGAGCCGGCATTCTCGCGCGGCTGCAGGCCGTTGGTCTGCAACAGCTTGTAGGAATCCTTGTACCACTGGCTGTCGGGATAGTTCTGGCCGAGCACGGCAGCTGCCGTCTGCGCTTCCGAGGTCAGGCCCATCGCGTAGTAAGTCTCGACGAGGCGAGCGAGCGCTTCTTCGATGTGGCGCGTGTTCGAATAGTTCTCGACCACGTTGCGGAAACGCTTGGCGGAAGCGATGAACTCGCGACGCTCGAGATAATAGCGGCCGATCTGCATCTCCTTGCCGGCGAGCTGGTCGCGGGCAAAGCGGATCTTGGCATTGGCGTCGTCGACATATTCCGATGCCGGCCAGCGCTGCACCACTTCCTGCATCGCCTCGATGGTCCGGCGCGCTTCCTTCTGATCCTGCGTGACGTCGCGAATCTGGCGGAAATAGCTCAGGCCGATGATGTACTGGGCGTAGGCGGCGTCGTCGGTGGAAGGATAGAGCGCGAGATAACGCTTCGCCGAATTGATGGCTTCTTCATAGGAGCCCTGGCGATAGCTGGCGAAAGCGCCCATCACCATCGACTTGCGGGCCCACTCGGAATAGGGGTGCTGACGGTCGACCGCCTCGAACTTGCGGCTTGCCTCTTTCAGGCGGCCGGCATTGAGGTTGGCAAGACCCTGATTGTAGAGCACGTCGGCCGGCTCGGTCTGCTCGACATAGGTCGCCAGATCGACATCGGCTTCGCCGGACATGCAACCGGAGAGCGCAAGCGTCGGAATGACGAGCGACAGCGCCACAGCAAGAGGCGTCACGCGCAATTTCGATCGATCGGCTCGTATCAATGACATCACTGAGTTCCGCCCCTTCGGCGCTGTTTCGCTTTTAGGCACTGGCCATAGATCACAACTGGCCGTGCCGGGCAACGCTATCAGCGGCCAATCGCGCAATTTTGTGGCACGTGAACGCACATGCCATTTCGCCGGTCGAGTGGTGCAACAAGGTCACACCACCCTTCCCCGCAAGGCTGCGATCAGAGCATCCAGGGCGCGTGGACAGCCGCGCTGACGGCGATGAGTTCGGCCGAACGACCGCGCTCGCGACGCGATGTTTCGACGATTTCGAAGGCCGAACGATCGGAAAGCAGGCGACGCAGGGCAGATGCGTTGAGCCTGTGGCCACCGCGATAGGAGCGGAAGCAGCCGATGAAGCGCGCGCCGGCAAGCGCGAGGTCACCCATCGCGTCCAGCGTCTTGTGACGCACGAACTCGTTGGAGAAGCGCAGGCCTTCCATATTGATGATGTGATCGTCATCGCCGATGACAACCGAATTCTCCAGCGACGAGCCGAGCGCATAGCCGGCTGCCCACAGGCGCTCGACGTCCTTCATGAAGCCGAAGGTGCGGGCCCGCGAAATCTCCTTGCGGAAGATATCGTCGTTGATGTCGGAGGCAAAGGACTGGCGGCCGATGGCCGGGCTCTCGAAATCGATCTCGACCTCGAAGCGCGTGCCGCCATAGGGGCGGAACTCGGCCCAGGAGGCCCCGCTTTCGATTCGCACCGGCTTCAGCACGCGGATATAGCGGCGCTTGACGTCGAGCGTCTCGATGCCGGCCTGGTCGATGGCTTCGACGAACTGCGCAGCACTGCCGTCGAGAATCGGAACTTCTGCGCCTTCGACTTCGATCACTAGATTGTCGATGCCGAGGCCGAACAGTGCGGCCATCAGGTGTTCGATCGTGGCGACATGGACGCCCGCGGGATCGCCGAGCAAGGTGCAAAGATCCGTTGCACCCACTTCTGACACAATTGCGCGGAACTCTCGGCCATCAACGTGAAAAACCACACCCGTGTCGGCATCCGCCGGCAGGAAATGGATGGACACGGGCTTACCGCTATGCACGCCGATCCCCGACAGGGTCGCGCGCGATTTGAGTGTTGTCTGAAAATCCTGCAAATCGATCCCCATATGCCCGTCCACATCAGGCCTGTTCTATCGCTCTACGGCGACAGGCCCTTCTCGGCTCTGATGGACGGGGCCTCATCCCCTTTGCACCCGTCCGGCCGAATTTGAGGCGCCATGCGTTCGTCAGAACTGGCGAAAGGCGCCTCGAAATTTCAAATCTGGCTGCTGCTTCTTCCGAAAGCCAAGACCGACTCCCGGTCAAATGCACCAGACGGCGCGAAGATAGTCTTCCGGATGAGAGACTCCAAATCACGGTTTCTTACTCCGTGTAACTGCGAGGCCACTTCGACTCGCTCTGACAAGCTCATGTTTTAAATGACCTTTTCAGAGCAAAAGGCGGACGTCGAGACGCCCGCCTTTCAAACCATGTTACCGGCCGTTCACAGATCAGTTTGCTTGCCGGCGCAGGAACGCCGGAATCTCAAGCTGATCGTCTTCCTGAGTCCGTGCCTGCGGCGCAAGGCGACCCTGGTCGTCGAGCTGGCCACGGCGCGGCGCGTAAAGCTGCGATTCCTGGCTGACGGCGCGGCGCTGTTCCGGGGCCGGCTGGCGCAGCTTCGGCTCACGCGGCTGCGCAGGCTGCAGGCGAGCAGGCTCTTCCTCGCGGCGGGTCAGGCCGCTCGTCAGGCGCTTCAGCAGGCCCATCGGGCCGCGCTCTTCATGGTCGACCGGCTGCGCCTTGGCGGCAACCTCTGCCTTCACCATCGGCGGGAAGTCTTCGACGCGCGGCATGCGCGGGGCGACCGGAGCCGGCTGCACCGCCTGCTGCGGAGCGGGCTGGTGGAACTGCTGCGGAGCCGGCTGCTGGAACGGCTGCGGCGCGGGCTGGTAGGCCTGCGGCTGAGGCTGCGGCTGGGCCGGCGGAGCCGCAAACAGCTTGCTCTGCGGGCGGAAATCCTCAGTCGGCGCGGCTGGGCGCGGCTGGGCCATGCCAGCTGCATTGGCCTCGGCCAGACGGATGGCCTCGGCGATCGGATCGTTGGTGCGCACTTCCATGCGCGGCTGCTCGACCGGAGCGGCCTGCTGCGGTGCCGGGCGCACTTCGGCCGGACGCTGCTGCTGAGTGGGCTTCGGCGTCTGGCGGATGGAGATCGGCGCTGCTGCCATGTCGGCGGCGGTCTTGTCGATGCCGGTGGCAACCACCGACACGCGGATGACGCCCTCGAGGTCTTCGTCGAAGGTGGCGCCCAGGATGATGTTGGCGTCCTGGTCGACCTCCTCGCGGATGCGGGTTGCAGCTTCGTCGACTTCGAACAGGGTCAGATCGCGACCGCCGGTGATCGAGATCAGCAGGCCCCGCGCACCCTTCATCGAGGTTTCGTCGAGCAGCGGGTTGGCGATCGCAGCCTCGGCAGCGGCCATTGCGCGGCCCTCGCCCGAAGCTTCGCCGGTGCCCATCATGGCCTTGCCCATCTCGCGCATCACCGAACGGACGTCGGCGAAGTCGAGGTTGATCAGGCCTTCCTTGACCATCAGGTCGGTGATGCAGGCGACACCCGAATAGAGCACCTGGTCTGCCATGGCGAAAGCGTCCGCGAAGGTCGTCTTGTCATTGGCGAGGCGGAAGAGGTTCTGGTTCGGGATGACGATCAGCGTGTCGACGCACTTCTGCAGCTCTTCGATGCCATAGTCGGCCGTCTTCATGCGGCGCTGGCCTTCGAAGTGGAACGGCTTGGTAACGACGCCGACGGTCAGGATGCCTTTTTCGCGCGCGGCGCGGGCCACGACCGGAGCAGCACCCGTGCCGGTGCCGCCGCCCATGCCGGCGGTGACGAAGCACATGTGGGTGTTGGACAGGTGATCGATGATCTCGTCGATGCACTCCTCGGCAGCCGCCCGGCCGACCTCGGGCTGCGAACCGGCACCCAGGCCCTCGGTGACATGCGCGCCGAGCTGGATGAGGCGCTCGGCCTTCGACATCGTCAGCGCCTGGGCGTCGGTGTTCGCCACCACGAACTCGACGCCGCGCAGGCCGGCAGTGATCATGTTGTTGACCGCGTTGCCGCCGCCGCCGCCGACACCGAACACGGTGATGCGTGGCTTGAGCTCGGTGATGTCCGGCTTCTTGAGATTGATCGTCATAGTCCTCGTCCTTTTTGCCTTTGAAGCCGCTTCGCCGTGCGGCCTTCTATGGGGCTGACCCCGTCAATTCCTAAAAACTGTCTTTCAACCACTGACTCATGCGATGCAGTCTTCCGCCCGTCCCGGTCGCCCTGTAACCGGACATCCCCTTCGCCGACTGGCTCTCGATGCCCACCATCTGCGGGTAGATCAGAAGCCCGACCGCGGTTGCGAAGGCTGGCCCCTTGGCCGCCTCCGGCAGGCCTGCCACGCCGAGCGGGCGGCCGATGCGAACGTTGCGGCCGAGAATGCGACGCGCGGCCTCGGGCAACCCCACCAGCTGGCTTGCACCGCCGGTGAGCACCACGCGCTTGCCGATGGCATTGCCGTAGCCGGACTTGTTGAGACGGTCGCGCAAAAGCTCCAGCGTCTCGTCGATGCGGGCGCGGATGATGCGGGTCATCACCGAACGCGGGATCTGCAGCGGCACTTCATTGTCATCGACGCCGATCGGCTGAATGCTGATCAGGTCGCGATCGTCGGTGCTGCCGGGCAGAGCCGAGCCATGCATGACCTTGAGTCGCTCGGCATCGTCGAGGCGGGTCGACAGCCCCTTGGCCAGATCCATGGTCACGTGGTTGCCGCCGACGGGAACCCCATCGGCGTGAACGAAGCGGCCTTCGGAGAAGACCGACAGCGTCGTGGTGCCGCCGCCCATGTCGATGCAGGCAGCACCCATTTCCAGCTCGTCGTCGACGAGCGCGGCAAGGCCGCTGGCATAGGGCGTCGCCACCATCTGCTCGACGGAAAGGTGCGAGCGGTTGATGCAGAGTTCGAGATTGCGCAGCGGCGCGGAATCACCCGTCAGCACATGCATGTCGACGCCAAGCGTATCGCCGACCATGCCGCGCGGATCGCGCACGCCGCGCTCGGCATCGAGCGAGAAGGCGATAGGCAGCGAATGGATGACCTCGCGCTCGGCGCGAAGCGCCTGCTTGGCGCCGGCCGACAGCACGCGCTTGACGTCGGCTTCCTCGACCTCATGCCCGCCGAGATTGATCGTGGCGGTAAAGGACTCGCTCTTGATGCGGCCGGCGGAGAGATTGACAATCAGGGAATCCGCGGTCAGCCCGGCCATGCGCTCGGCGGCATCGACAGCCAGGCGGATGGCATGCTCGGCGCGGTCGAGATCGACGACGACGCCCGACTTCACGCCCTGCGACTTCTGGTGGCCGATGCCGATGACCTGGGCCTGGTGCGTACGCCCCTTGAGCAGCTGGCTGCCCTCGGCAGGCTTCAGCTTGGCCACCACGCAGCAGACCTTGTTCGAACCGACATCGAGCACCGTCAGGATGCCCGAGCGGCGCGAAGCCGGATCTTTCTGACCGCCCAACCAGCTCATATTCTCTTCCCCGTCGCCGCCTTGACGACCTTCGGCTTGGCTTTCAGCTCGTCCTGGCGACGCTCCATCGCCTCGGGCGTCAGCTGCACGACGAGCCTGTCCGTAAAACGCATGTCGACCGCGGCGATATCACGGGTCAGAAGCGCATCGCTTTTGTCGAGCGCCACGAGATCGGCAAGGGCTGCCTCGACCTGGGTCTCGGGCAGCTTGACGGTGATGCCGTTGTCGAGACGCATGTCCCAGCGGCGCTCGCCGACGCGGATATAGCCGCGCACCCGCGACGCCAGCTCGGGATAAGCCTGAACCTTGGCGACGAAAGCCGCAGCACCTTCCGCGGCGCCCAGGCCGACGACCAGCGGCAGCATCGCCTGACGACCGCCGACATAGGGCGCGATCACCGCGCCATCCTTCTCGATGACGCTGAGCTGGCTGCCATGCTGCCAGATGGCAAAGGCATCGCGCTCGTCGACGCGGACCTCGATCGTGTTCGGATAGACCTTGCGGACGGCTGCTTCGCGCACCCACGGCAGCGAAACGATGCGCTCGCGCGCACTCTCGGGATTGAAGCCGACCAGCGACGTCCAGCCATCGAGCTCCAGCTTGTCGAGGATGTCGATCTCGGAGGTTTCGCGATTCCCGGAAACCTTGATCTGATCGACGGCAAAACCGCTGCGGGCCGTCACACCCTGCACCATTGCAGGCATGTGACCGCCCAGATAGGCGCCATAAAGCGAGCTTGCGGCCAGGAACGACGCCGTCAGCATCGTTGCGGCATAAGGCGGAGGCGTGAACTCGCCGCGCCCGAAGCGCGCCAGGATGCGGACAGGCTTGCGCAGCAGCCGCGGCAGCACGAAGTGCTCCGCAGACAGGGACAGCCCGAAGACGCCGGACTTCGCGCCGCGCACCTCCCTGCCGTATCCCGACCTCACCGCAAACACGAAGCGTCCTCCACCATCCAACTCAACAAATCACCAAACGAATGCCCAGCCTGGGCAGCGATTTCCGGCACCAGCGACGTGGGCGTCATCCCGGGTTGCGTATTGATTTCCAGCCAGACGACCTCTCCATTTTCGGAATGGCGGTCGTCGTACCGGAAGTCAGACCGGGAAACGCCCCGGCACCCGATCGCTTGGTGAGCCTTGAGCGCCAGTGTTTGTATTTTTTGGTAAATATTCGGTGAAACTTTCGCGGGGCATTCGTGCTTTGAGCCGCCGGGAACATATTTTGAATCGTAGTCGTAGAAGGAATGCCCTGTCGGCACGATCTCGCACACGCCCAGGGCCACATCACCCATCACCGCACAGGTCAACTCCCGCCCATGGATGTAGCGCTCGACCATGACAGTCTCGCCATAGCGCCACTCGGGCGACGAGATGATCTGGGGCGGATGCGACTGATCCTCCTTCACGATCACCACGCCGAAACTCGACCCCTCGGCGACCGGCTTGACCACATAGGGCGGCTTCATCGGATGCTCGTTGCAGATGGTGAAACGGTCGAGAATCCTGGATTCGGCCACCGGAATGCCGGCCGCCCTGGCGACCTTCTTGGCCTGATCCTTGTGCATGGCGAGCGCCGAGGCCAGAACGCCGGAATGCGTATAGGGAATGGCAAGGAATTCGAGGACACCCTGGATCGTGCCATCCTCGCCGAACGGCCCATGCAAGGCATTGAAGGCGACATCGGGCTTGAGCGCCGCGAGCACTTCGCCGACATCGCGACCGACATCGACCCGCGTGACCTTGTAGCCCACGCTTTCCAGCTCGTTCGCACAGGCATTCCCTGATGAAAGGGACACGGGCCGCTCGGACGAGAATCCACCCATCAAGACAGCAACGTGCTTCGACTTCATCCCCGGAAATCCCCTCTCAATGCCAAGCACAACATCCTGATTCCAAAGACTGAATCTTAGCCCTCCGGAAGTTGACCTTCCGGATGAAAACGCGGGTTACGCGTTACGCGACTCAAATCAGGAAACGCTTTAGGTCAGAGAATCAGAGACTTGATTCCGTGGCAAGCACCGATTGAAAATCGCTGCGATTTGATGACCGCGAAGCGAATCTACTGAGACTCCAAAGCAACGGCAGGCAACAAGGATCAGGCAGCAAAAAGCCCCCGGCGCAGGCGCGCCGAGGGCTTGAAATGGCAATCGCGATGCAGCCAAGCGAGGCGCCTAAAGCATTTGCCCCAAAAACTCCTGCACTTCGTGGCCCGGCTTGAACTGACCGATGCGCTTGATTTCCCACTGCAGGCGAATGCCCGAATTCTCGAGCACGCGGCTGCGCACCGTCTCGCCGAGATATTCGAGATCGTAGCCGGTGGCCGTGCCCGTATTGATCATGAAGTTGCAGTGCATCGGCGACATCTGCGCGCCGCCGATCATCAGCCCGCGGCAGCCGGCCTTGTCGATTTCCTTCCAGGCAGAAGTGCCCTCGGGATTCTTGAAGGTCGAGCCGCCGGTCTTTTCGCGGATCGGCTGCACCGTCTCGCGATGATGCTGGACCGCATCCATCGCCGCCTTGATGGCGTCCTTGTCCTCGGCATATCCCTCGAAGGTCGCCGAGGTGAAGATCAGGTCGGCAGCGGCCGACGAATGGCGATAGCTGTAGCCCATATCGGCATTCGACAGCACATGCAGGTTGCCCTTGCGGTCGAGCGCACGGACTTCGACGACACGCTCGCGCGTCTCGACGCCGTTGGCGCCCGCATTCATGCGCAGCGCCCCACCGATGGCGCCGGGGATGCCGTGATAGAAATGGAAGCCGCCGATGCCGCTGTCATGCGCAAGCGCGGCCACGCGCTTGTCGGGCGTCGCAGCACCCGCCGCGATTCCCGTCGGCGAGATTGCGGTCGCTTCGCCGAACCCCTTGGCCGAAAGGCGCACCACGAAGCCGGGAATACCGCCTTCGCGCACCAACAGGTTGGAGCCGATGCCGACGACCAGAACCGGGATCTCCTCGGGCACCGCCCTGAGGAAATCGGCGAGGTCTTCCTCGTCGGCCGGCTGGAACAGCGCGTCGGCGATGCCGCCGGCGCGGAACCAGGTGATCTTTTCCATCTCGGCATTGGGCGTCAGCCGCCCGCGCAGGCTCGATAGACGACCCCCGAGCTTTGCGATCAGCGCCTCGCCTCCACCGGTCACGCCCCGCCCCCTGACAGTTCGCCCGGCAACGCATAGGCCCACTGGGTGATGTTGCCGGCGCCGAGGAAGACGACGAAATCGCCAGGCTTGGCCAGATCGCGCACCACGGGCGCGATCGAGGCCGGACCCTCGATGTGGCGGGCGTCACGATGGCCGCCCGCACGGATGCGCGACACGAGCGACTCGGAGTTGATGCCGTCGATGGCATCCTCCCCGGCTGCATAGACGGGTGCGACCATGACCGTGTCCGCGTCGTTGAAGCAGGCCGAGAAGTCGTCGAACAGATCGCGCAAGCGGGTGAAGCGGTGCGGCTGGGCAATGGCGATGACGCGGCCCTTGGTCGCCTCGCGCGCGGCGCGCAGCACGGCCTTGATCTCGACCGGATGGTGGCCGTAGTCGTCGAACACCTCGACGCCGTTCCAGGCGCCCGTGTGCGTGAAGCGGCGCTTGACGCCGCCGAAGGACGACAGCCCGCGCTTCACCGCCTCGGCCGAAATGCCGAGTTCGGTGGCGACAGCGATGGCAGCCGTGGCATTGGAGACGTTATGGCGGCCCGGCATCGGCAGGCGCAGGCCCTCGATGACACTCGACGACGCCGACTTGCGGTTGCGGATCACCACGTCGAAGACCGAAACTGCGCCGTCCATGCGGTGGTTGGTGAAACGCACGTCGGCCTGGGTGTTTTCGCCATAGGTGATGACGCGGCGGTCCTCGATGTGGCTGACCAGCGCCTGCACTTCGGGGTGGTCGGTGCACATGACGCCGAAGCCGTAGAACGGTACGTTCTCGACGAACTGGCGGAACGCCTCACGCACCTTGTCGAAGGTGCCGTAATGGTCGAGATGCTCGGGGTCGATATTGGTGACCACGGCAATGTCGGCCGGCAGCTTGAGGAAGGTGCCGTCGCTCTCGTCGGCCTCGACCACCATCCACTCGCCCTCGCCCATGCGGGCATTGGTGCCGTAGGCGTTGATGATGCCACCATTGATGACGGTCGGATCGAGCCCGCCGGCGTCGAGCAGCGTCGCCACCATCGAGGTCGTCGTCGTCTTGCCGTGGGTGCCGCCGATGGCGACCGCATTGCGGAAGCGCATCAGTTCGGCCAGCATCTCGGCGCGGCGCACGACGGGCAGCAGCTTCTCGCGCGCCGCCATGAGCTCGGGATTGGTCTTCTTGATCGCGGTCGAAACCACGATCACCTCGGCGTCGCCAAGGTTCTCGGCCTTGTGACCGACAAAGCACTCGATGCCCTTGGCACGCAGGCGCTGGACATTGGCGCTGTCGGACTGGTCGGAGCCCTGCACCTTGTAGCCGAGATTGTGCAGCACCTCGGCGATGCCGCTCATGCCGATGCCGCCAATGCCGATGAAATGCACGAGGCCGATGGTCTGCGGCATCTTCATGACCGCACTCCCTTCTTGAATTCCGAAACGGGCGTTTTGGACGCAATAGCCTCTGCGAGGTCGGCGAGCAACCTGGTGGCATCCGCTTTGCCGACTGACTTTGCGGCAGCGGCCATGGTCGAAAGCCGCGTCGGATCGCTCATCGCGTCGCCCAAAAGCTCGGCGATGCGCTGGGCCGAAAGCGTCGCCTGCGGATGCACTTCGCCGCCGCCAGCCGCCGCCAGCCGCGCGGCATTCGCCGCCTGATCATGGTCGAGCGCATAAGGGTAAGGCACCAGCAGCGCCGGGCGACCGATGACCGAAATCTCGGAAACGGTCGACGCGCCCGAGCGCGAGATCACAAGCTGGGCTGCGGCCATACGCTCAGCCATGTCGGTGAAGAAGGGCGACACGTCGGCGGCGATGCCGAGATCGGCATAGGCTGCCTTGACCTTGTCGGCATCTTCCTTGCGCGCCTGCTGGGTGACGTGCAGCCGCTTGCGCTGCTCCTCCGGCAGCAGCGCGATCGCCGCCGGCATAGCCTCGGAGAAGAACTGGGCGCCCTGGCTGCCGCCGAAGACCAAGAGGTTGAACTGGTCCATGCCGCCGGAAGCCACGTAGGGCATCTTCGCAGCCTCGATCACCGCCGGTCGCACCGGATTGCCCGTCACCACGATCTTGGCGCTGTTGGCGCCCGCATTCTCGGGCAGGAAGCCGCCGGCAATGGCGTCGACCTTGCTGGCCAGCGCCTTGTTGGCGCGGCCCATCACCGCGTTCTGCTCATGCACCATGGCAGGCACGCCGCGCCGGGTCGCGGCATAGAGCGGCGGCAGGGTCGGATAACCGCCGAAGCCGATGACGACCGAAGGCTTGATCCTGGCGATCACCTGGGATGCCTGGCGCACGCCGCTCCAGATGCTCCAGAACGCGCGCGCCAGCGCAATCGGGTTCTTGGAACCGATGGTCGAGGACTTGATCGGATGGATCGCCGTCGCCGGAAACTTGCCGGCGAAACGCTCGGCCCGGTCGTCCGTGGCGAGATGCACTTGCCAGCCGCGCGACGCAAGCTCATGCGCCAGCGCTTCGGCCGGAAACAGATGGCCGCCGGTCCCGCCGGCGGCAAGCATGATGGTACCTTTGGTCATATCTTACTCGGCTGGCAGCGGGTTTCGCTGCATGGACGCGTAGCCGGTCGGGCGGAACTTCTCCGGCTTCTTGCGGGTCAGCGCCAGCACCATGCCCATCGATATGGCGATGGCGATCAGCGACGAGCCGCCATAGGAGATGAAGGGCAGCGTCATGCCCTTGGCCGGCATCAGCTGCAGGTTCACGCCCATATTGATGACCGACTGCAGGCCGAAGACGACAACGAGGCCGGCAACCGCATAGCGGGTGAAGTCGTCATGCTCGCGCAGTGCCGTGCGCAGGCCGCGCAGCACGATGAAGGCGAAGATCGCCATGATGATCAGGCACAGGATGATGCCGAACTCCTCGCCGGCCACCGAGAACACGAAGTCGGCATGGCTGTCGGGGATGACCCGCTTGACCGTGCCCTCGCCCGGTCCGACGCCGAACCAGCCGCCATTGATGATGGCATCGCGGCCCATGTCGACCTGGAAGGTGTCGCCCTCGCCGGTGACGAAACGGTCGATGCGGCCGGCGACATGCGGGAAGATGGTGTAGGCCGCAGCCAGGCCGCCGACGCCGGTCATGCCGAGCGCGATGATCCAGAACCACGACATGCCGGCCATGAAGAACATCACGCCCCAGGTGCCGAGCACCAGCATGGTCTGGCCAAGATCGGGCTGCGCCACCAGCAGCGCAACGACGAGGCCGAGCAGGATCATGGCAAACAGGTTGCCGGGAATGTCGGGCTGGCGGTCATGTTCGGCAAACAGCCAGGCGCAGATGACGACGAAGGCCGGCTTCAGGAACTCCGACGGCTGGATCGAGACGCCGGCGAGCGACACCCAGCGCCGCGCGCCCTTGACCTCGACGCCGATGAACAGCACCGCCACCATCATCACCAGCATGATGCCGAGCATGACCAGCGCCATGCGCCTGATCTGCCGGGAATCGAGGAACGACACTGCGATCATCACCGCCGCCGCCGGCAGCGTGAAGATGATCTGGCGCGTGGCGAAGTGGAAGCTGCCGAGGCCGATGCGCTCGGCGACCGCAGGGCTTGCGGCGAATGAAAGCACGATGCCCAGCCCCATCAGCGACAGGAACGCCGCCAGGAACCAGCGATCGACCGTCCACCACCACAGTGCGACGGGACTTCTGTCGAGACGGCTAGCCATTACCTTGCCCCTCCGATAGCGCTGACGCCATCAATAGCATTCACAGCTTGCCTGAAGGCTTCGCCGCGAATTTCGAAGTTCTTGAACTGGTCAAAGCTGGCGCAGGCCGGCGAGAGCAGAACCACCGCCTCGCCGCTGTCGTCCTTGGCCGCATCCTCGGCGGCATGCTCGACCGCCGCCGCCAGCGTGCCCGATATCTCGTAAGGTGCCGCCTCGCCCAGCGTCGCCGCAAAGGCCGGTGCCGCCTCGCCGATCAGATAGGCCCGCGCGATGCGCGGGAAGAAGCTGCGCAGCGGCTCGATGCCGCCCTCCTTGGGCAGCCCGCCGGCGATCCAGTAGACGCGCGGGAAGCTCGACAGCGCGGGTGCCGCCGCATCCGCATTGGTCGCCTTGGAATCGTTGACGAACAGCACGTGCCCCTTGCGCCCGACCTGCTCCATGCGATGGGCAAGGCCTGGAAAGCCTTCCAGCCCGGCCTGGATCTCGCCGAGGTCGAGACCGACCTTCAGGCAGGCGACCACGGCTGCGAGCGCGTTCTGGGCGTTGTGCTGACCGCGCAGCGAGCCGATGCCTTCGAGGAAGGCGATGCGGCTGTAGCGGCCGTCGATCGCTTCCATGATGTCGGTGCCGTCGGCGAAATAACCGTCGGTCAGCGGCAGTCGCTTAGAAATGCGGACGACATCCTTGCCCACCCGCTCCAGCCTGTCGGCGATCTGGGCGCAATAGACGTCGTCGACGCCGATGATGGCGGTGTCGCTGCCCGCCACCAGCCGCTCCTTGATCGAAGCATAGTGCTGCATGGTGCCATGCCGGTCGAGATGGTCGGGCGTCAGGTTGAGCAGGATACCCGCCGTCGGATTGATCGATGGCGCAAGGTCGATCTGGTAGGACGAGCACTCGACGACATAGTGGCGGTCGGCCCGAGGCGGATCGAGCGTCATGACTGCGCGGCCGATATTGCCGCCCATCTGCGTGTCGCGGCCGGCCGACTGCAGGATGTGCGCCGTCAGTGCCGTAGTCGTCGACTTGCCGTTGGTGCCGGTGATGGCAATGAACGGCGCTGTCGGGGCAGTGGCGATGCGTTCGCGCGCAAACAGTTCGATGTCGCCGATGACCTCGACGCCGGCCCCGCGCGCAAGCTCGACGGTCCAGTGCGGCTTGGGGTGGGTCAGCGGTACGCCGGGCGACAGCACGAAGGAGGCGATGCCGGCCCATTCGATGCCGCGCAGGTCGGCGGTGGCGATGCCTTCGCTCGCTGCCTTGGCTACGCTTTCGGGATTGTCGTCCCACGCCACGATGTCGGCGCCGCCGGCCGCGAGCGCACGCGCTGTCGCAATCCCCGAACCGCCCAGCCCGAAGAGCGCTACTCGCTTGCCCTGAAATGAGGTGGCGGGGATCATGGCGGGCCTCAGCGCAGCTTGAGGGTGGAAAGACCGATCAGCGCCAGGATGACGGCGATGATCCAGAAGCGGATGACGACCTGGCTTTCGGTCCACCCCAGTTTCTCGAAATGGTGGTGGATCGGCGCCATCAGGAAGACGCGCCGGCCCGTCATCTTGAAGAAGCCGACCTGGATGATGACCGACAGCGCCTCCATCACGAACAGGCCGCCGACGATAGCCATGACGATCTCGTGCTTGGTGGCGACCGCAACCGTGCCGATGAGACCGCCAAGTGCGAGCGAGCCGGTGTCGCCCATGAAGATGGCGGCGGGCGGCGCGTTGAACCACAGGAAGCCGAGGCCCGCACCGATGACCGCGCCAAGGATGACGGCAAGCTCACCGGTGCCGGGCACGAAGTGGATCTGCAGATATTCGGCGAAGACGGCGTTACCCGAGAGGTAGGCGATCACGCCGAAGGATGCTGCCGCGATCATGATCGGCACGATAGCGAGACCGTCGAGGCCGTCGGTCAGGTTCACCGCGTTGCCGGCGCCGACGATGACGAAGCAGGAGAACGGAATGAAGAACCAGCCGAGATTGAGCAGCAGGTCCTTGATGAACGGGAAGGTCAGCGACGACGAGAACGGCGCCTGGCCGTTGTGCATGATGATCCAGGCGGCGATGCCGGCGATCACGAATTCGATGCCCAGGCGCGCCTTGCCGGACAGGCCGAGATGCGATTGCTTGGTGACCTTGAGATAGTCGTCATAAAAGCCGATGGCGCCGAAGCCGAGCGTGACGAACAGCACCACCCATACATAGACAGAGGCGATGTTGGCCCACAAAAGCGTCGAGCCGATGATGCCACAAAGGATCATCAGGCCGCCCATGGTCGGCGTGCCGGCTTTCTTGAAATGGGTCTGCGGGCCGTCGGCGCGGATCGGCTGGCCCTTGCCCTGCCTCAGGCGCAGCGCGTTGATGATCGCCGGCCCGAAGATGAAGACGATCAGCGCCGAGGTGATCAGCGCGCCGCCGGTTCGAAAGGTGATGTAGCGGAAGACGTTGAAGAACGACACCTTGTCCGCGAAATCGACAAGCAAAGTTAGCATACGTATCCGTCCCCCGAGACCCGGTCAGGTCTGTGTGGTGTTGCCGGCATGAGCCGGGAAAGTCTTGATCATCGCCTCGACCAGGCGCGAAAAGCCGATGCCTTTCGACGACTTGATCATGACGGCATCGCCGGGCCGAAGCGTTTCAAGCAGAAGCGGCTTCAGGTCCTCGACACCGCTGCGATACTCGGCCCTGATCCCCTCGGGCAGCGTATCGGCGAGCGCCTTCATTTCAGGCCCGGCCATGAGCACAAGGTCGGTGCGCGTTGAGCTGATAAGGTCGGCGAGGCCGGAATGCAACTTGGCCGAATGGTCGCCCAGCTCCAGCATGTCGCCAAGCACCGCGATGCGGCGGCCGTTTCCGGACACCGGCGTGGCGTCCAGAAGCTCGATCGCAGCCTTCATCGATGCCGGATTGGCGTTGTAGCTTTCGTCGATCAGCGTCACCGGACCGTCAGGCAGTTGCAGCAGGTGGCGCTTGCCGCGCCCGCTTTCGGCCGACATCGAAGCGAGTGCGGTCGCCACCGTCGGCACGTCGGCGCCGCACAGATGCGCCGCACCAAGCACGGCCAGCGCATTCTGGACGATATGGCGGCCGGGCGCGCCGATGCGGGCCTGGATATCGCGGCCACCGATACGGGCGACGATCATCGAGTGATCGGCCTCGAGCGTGCATTTCAGCAGGCGATACTCGGCCTTCGCATCCTCGCCGAAGCCGAGAATATCCTCGACGCCGGCAGTCTGGGCCAGCTTTTCGAGCAATTTGAAGCGGCCGTCGTCGCGGTTGAGCAGCACAGCACCGCCAGGTTCGACGCCTTCGAAGATCTCGGCCTTGGCCTTGGCGATCTCGTCGAGACTGCGGAAGAAGCCAAGATGCGCTGCGGCAATCAAGGTGACGATCGCGACATGCGGGCGGACCATGCGCACCAGCGGGCTGATCTCGCCCGGATGGTTCATGCCGATCTCGAACACGGCGTAGTCGCTGTCGGCGGGCATGCGCGCCAGCGTCAGCGGCACGCCCCAATGGTTGTTGAACGACGCAACCGAGGCATGCACCTTGCCGACCGAGGACAGCCCGTGGCGCAGGGCTTCCTTGGTGCTGGTCTTGCCGACCGAACCTGTGACGGCGACGATCCGGGCCCGCGAGCGCGCCCGCGCGGCGATGCCGAGCTTTTCGAGCGCGACCAGCACGTCGGGCACCACGATCATCGGCGCGGTCAGCCGTCCCAGTGCCGGCAGCTTGCCTTCGGCGACGATCAGCAGCCCTGCCCCGGCCTTGACGGCTGCGGTGGCAAAGTCGTGGCCGTCCATCGCCTCGCCCTTGATGGCGAAGAACGCTTCGCCCGGCTTCAGAGTGCGGCTGTCGATGGAAATGCCCGATATGCCCTCGGGCATCTGGCCCAGCGGCCTGCCGCCCGTCGCCTCGACGAGAGCCTCGGAGGTCCAGAGCAGGCTCATGCAGCCTCTCCGAGCGCCTTGCGCACTTCTTCATGGTCGGAGAAATGCAGCGTCTCGGAGCCGACGGTCTGGCCCTCTTCATGGCCCTTGCCGGCCACGATCAGCGTGTCGCCCTCGCGCAGCAGCGCCACCGCCTCATGGATCGCCTTGCGGCGGTCGCCGATCTCGATGGCGCCGGGTGCTGCAGCCATGATGGCGGCGCGGATGGTCTCGGGCACCTCGGAGCGCGGATTGTCGTCGGTGACGATCGTGATGTCGGCCAGTCGGGTCGCGATCTCGCCCATGATCGGCCGCTTGCCGCGGTCGCGGTCGCCGCCGCAGCCGAACACCACGACGACGCGGCCGGTCGTGAACGGCCGCACCGAGGCGAGCACATTCTCCAGCGCATCGGGCTTATGGGCGTAGTCGACATAGACGGGGGCGCCCGAAGACGTAGTGCCGACGAGGTCGAGACGGCCCGGCGCCCCCTTGAGATGCTCGAGCGCCGACAGTGCCTTGGCGACATCGGTGCCCGTCGCAATCGCGAGGCCTGCCGCCACCAGCGAATTGGCAACCTGGAAGTCGCCGGCCAGCGGCAGGTCGATCTCATAGATCGTGCCGCCGCATTCGATTTCGGCGCGCTGGCGATGGCGTTCATGCTCGACGCGCTTGAGGCTGAGGAAATCGCCATGACGTCCGACCGTCAGCACCTTGAGACCTGCGGCGCGGGCCGCGTCGACCGTCGGCTGCGACCAGGCATCGTCGGCAAAGATCACCGCCGGCGCGCCCTTGGGCAGCAGCGTGTCGAACAGGCGCAGCTTGGCGCGGTGGTAATCCTCGACCGTCGGATGGTAATCCATGTGGTCGCGACCGAGATTGGTGAAGCCTGCGGCGGCGAGCTGAACGCCATCCAGCCGGCGCTGGTCGAGGCCGTGGCTTGAAGCCTCCATCGACGCATGGGTCACGCCTGCATTGGCAAGTTCGGCCAACAGCCTGTGCAGCGCCACCGGATCCGGCGTCGTCAGCTGGCCGTATTCGTTGCGGCCCGGCGCGACGACGCCCGTCGTGCCGATGCTGGCAGCGGCATAACCCGCCCGCTCCCAGATCTGGCGGGTAAAGGCTGCGACCGACGTCTTGCCGCTGGTGCCGGTCACGGCCACCATGGTTTCGGGCTGGCGGCCAAAGAACTTGGCGGCGCTGAGCGCCAGCGCCTGGCGCGGATCGTCGACCGAAATCACCGGCACGCCGATGGAGCCGAGTTCGGCGCCCCTGGCAGCCACGACGGCCAGCGCACCGCGCCTGGCGGCATCCCCGGCATAGGCGGCGCCATCGGCCTTGCTGCCGGCAACGGCAAAAAACACGGTTCCGGGCACGACTTGCCTGGAATCCGACGACACCCCGCTCACCTCTACATCGTTGGGATTGAGCCCATCGACAGGCAGGACACCGGCAAGGTCTATCAGTTTCATTGAGGTCCGTTCGCTACAAACAATTGGCGCGCCCCGCAGGCGCGCCCATGGAATCAAGGGTAGGAAGCCAGCGTTGCCGCACCTTCTTGGCCGAATTCTGGCTTTACGCCAAGCAGGGACGCCGAACGCCGGATAATGTTGGACACCATCGGCGCGGCAGTGAAGCCGGCCGTGGCCGAACGGGTGGACCCTTCCATCTTCGGTTCGTCGATGATGGTCAGCACCAGATATTGGGGATCGTCCATCGGGAAGGCAGCGAGGAAGGCGTTGAAGTTCTTTTCCTTCGAATAGCGCCCGTTGACGACCTTTTCGGCCGTTCCGGTCTTGCCGCCGACGCGATAACCGGGAACCGTACCGCGCTTGCCGGAACCACCGGGGGCCGTCGCGTTCAGGTTATAGAGATAGCGCATGTCGGCGCTGGTCTGGTCGCTCACCACCTTGGTCGAGACGGCCATCGCCTCTTCTAGGGTGCGCGGCAGGAAGGTCGGTATCATGTAGCGGCCGCCATTCATCAGCGCGACCGCACCGGCTGCCGTCTGCAGCGGCGTCGTCGAGAAGCCGTGGCCGAACGCAGCGGTGATCGAGTGCACCTTCTTCCAGACCTTCGGCTCGGTGGGACGCGCCGATTCCGGAAGCTCGGTCTGCAGGCGGTCGAGCAGGCCGAGACGCTTGAGGAACTCGCGGTGTCCCTCGATGCCGACGACGTCGGCCTCCTTGGCCGAACCGATGTTGGACGAGAAGATGAACACTTCCGGCACCGTCAGCACCCGGCCCTTGCCGTGGAAGTCGCGGATGGTCTGGCGGCCGATGGTCAGCGGGCGGCTGGCATCAACGGTGCTGTTGAGCGACATCTTGCCCGAATCCAGCGCCATTGCCGTGGTGAAGCTCTTGATGGTCGAGCCCATCTCGAACAGGCCGGCCGACATGCGGTTCAGCCGGTCCTTGTCCTGGGCGTTGAACGGATTGTTGGGATCGAAGTCGGGCACCGAGCCCATGGCGAGGATTTCGCCTGTCTTGACGTTGATCACGACAGCACCGGCAGCCACAGCGCGGTACTTTTCCATCGCCGCCTGGATCTCGTCGCGCACGATGTGCTGGACGCGCAGGTCGATCGACAGACGGACAGGCTTGAGGTCCTTGGCAACCGCAAGGCCCGAGGCCTGCAGGTCGGCAAGGCCCTGGTCGTCGATATACTTCTCGAGACCGGAAATGCCCTTGTTGTCGATATTGGTCAGGCCGACGATGTAGGACGTCGTCTCGCCGCCCGGATAGAAGCGGCGCTTTTCGGTGCGGAACGCGATGCCGGGAATGCCGAGCGCCATGATCTCGGCCTGCTGCTTCGGCGTCAGCTGGCGCTTCAGCCAGACGAAGCCCGTACCGCTCTTCAGCTTGTTGTAGGTCTGCTCGACATTGAGGTCGGGCAGCACCGTCGACAGCTTTTCGATGGCCTCGTCGGCGTCGACGATGCGGCGCGGCTCGGCAAACAGCGAGGCCGTCTTGATGTCGGTGGCAAGAACCTCGCCGTTGCGGTCGACGATGTCGGGGCGCGAGGCGGTGATGCGGGATTCCGGCCCGGCCGATGTATCGGGGTCGAGCATGCCGAGATAGACGAGACGCCCGGCAATGGTGGCGTAGATGCCGAAGAACACGGCCATCGTCATGATGACGCGGTTGCGCGTTCGCCCGCCGGTCGCCTTGCGGGCGCTGTCGACGACGATCGCGGTCTCGGTCTTGACCTTGATGCGCTTCCTGCCGAACAAGCCGATCATCGAGCGATGCCTCCGGTAACGGTCTGGTCGGTGCCTGCTGCGGCCATGCCGCCGGTCCGGGTCAGGTCCTCGATCGTCAGTTCACGAACCGGCAGGTCCTTGAGATTGACGATCTGGCGCGCATCCACCGGGTCCAGCTTCAGTTCCGACTGATAGGCCTGGGCGAGCTTCTGAAGCCGCGCCGGCTGGGTCAGAAGGCTCCAGTCGGCCTTAAGCAGGTCGATGGTGTCTTCCTCGTAGCGGATCTGCGCCTCGATCTTGCGCACCGCCTCGAGCCGGTTCTCGGCCTCATGCTTGGTCTGGTAGGTGAAGGCCGCGGCCCCGACCATCGCGGCGATCAGGATTATGTCGCTGGTGCGGAACATGGTTCACCTTTCTCCCGACTGACCGACGTCGGGGAGCTTCGGAAGTCCGAAGATGGAAAAGTCTTCGCCGCGCGGCGCAACGGCGGTGCGCACGGCAGCCCGCAGCTTGGCCGAACGGGCACGCGGGTTGATGGCAGTCTCGGCGTCGCTTGGGCCCACCGCCCCGCCAGCCTTGGTGAAGGTGGTGGCAATCACCTCGAGTTCCGGCATGTAGCGCGACCGCGACGGCGCGCTCGAACGGTCGGTGATGAAGCGCTTGACGATGCGGTCCTCGAGCGAATGGAAGGTCACCACGACGAGGCGTCCGCCGGGCTTCAGCGCGCGCTCGGCAGCAAACAGCGCCCGCGCCAGTTCGCCCAGCTCGTCATTGACGTAGATGCGCAGCGCCTGGAACACGCGCGTCGCCGGATGGATCTTGTCCTTGGGCGCGCGCCCGATATGCGTCTCGATGGCGTCGGCAAGGTCGAGCGTGCGTTCGAACGGGCGCTTGTCGCGGCGGCTCTCGATCATACGGGCGATACGGCCGGCATGACGCTCCTCGCCGAGGAAGCCGAAGATGCGGGCGAGATCGCCCGCCTTGAAACGGTTGACCACGTCGGCGGCACTGGCGCCGGCCTGCGCCATGCGCATGTCCAGCGGGCCGTCGGCGCGGAAGGAAAAGCCGCGCTCGGCCTGATCGAGCTGCATGGACGAAACGCCGATGTCGAGCACGACGCCATCGACCTGGTCGACATGCTCGTCGAGGCTGGAGAACGGCGCCTGAACCAGCCGCAGCTTGCCGCCGGACTGGCTTTCGAGCGCCCTGCCTGCAGCGATCGCATCAGGATCGCGATCGATGGCGACAACCGAAGCGCCCGTCTGCAGGATCGCCCTGGTGTAGCCGCCAGCGCCAAAAGTGCCATCGACATGCACTTCGCCCTCAGCCGGATGAAGCGCCGCAAGGACTTCGGCGAGGAGAACCGGAATGTGGCGGGCCGGTCCGCCGTCAGCGTGATGGTCGTCGCCGTGGCCTGCCATCATTCCGGTTGCTCCCCAGGCTTCGTCCCCTGCCGAAGCTTCGAAAGCCGGGCACGCACGTCCGCGCCATAGGCGCGCAGCCGCTCCGGCTCCCACATCTGAAAAAACTGTCCGCGACCGACAAAGGCCACATCGGTCGTGATGCCCGTATGCTCCCGCAGGAAATCCGAGACCGAGATACGCCCATCCTGATCGAGTTTCAGGAAAGTGCTGTCGCCATGCACGAAGAAGGACATGTCGTCCGCCGTCTGCAGGAATGGATCCTCTTGCGCGATGCGCTGTTCGTAGCGGTCGAGAAGATCGAGCCCGCCGACATCCAGCGCCGGAACGTCCAGCGCCCTCAGCGCATAGAGTTCCTGGTAGCCGCGCTTCTGCAATACGGCACGGAAATGCGCCGGAACGGAGACCCGCCCCTTCGCATCGATCCTGTTCACCGCACTCGAGAGAAACCGGTCCATCGCTTGATCCGGCCGTTGCGGCCGCGCCCCTCGTCGTCACGGCCGAACCCTGATGGTCCGGCCAAAATCGCAAGCCCTGAAAATCCCTGCAGTCAGCAAATAGGTCGCGACCCGCAGCCGCCGCGGCTACCGGTCCGGCGAACGCCCTACCCTTTACTGAAACGAAATCATGGTTACCGATTTGGGATATCATGGGCCAATATGGGCGTCAACGGGAACTGGGCACACAACGACGTCGCAACCACCCTTTCGGGGCCTTTCGCGGCATCCCGATTTTTATGATCCCTTAAGGCTAACGAAGTCTTACGTGGCATAATGCAGGAGTGGCTTTTCATCTTGCCGCGCAAGCACCTGGGGCCTAGCGTTGAGGCGTCTTCTGACTGCCAGGGAGAGACCGCAGATCATGTCCGAGACCATGAAGGCCCGCGCCGCAACCCTCGCCCACCTGCGCCGTTCGAAGCTGTCGGTCGGCGATCCGATCCCGGTTCCGCTGACCATGGCCTCGATCTACCACGCACCCGGCGACGCCACCGGCCACAATCAGTATGGACGTTTCAGCAACGCCAACTGGTCGGCTACCGAAGAGATGCTTGGACATCTCGAAGGCGCGCCCTGCGTCGGCTTTCCTTCAGGAATGGCGGCAATTTCGGCAGCCTTCTTCGCCCTGCTCAAGAGCGGCGACCGCATCCTCGTCGCCTCCGACGGCTACCACACGACGCGCATCCTGGCGGACCGCTTCCTCGGCGCCTTCGGCGTCAAGACCGACGTCCGCCCGACGGCGACCTTTCTTGATGGCAGCTTCGAGGGTTATCGCCTCGTCTTCATCGAAAGCCCATCCAACCCGACGCTCGACATCTGCGACATCGAAGCGGTCGCCGCCGCGGTGCATGCGGCAGGCGGCCTGCTGATCGTCGACAACACCACGATGACGCCGTTCGGCCAGCGCCCCCTCGACCTCGGCGCCGACATCGTCGTGGCCGCCGACACCAAGGCGCCCAACGGCCATTCCGACGTGCTGTTCGGCCATGTCGCCAGCCGCAGCCCCGAGATCATTGCCGCCGTCACCGAATGGCGCCAGAATGCCGGCGGCATCCCCGGTCCGTTCGAGGCATGGCTCGTGCATCGCGGACTGGAAACACTGGAAATGCGCTTCGATCGCATGTGCTCGTCGGCCGAGATTCTCGCCCCGCGCCTCAAGGCCCACCCTGCGGTCTCCGCCTTGCGTTTTCCCGGCCTTGAGGGCGATCCCTCGCACAATCTGGCGCGTGTCCAGATGGATCGCTTCGGTTTCCTCATCAGCTTCGACCTGGGCTCGGAAGAACGGGCGGAAAACTTCATCAATGGCTGCGAGCTGATGCACGCAGCCACCTCCTTCGGTGGCGTGCACACCGTCGCCGAACGCCGGCTGCGCCGCGGCGATGCCGTTACGCCGGGCTTCGTCCGGCTGTCGGTCGGCTGCGAGCCGGTGGAGGAACTCTGGGCGGCAATGAAGGCATCGCTGGACCGGCTGGGCGGCTGACAGCCGCCAGCGCGACATGTCGCCTGCCGGGATGTCGCAACGGCCTTGCAGGATGTCAACGCGCCCGTCTGCAACAGACTGTGCCGTCCCCGGGCTCATCGCACGACCGGCCGGGCTGGAATGCGGTTGGTTCCACAGGATTTCCAAGCGATGCGCCGACCGAAAGCCGGCCCGGCGCTTGATTCGAAATGCGCGGAAAGCACCCGAACGCCCTGAACATGCAGCAGAAAGGCAGCGCCAGCTGGCCTATAAGCCGGGTTCTGTATGGCCCCCGCACCTTGCGGCACGGAAACGTGGCGGCCATTCTTCTTGGACGCATGTTGCCATGCGCCTCACGCAACCTACCCGGGCGGTGAGCCGGAAACAGCCCTGAGGGTTTCCCCTCGCACCACCCCTATTCGGTTTTGCTCCCGGTGGGGTTTACCGTGCCGCTCCTGTTGCCAGTCGCGCGGTGGGCTCTTACCCCACCCTTTCACCCTTACCGCGGAAACCGCGGCGGTTTGCTTTCTGTGGCACTTTCCCTGGGGTCGCCCCCGCCGGCCATTAACCGGCACCGTGTATCCATGGAGCCCGGACTTTCCTCACGCGCTGCCTTTCGACAATTGCGCGTGCGGCCGCCCGGCCAGCTGGCAGGGCGTATAAAAGGGTTCGCGCGGCAAAAGGCAAACGAAAACGTTCGCCTGTCGCACGAGCCGCCAGGCTCCATCGGGTATCGGCGCATCGGCCCGAAAATCGGAACCGATTTTCGGAAAGCACGATGCGTAGTTTCAAGCACTTGAAGCGAACTTTGTGCGCCCGTTCGGGCGCACCGCACTCTAGCCGCCGATGCGGGCCTGGACCTTCTTGCAATAGGCCGCGGAAACCGGGTTCATGCGCTTGGCGCCATGGCCGGCATTGTACTTCAGGATCGTTCCGCAAGTGGTGCCGCCGCTCAGTTCATGCGCCTTGGCAAGATAGAGCATGCCGAACTTGATGTTGGTCTCCGGGTTGAACAGGCCCTTGGACGAGCCGCTGTAGCCCATCATGCGCGCCGTCGCCGGCTTGATCTGCATCAGGCCGATTTCGCCAGCCCGGCCACGCGTGTTCGGACGATAGTTGCTCTCGACGCTGATGACGGCATGCGCCAGCGAAACCGGAACGCCGTAGGCGGATGCGTAGCGGGCGACGATCTCGCCATAAGGCTTGCCGTTTGCCCTGGTCGTCGTGGCTGCGTTTGCAGCCTTCGCGGCCTGGTCCTTGATGTTCCTGGCGCCCTTGCCGGCGATGGACGCAGTGGTGAACGTGTCGATTTCAGCCTTCTTGGAGCAGCCAAACAGATAGGGGCATTCGTCTGCCTTCTTCTCTTCGATCTTGGCGGTCTTTTTGCTCTGGGTGATGATCGTCTTCGAGGCCTTGACAGCGCCGCCCTGGGCGTTTGCGGCAAAAGAAGTCAGGCCGGCGGCAACAGCCACCGCAACAACGGTCAAATACTTCATGTTATCCTTGTTCTCGACAGGCCGCGCGAAATGATCGCGCAGCATCCCTTCCTGACGCCGGGAGCTCTCTTCGGAGCGTTGACAGGATTTAGCCGGCGCCTTGCACGGCGATGCATTTGCCGAGGGAACTGGCGGGAAAAATGTCCGGGCAATTCACATTGGGTGACAGGTTGTAACCTTGTCGAATCAACCTGAACTAGTCGTCAAGCCCATCGGGGAGTGCGGCAAGCAGCCGGCGCAGCGTCGAAATCGTCGACCGATCGGCCACCCCGTCAACGCAGCTTGTCCGGAAATGTCGTTGAAAAGCTTGGATAGTTACCGCTGTCTGCGGGTCGAACTGGCCGGTGATTTCGACGCCGTAGCCATAGAGCGCGAGCATCGATTGCAGCTCCTCGACCGCATCCCCGGCGTCGCCGGGACGCAGCGTGTCGTGCCCGCGACGTGGTGAAGGTGCGACCCAATGACCGATGCCCGAACCGTGCAGACTGCGCCACGGGAACAGTTCGCCCGGGTCGATTTTGCGGCCGAGCGCCACATCCGAGTGGGCAAGGACACGTTCCGGCACGATCGCATGGCGGGCGATGATCCCCTGGCAAAGCCTTGCCACTGCCTGCATTTGGCGCTTGGGAAAGCGGCGATAGCCGAGCGTGTGCCCCGGATTGACGATCTCGATGCCGATCGATGCCGAATTCACGTCGGTCAGGCCCCGCCAGGAGCTTTTGCCGGCATGCCAGGCTCGGTCGCTCTCGCGCACCATCTGCACGATCCGCCCGTCCTCGTGGACGAGGTAATGCGACGACACTTCGCTTGCCGGATTGCACAGCCAGGCTTCGGCGCCGTCGCCGGTCTCCATGCCGGTATAGTGCAGCACGATCATGTCGGGTCTCATGCCGTCGCGCCGCGGTCCGAAGTTGGGCGAAACCCTCACCTCGGCATGCGGATGATCGGGCAGGAAACCGCTCATGCGTGCCGGAGCCCCCTTTCGATCATCTCGTAGGCGGCGTTGATCGCAGCAATGCGGGTCGTTGCGATGCGAATGAACTCTTCGGGCAGACCGCGCGCGATCAGCTTGTCGGGATGGTTGTTGGCGACCAGCTTGCGATAGTGCTTGCGCACATCCTCGAAGGATTTGCCGCGCTCGATGCCCAGCACGCGATACGGGTCGGCGTCGCCGAGATCGAGATGACGCGCCAGGATCGTCTGGTAATGCACTTCGTCGATGCGGAAGATCTGCGACACCTTGTGCAGGAACGAGCCTTCGCACTGATGCATCAGCCCATCGGCCTTGGCGATATGGAACAGCCCGTCGAGAATGTCCTCCAGCATGCCGCAATTGGCATGCCCGGAACCGCAGAGCTTGGCCATGCGCTCGGCATAGAACTCGAAGCCGGCGACGTCCTGCTGGGCGATCTCGTAGAGCCGCGCCACATCGCGCGCATGCTCCGGCGGCACCGCGAATATTTCGTAGAAGGCCCTGATCTCGGCCTGCGAGACCACGCCGTCGGCCTTCGCCATCTTGGCTGACAGGGCGATCATCGCCACTGAGAACGCCACCCGGCGGCGCGTTTCCGCATCGCCCGAGAATACGGTGCGCACGGCCTCCACGACATCGGCGACGCCGTTGGCGGCAGACACCGAGATACGCGCAATGAAATCGCCGAGACGGTCCCAAATCGACATGGCCGCTTCTTAGGATGAAACCTTCGCAAATGCGAGACGGCTTCGTACCGCAGGCATAACTTTTGTCGGCAACACTCTGAAAACGATCTGGCCGAAGCAGATCCGACCGAAGTAGATCTGGACCAAAATTCTGGACCAACGGAAATTCCGCGACGTAAGCGCCGAGGCCCGCTAACCCTTGCGCCCATGGATGCACGCAACACCACCCAAACCGGCTCAGCCATATCGCGCGAAACGATCGGCCTGGCGCTTGGCACGCTCGGCGTCGTCATTTTCGGCGGCACCTTGCCGGCAACGCGTGTCGCCCTGACACATTTTTCGCCATGGTTCGTCACCCATGGCCGCGCCGCCATGGCCTCTCTCGCCGCAGCCCTTCTGCTCCTGATCCTGCGCAGGCGGTTTCCGAAAGGCGATGCGCCGGCCTTGTTCCTCGCCGGCCTGCTTCTGGTCTTCGGCTTCCCGATCTTCTCATCCATCGCCTTGCAGACTGTGCCTGCCTCGCATGGCGGGGTGGTTCTCGGCGTCCTGCCGCTGACCACCAGCATCTTTGCCGCCATCATCGGCGGCGAGCGGCCATCGGCGTTGTTCTGGGTTTGCGGCGTGGCGGGTGCGGCTCTCGTCGTCACCTTCGCCATCAGCGACAACGGCATGCAACTTTCAAGCGGCGACCTGTTCCTGTTCCTCGCGGCGCTGTCGGCGAGCCTTGGTTATGTCGTGTCAGGCAAGCTGTCGCGCCGCATGCCCGGTTGGGAGGTCATCTGCTGGTCGCTGATCCTGACAGCGCCAGTCTCGATCCCCGGAGCGTTGTGGAGCTGGCATCCTGAATTCGCCAATGCTTCCCCGGCACAGGCATTTTCATTCTTCTATCTGAGCTTCGGCTCGATGTTCCTCGGCTTCTTCGCCTGGAACGTCGGCCTCGGTATGGGCGGCATTGCCCGCGTCAGCCAGGTTCAGCTGCTGCAGTCCTTCGTCACGCTGGCGATCTCCGCTTTCCTGCTTGGCGAACATGTCGGCGCACATACGCTGCTGTTCGCCCTGGGCGTCATCGCCATCGTCGCCCTGGGCAGGCGGGCGCGCGTTTCGCGCTGACCTTCCCGAAAGAGAATGCAAGCGGCCGGCCCCAATGAAAGAGGCCGGAGCGTCTGCTCCGGCCTCTCCTCCTCCCGCCGAATTACTGCGCGGGGGCTGCCGGCTCGACTGGCTTGGGCTGCATCGGCTCGCTGTTCTGCATCGTGCCCGACCCGGTATCGGGTGAAGGCGTGATGCCCTGCGTGGTCGTGTTGTCGGTTGCCGGCGGCTTGGCTGCCTCAGGCGTCGCAGGCGCCGGCGTCATCGGCGCAGGCTGTGTCGCTGAAGGCTGCTCGACGCTCTGCGTCGTCGTCTTGTCCGTGCTGTCGCTGCATGCCGCAACGGTCAGAAGTGCTACGGCGGCGGCCGACGCGAGAATGAGTTTCTTCATGATGTATCTCCTTCGCTGATGCGCCCGACAGGCGGGCCGTCGGGGAAAGAATGCTCCGGCTCCGGATGGGTTGCTTCACGTTCGGTGTCGCCATGTCACATCAGAGCCCGGATCGGGGCCCGATCGAAGCCCCGATCGAAGTATGTCGCAGCCGCGTCATGCGCCCGTCACCGCGCTGTCATGCCGGTGCGTTACCCGCTGCGCCCAACAACGAAGCGGGGAATCGCATTTCCATGACCGACGTTTCCGGAGAACTTGTCTTTCGTCGCGGCAAGAAGGTTGGAAAGGCGGTCTACCAGAACCGCGCCCTTTCGAAGGAAGGCCTTTCCGAACGGCTCTTTGCCCTTCTGTTCTCGGGCCTGGTCTATCCGCAGATCTGGGAAGACCCCGATGTCGACATGGAGGCCATGGAGCTCGCCGAGGGCCACCGCATCGTCACCATCGCCTCGGGCGGCTGCAACATCCTCGCCTACCTGACCCGCTCGCCGGCCCGGATCGACGCCGTCGACCTCAACGGCGCTCACATCGCCCTCAACAAGATGAAGCTGGCCGCCGTTCGCCACCTGCCCTCGCAGGCCGACCTGTTCCGCTTCTTCGGCGAGGCCGGCATCGGCCACAACTCGCATGCCTATGACCGCTTCATCGCCCCCAATCTGGACGCGGCCAGCCGCACCTACTGGGAAAGCCGCAACTGGCGCGGCAAGCGCCGCATCGCCACCTTCGACGGCAATTTCTACAAGACCGGCCTGCTCGGCCTGTTCATCGCCGCCGGCCACCGCGTCGCCAAGCTCTATGGCGTCAACCCGGCCGAGATCATGATCGCCCGCGGCCGCGCAGAGCAGCGCCGCTTCTTCGACGAAAGGCTGGCGCCGGTGTTCGAGCGCCGCCTGCTGCGCTTCGTCACCTCGCGCAAATCGTCGCTTTTCGGCCTCGGCATTCCGCCGGCACAATACGACTCGCTGCTGACCTCAGGCGACGGCTCGATGGCCGGCGTGCTCAGGACGCGGCTCGAAAAACTCGCCTGCGACTTCCCGCTGGAAGACAATTATTTCGCCTGGCAGGCTTTTGCCCGTCGTTATCCCAAGCCGGGCGAGGCAGCCCTGCCCGCCTATCTCGACCAGGCGAACTACGCAACGATCCGCGTCAATGCCGACCGCGTGGCAGTCCACCACGCCAACTTCACCGAGCATCTCGCCGCCAAGGACGCAGGCTCGGTCGACCGCTACGTGCTTCTCGACGCCCAGGACTGGATGAGCGACGCCCAGCTCAACGCGCTGTGGACCGAGATCACCCGCACCGCCGCCGCTGGCGCCCGCGTCATCTTCCGCACCGCCGCCGAGCCCAGCCTGCTGCCCGGCCGGCTGTCGCCTGCCCTGCTCGGCCAGTGGCACTACGAAGCGGACCAGTCGCTGCACTACACCGCCCGCGACCGCTCGGCGATCTATGGCGGCTTCCACCTCTATGTGAAGAAGCCGGCATGAGCGCGCCGGAGCTTTCGGTCGGCCATTCCGGCCTGATGGACCAGGTCTACCGGCACCAGCGCCACATCTACGACCTGACCCGCAAATACTACCTGCTCGGCCGCGACCGCATGATTGCGGAACTCGCGCCGCCGCCTGGCGGCACGGTGCTCGAGCTCGGCTGCGGCACCGGCCGCAACCTGATCCTCGCGGCCCGCCGCTATCCCGAGGCGCATTTCTACGGGCTCGACATCTCGGCCGAGATGCTGGTCACTGCGCGCGCTGCAATCGCCAAGGCCGGCCTGCAGGACAGAATCACGCTCGCCCAGGCAGACGCCACCGCTTTCGATGCCGAGGCGCTGTTTGCGCGCAAAAGCTTCGACCGCGTGTTCGTGTCTTATTCGCTGTCGATGATCCCCGGCTGGGAGAGCACGATCGCCGCCGGTCTCGCTGCAACCAATGGCTCGCTGCACATCGTCGATTTCGGCCAGCAGGAGCGGCTGCCCGGCTGGTTCCGCGGCCTGCTGCACCGCTGGCTCGCCAAATTCCACGTCACCCCCCGCGAAAGCCTCGCCCGGGAGGCGTCGCGACAGGCACGGGAAGCCGGACGCGACTGCCGCTTCACCCCGCTCTATCGCGGCTACGCCTGGCTCGCCGTCATCGGCGCGCAGGAGCTGCCGCTCGGCGCGCCGCGCTGATCAGCGCTGGGAGGAAGCGACCGCCTCGAAGCTCAGGCCGAAGCGCATAAGATATTTGCGCAGCCTGTCGGCATCGTTGCCGCTGGTCTTCAGCTTGCGCGACTGCGCGAACAATTCGCGGCCGGCCGCGCTGAGCGAACTGCTTTCACGACAGACCTTCAGCACCGCCGCCAACTGCGCGCGATCGAAAAGGTCGAGACTGTCCGCTTCATCCGCCCCCAGCACGTCCCTCAAAACATCGTCCGACGCATCGATGCCAGAACCGGCACGCCACAATCCGGTGAGGCCGGCAATCTCGTCGCGCACGGTTTCTTCATTGATCCGCCCTTGCGGCGCCAGCGTCGCCATGCGGGTGACCGAAGCCGACAGGTCGCGGAAATTCGCCCTCCAGGAAGCCTCAGGCGCCATGGCGAAGGCCAGATAAAGCGCGCGGGCCTCCTTGTTGAAGGTCACATTTTGGCCCTCGCGCTCACTGAACCGGCGCAGTTCGAAGTCCAGATTGGGTTCGATGTCCTCCTTGCGATCGGCAAGCCCAGGCAACTGGAACGTCCAGAGATTGAGACGGGCGAAAAGATCCTCGCGGAACCGCCCTTCACGGACGCCGATCGAAAGATCCCGGTTGGTTCCCGCCAGCAGCTGGAAATCGGATGTCGTGTCCTTGTCGGCGCCAACCGCCAGGAAACGCTTTTCCTCGATGGCGCGCAGGCACATCGCCTGCTCATCCAGCCCAAGTTCGCCGATCTCGTCGAGAAACAAAACGCCTTTGTCGGCCGACTTCATCAGGCCGGCGCGCTCGTTGTGCGCGCCTGTGAAGGCGCCCTTCACATGGCCGAACAACGTCGACATCGCCTGATCGCCGCGCAGGGTCGCGCAATTGACCTCGATGAAGGCGCCCGACACCTGCCGCTGCGCCTGCTTCAGCTCGTAGATTCGCCTCGCCAGCTGCGACTTGCCCGCTCCCGTCGGCCCCGTCAGCAGCACCGGCGCACGCGAACGGATCGTCACCTTCTCGATCCGTTCGATCATCTGGTTGAAGGCGGCATTGCGGGTGGCGATGCCGGATTTCAGAAATGAAGTCGCCTCGTTTCGTTCCGCCTGGAAACGCGTCGCAATCACATCGTAGCGCGAGAGGTCGAGATCGATGATCGAATGGTCACCGGAGGAATCGGCCCTCGGCTCTCCCCGCCTCGGCGGCGACAACTGCAGCAGCCGCCCCGGAATGAACCGTGCTTCGGTCAAGAGGAACCAGCATATCTGCGCCACATGCGTGCCGGTGGTGATGTTGACGAGATAGTCTTCGCGCTCTGGATCGAACGGATAGGCATGAGCGAATTCGCGCAGGCCGGTATAGACCTCGCTGAAGTCCCAGGGATCCTTCATGGCGATCACATGCTGGCGGACTTCGGTCGCCGGCGACACCTGCCCGATATCGGCAATGACCTGCTTCGCCAGGCCGGCCGAATGGGCATCGTGGACCAGCTCCAGCCGGTCGATGAACAGCCCCGGCTGCTGGCACAGCGCCACGGTGGGGCGCCAGCGCTGCCAGCGATCCTCGCGGCCACCGACATCAAGCGTGGTTCCGAGAATTCCGATGGCTACACGACGCCGCATATCTTATCCATTTGTCTAATCCTGTATCCAAATGGATATCAGAATGCCACGACCTCCTACAACCACTTCGATCGACATTCGTCACTTCAAAACTTTGTTTTGTTTATTTTCAATAAGTTAGCAAAAATCGTCAGGTGGTTCCTCGCCTCTTTGGCAAACTGGCACGCGACTTGAAATGTAGTTTGCGTGAACAGAGGGATGAAAGAGATGGCAAACAAATCCGTGTTTGCGACGATAGCGGGAAAGCTGCTCCCGCGCGCCGACGCCAGGAACCATGAGGGCGCCCAGGCTTACGGCCTGACGCCGCACCAGGCGCTGGCACAGCTGGCATCGACGGGAACGTTCAACGCGACCTTCTATGCCGATGCGCGGGAGCAGCTGGACGAGGTTCTCAAGCTTGCCTGGCAGGTCGAGCCGGACTTTCTGGCCAAGACTGCGGTGCATGCTTTCGAACGCGGCTACATGAAGGACATGCCCGCTCTGCTTCTCGCCGTCCTGTCACAGATGCAGGGCAACGAGTTCGAGCGCGCCTTCGGTCGCATCGTCAGGAACGGCAAGATGCTGCGCAACTTCGTGCAGGTCATGCGCTCAGGAGCGACGGGGCGCAAGTCCCTGGGCACGCGTCCCAAGCGGCTGGTGCAGAAATGGCTGGAGCAGGCCGCCGACGTCGAAATCATGCGTGCGGCCGTCGGCAACGACCCGTCATTGGCAGACGTCATCAAGATGGTTCACCCGAAGCCGGTCTCGGCATCGCGTGAGGCTCTTTATGGCTACCTCATCGGCAAGCCGCACGATGTCGACGCATTGCCTGACGTGGCGAAGGCTTTCGAGGCGTTCAAGCGTAACCCCTCGCAGCCCTTGCCGGCTGTTCCGTTCCAGATGCTGACTTCGGTGCCGCTGACCAGGGAGCACTGGGTACAGATCGCGGAAACGGCCGGCTGGCAGATGCTGCGGCAGAACCTGAACACCTTTGCGCGCAACGGCGTGTTCGAGGTGGAAGGGTTCGCGGAAAAGCTGGCCAGGCGCCTGAGCGACAAGGGTGAGGTAAGTCGGTCGCGGGTGTTCCCCTACCAGTTGATGGTGGCGTTCAACAATCTCGTCCCCGGCGTGCCGCCGGTGATCCGGGATGCCTTGCAGGATGCCATGGAACTGGCGATCGCCAATGTTCCAGCCATCGAGGGGAATGTCGTCGTCTGCCCTGATGTCTCCGGTTCCATGGGGTCTCCCGTGACCGGATACCGCAAGGGCTCGACGACGGCGGTGCGCTGCATCGATGTGGCTGCCCTGGTGGCCGCCGCACTGCTGCGGCGCAACCCGAACGCCAGGGTCCTGCCCTTCGAGGGCGATGTGGTGGACATCCATCTCAACGCTCGCGATACGGTGATGACCAACGCACAGAAGCTCGCGGCGATAGGTGGTGGGGGGACAAACTGTTCGGCGCCGCTTGCCAGGCTGGTGAAGCAGCGGGCCAAGGTCGACCTGATGGTGTTCATATCGGACAACGAATCCTGGCTGGACGATCGGGCACGAACGCATCACGGCACGGCAACGATGCAGAACTGGCGCAGGCTGAAGCAGGACAATCCTGAGGCCAGGCTGGTCTGCATCGACATCCAGCCGAACACCACGACCCAGGCTTGGGGAGGACCGGATGTACTCAACATCGGGGGCTTCTCCGACCAGGTCTTTGCGGTGATCGGCGCAATGTCGGCGAATGGCGATCCGGACCATTGGGTCCAAACGATCGACGCCACCGAACTTTGATCACGCTCCCGGCGGCACCTGTCGCCGGGAGCACGGAAACGCGGGGGCATGACGAATGCCGATGGAACTACAGGTCAGAAACCTCCGGGTCGCGGGTTCGAATCCCGCCGGGTCCTCCACCATGGACCCGTAGCTCAGCGGATAGAGCAGGTGTCACCGAAAGGTGAAGTTTCATCACTCTTGTCGTCATGGCCAGCGCATCCGGCAACGAACGGCAACGGAAAAGGAAGAAAACAGATGGCGTGACGAATGCTTTTGAAACTACATCCACACTTCGTGTCGCGGGTTCGATCCCCGCCGATCCCGACACCATGGGACCGTAGCTCAGCGGTAGAGCAGAAGAGAACGTTTCAAGACTTTTTGTCGTCACATCTTGAAAACACGGACGCGGCGAATGCCGGATGGAACTACAGCATCTAGATCGGGAAATCCGTGAGGTTCGACTCCTCACCAATTGCATGCGCTCTCTGGCACGAGCGGGACCCCGGAGTTTCATCCTATTTTGTCGCCGCGTCCGAACCGAATTGGCGAATGCAGGCCGGACTACAGGATAGAGCGCCCACGTCGAAAGACTGGGGAGGTCGGGTGTTCAAGCCACCCCTTCGATCTCCAGGCAAGTTGCCTGGGAACGAAAGTAGCTCAGATTTCGTCCTGCCGTTCTTGTCGCCGGTCGAGACACGGCAGGTCGAATGCCTGCGGGACTACATCTGGTGCTGGGTGGTTCGATCCCACCCCGTCTGTCCTTCACCGGACAGGCGGAAGTCCGGCAAATGATTGTCGTCTGCTGTGTTGGCAAATGAGCGAATGAAGTGAGGCCGCAATGGAGGCGGCGCATCGTGCGGGTGACGGAAGGCTGAACGTTGAAAGCCTTGCTTTCCTGAACATCCGCGTGTCGTCCCAATGCAATTCGGCCGCAGCCGCGGCCAGTTTGAAAGCAACTGACATGAAAGAAGTACTGAGCGGACAGGATTTGATCGACGCCGGCATGCGCCAGGGCAAATGGTTCGCGCCCGCCCTCGCTGCAGCCAACGAACTGCTGGACAAGGGGGGATCGCATGCCGACGCCCTCCAGATCGCGCTCGGCTTCGCGCCGCCGCCGACTGTGCCTTTGCACGCGTCCGGCGCGATCCCGTTCCACCTCAACATCGAGGCTGAAACGCCCGATGAGCAGGCAAACATCGACGCTGTCGCCGCCAGCATGCAGGCGCTGATGCGCACCCCTGTGGTGCGCACCGGCGCGATCATGCCCGATGCCTGCCCGGCGGGACCGCTGGGCACCATTCCGGTCGGCGGCATTGCCGTGTCTGAGGCCATACATCCGGGCATGCACTCGGCCGACATCTGCTGCTCCATGGCCATCTCGGTGTTTCCCGGCGTGGCTCCGGCGGCATTGCTCGACGCTGTGCACGCGATCACGCATTTCGGACCGGGCGGACGTCCGCGTGGCCAGCAACTGCGTCCGGATGCAGCGATCCTCGAGCGCTTCGCAGCCAACAGGCTGTTGAGCGACGCGACGAGTGCGGCGATCGAACATTTCGGGACGCAGGGCGACGGCAACCATTTCGCCTTTGTCGGCACGATCAAATCGACCGGCGAGACCGCGCTGGTGACGCATCACGGCTCGCGTGCGCCAGGCGCCCGTCTTTACACCAAGGGCATGAAGATCGCCGAAGCGGTGCGCCAGGAAAAGTCGCCGGAAACCTTGCCGCAGAACGCGTGGATTCCGGCCGACACGGCAGAGGGCGATCTCTACTGGGAGGCTTTGCAGGCCATTCGCGAATGGACCAAGGGCAACCATCTGGTCATCCACGACATGGCGGCCGAAAAGCTGTCGGCGCGGGTGTCCGACCGGTTCTGGAACGAACACAACTTTGTCTTCCGCCGTTCGGACGGCCTGTTCTACCACGGCAAGGGCGCGACACCGGCCTTTGACGGCTGGGCGCACGATGCCACCGACCTGACGCTGATCCCGCTCAACATGGCAGAGCCAGTGCTGATCGTGCGCGGCAAGAATGCCGACAACGGGCTCGGCTTCTCGCCGCACGGCGCGGGGCGAAACTACTCGCGCACCCAGCACAAGCGGCAGCAGGCCGGGCGAAGCGACGCCGAAATCTTTGCCGCGGAGACGAAGGGCATAGACGCCCGCTTCTTCACCGGAAGAACCGATATCTCGGAGTTGCCAAGCGCCTACAAGAACGCCAGCGCCGTGCGACGCCAGATCGAGCGCTACGGCCTGGCGGAAGTCGTCGACGAGGTGTTGCCATATGGCTGCATCATGGCCGGCGACTGGCAGGCCGACGCGCCCTGGCGCAAGAAGCGGCAGGCGCGCCAGGAATAATCCAGACGCCCTGGATACGACGTCGAATGCGGAACTCGCCAATCCGCATTCGACGGTCATCTGATGCCAAAACCTCGCATCGGCCGTTGCCAAGACCTCAGCGCATGGCGCCGATCAATGCCGCAAGCATCGCCTGCGGCTTGTAGTGCAGCTTTGACGGCGTCAGGCCCAGCCTGACCACCACCAGATTGGCCGACGGTGCAATCGCCACCGTCTGCCCGTCATGGCCCTGCATCCAGAAGGTATCGGCAGGCAGGTCGAAGCCGGTGTCGGGATTCTGGCCCACCGGGGTTCCGCCTTCCGGTCCCTGCAGCCACAGCTGCCCGCGGCCATACTCGCCATGCGTGGCGGCCGGCGCCTTTTCGCGCATCCACCGGACATAACCCTCGGGCAGGATGCGCGTGCCGTTCCAGACACCGTCCTGCAGAAGGAACTGGCCGAAACGGGCCCAGTCATGGGCGGTCGCATACATGTAGGACGAGCCGGCAAAGGTGCCGCGCGCATCGACCTCGAGGATAGCGCTCGACATGCCGAGCGGCCCGAACAGCCGCTCGCGCGGCCAGGCCAGTGCCTTGGCCGGATCGGCCACCGCATCCTGCCAGAGGCGCGAGAGCAGCACCGTCGTGCCGCTCGAATAGGAAAACACCTTGCCGACCTCACCCGCAAGCGGCTTGCCGCCCGCGAACCCGGCCATGTCGGGTTCGAGATAAAGCATGCGGGTGACGTCGGTGACGTCGCCATAGTCCTCGTTGAATTCCAGTCCGCTCGACATCGCCATCAGGTCGGCGAGGCTGATCGCCGCGCGGCCGTCGCCCTTCCAGGCATCGCGCAGGCCGGTCTTGTCGACCGCCATCCTGCCGTCGCCGACCAGCGTGCCGATGATCGCCGCAGTCACCGTCTTGGTCATCGACCAGCCGAGCAGCGGTGTCTCAGCGCTGAACCCCTCGGCGTAGCGTTCGCCGACGATGCGCCCGTTCTGGACCACGACGACGGCTCGCACGCCCGGTCCGGCCAGCGCCGCATCGTCGAGGATGGCGTTGATCCCGGGCGCCTGCGACGGCTCGACCTTGTCGCCTTCGGGCCACAGCGCGTCCTTGTTGGCGGCAGGTGCTGCCGGCACGGCGCCCAGCCTGGCAGCCGCAAGGTCGCCGTCGGGGACGGTCGTGCAGCCGGCACCTTCATGGGCAACCGCAAGCCCCCGGCCGAAGACGCCGAACAGCCCTGCCCGCACAGTGCCCGCCTCCTTGTCGACACTCACCGACATCAGCCGAAGCAGCGGATGGCCCGGCGCCTGCACGTCGTCGGCCAGCACCTGGCCGGCATCGCGCCCTGCAACGAAGACGTTGGAACAGACGATCTTGGCCGCATAACCCGAACCGACACGGATCAGCGCCGGCGGCGCGAAATAGAGCCAGCCGGCCAAGGCGGCGACCGCAAGGACAACAAGGGCCGCAAACCATTTGATAATCTTGCCAACAATGCGCATTGCTTCCTCCGCCGGGAACCATGCTTTCGCCATGGAATTGCCGTCATTCCTCACGCAAATCGGGAAGGCTGTCGAGCACGATCAACCCTTTATCAACCATGATCGGCGAAGACAGGGAGGGGATATGCGGCCGCGTGGGATATAGCCGCGATCCATCACAAATCTGCCTGACCGCAAGGTCGGCTCCTTAGATGCTCGTTCCGATCGGCCGTGCCGGTCCCTGGGAGACGTGATGCGCCGCGCTTCGGCCCTCTTGCTGCTTGCCTTCCTCAGCGCCTGCTCGACGGCGGACACGCTGTCGCTCGCCCCCGTCGGCAACTCGACGGTCACGGCGTCCAACGTGTCGGTCAGGAACCCGCGCTTCGAGGACAGCGACCCGCATCAGTGGGAGAGCGGCGCGCCCTGGACCTATGCCGTCCACGGCACCGACGTATCAAAATACCAGACCTCGATCGACTGGCCGCAGGCCAAGGACAGCGGCATCTCCTTTGCCTTCATCAAGGCGACCGAGGGCGGCGACCGCGTCGACGACTATTTCGACGAGCACTGGCGCGCCACCAAGTCGGCCGGCGTGCCGCGCGGCGCCTATCATTTCTACTATTTCTGCCGCCCTGCCGCCGAACAGGCGCGCTGGTTCATCCAGAACGTGCCCAACGAGCGTTCGTCGCTGCCGCCCATCCTCGACATGGAATGGAACCCGCAGTCGCCGAGCTGCAAGCTGAGGCCGGCAGCCGCCACCGTGCGCAGCGAGATGAAGATCTTCCTCGACATCGTCGAAAGGCACTATGGCAAGAAGCCGGTCATCTACACCTCGATCGACTTCTTCGAGGACAACAACCTGTCGACGTTCACAGGCTATCCCTACTGGCTGCGCTCGGTGGCTGGCCATCCGTCATCGAGATATGGCAGCCATCCCTTCACCTTCTGGCAGTACACCGGAACCGGTGTCGTGCCGGGCATCCGGGGCAATGCCGACATCAACGTGTTCAACGGCACCGAAACCCACTGGAAGAAGTGGCTGGCCGCCAACACGAAGTAGCACTCCAGACGCCCGGTCTGCACCGCCGGGCTGCACATTTCGCATGGCAGATGCGACAAGAAGAGGGGGTGCGGCCCTCGCGCCGGTTCTATAGAAGGCCGGCAA
This sequence comes from Aminobacter sp. MET-1, assembly GCF_026521175.1. NCBI lineage: Bacteria > Pseudomonadati > Pseudomonadota > Alphaproteobacteria > Hyphomicrobiales > Phyllobacteriaceae > Aminobacter > Aminobacter sp. MET-1. The sequence continues at coordinate 34,307 of NZ_JAMSHL010000015.1, read as the reverse complement.
AGACAATGACTTGGCCGTCAGCCTGATTTCGCCATTTTGCGAAGGCACGAAGCTCGACGTGACGGGCCAAGCAGGAGACCTGCCCAATGAGACTGCCGAGCAAGGCGCTGATCGCCATCCTTTTTGCCACTGCCGCCCTGCCCGCGGCGGCCCAGGACACCGCTGCCGTCCCCCAAAGCGCGACCGCTGCAGCCTTGGAATGCGGCGACGACTTCGCCACCTGGAAGCAGAACCTTGCCAACGAGGCCCGCACTGCGGGCGTCGGCGAAAAGGGATTGTCGGCGCTCGCCAATGCTACGCTTGACCAGAAGGTGCTCGACCGCGACCGCGCCCAGGGCGTGTTCTCGCAGACCTTCACCCAGTTCTCAGAGCGCATGATCAGCGACTACCGGCTGAAGCATGGTGCTGCGAACCTCCAGAAATACGGCACCTACTTCGCCAAGGGCGAACAAGACTACGGCGTGCCCGGCCCGGTGGTTGCCGCCTTCTGGGCGCTCGAGACCGATTTCGGCGCCGTCCAGGGCAATTTCAATTCGCTCAACGCGCTCGTCACGCTTGCCCATGACTGTCGCCGTCCCGACCTGTTCCGGCCGCAGATCGTGCCGCTGATGACCCTGATCGACCGCAATGTCCTGCCCGCCGACGTCAAGGGCGCCTGGGCCGGCGAAATCGGCCAGACCCAGATCCTGCCGTCGGACTATCTGGCGCGCGGCGTCGACGGCGACGGCGACGGCATCGTCGACCTGCGCAACAGCCCGGCCGACGTCATCCTGACCACCGCCCGCAAGATCGAATCCCGCGGCTGGAAGCGCGGCGAGCCCTGGGTTCAGGAAATCCGCGTGCCCGCCGAGATGGACTGGGCGCTGACGGGCCGCACCAACAAGCTGCCGCTGGCCGACTGGGCCAAGATGGGCATTACCAACCGCGACGGATCGGCCCTGCAGGACAACGGCCTGAAGGCCGGCGTGGTGCTGCCGATGGGCCGCAAGGGCCCGGCCTTCCTCACCTACGAGAACTACGACGTCTATCTCGAATGGAACCAGTCGGCGACCTACACGCTGACGGCGGCCCACCTCGCTGCCCGCCTCGCCGGCCAGCCCGCCTTCGACCGTGGCAACCCGGACGCAGGCCTCACCGGCGATGCCATGAAGGCCCTGCAGCAGAAGCTCCACGACAAGGGTTATGACGTCGGCGGTATCGATGGCATTCTCGGCACCAACACCCGCGAAGCCATCCGCCAGGAACAGATGCGCCTCAAGCTGCCAGTCGACGGCTGGCCGACGGACGAGCTGCTGGCGGATCTCTGAGGGAATAGGGAAGGATTACGACGTCTTGCCGTTGGAAACTCCCACTTCCCACTATTCCCTACCTCACTATTCACCCTTCGCCATTCTCAAAACAACGCCGTAGCGCTCTCGTGCCGCGGCTTCCAGCCAAGCTCGGCGCGCGCCTTGTCACCGCTCAGCTGTTGGCTGATGGCATAGCCGCGCACCCATTCGCCGAGCCGCTCCGCAGCCTCGTCGACGCTGACGACACGCATCTCCAGACGTTCCACGCCCAGGTAATCCGCCACGCCCGATATGATCGCGCCCTGGGTCAGGCCTGATATGGCCGAGCCGTTGTAGACGGAACCGGGCCGCGCCTGCTCCATGGCCAGCAGATAGAGATCGGCAAGGTCGCCGGCATGGACGAGCGGCCAGACGACATCGAGCGAGCCGATGACGTCGACGGACTGGCCTTCGCGCAGGGCGTCCATGAACGACGAAAACACGCCGCCTTCGCCGGAGTAGACCATCGCCGGATGAATGACGACGCCTTCGACGCCCGGCGCCTCCAGCACGCGGCACATGTTGTCGATCATCCAGCCGAAGGCCGGCAGCGGATCGAAAGCGCTGTCTTCGGTGGCCACACGCTCTCCCGTCGCCCCGAACAGCCAGCAGCCGCCGGTATAGACGAAGCGCGGCCGCTTTGGCATGGCGCCCAGCACCGGCAAAAGCGCATCGAGCAGCGCCGTCTCGACAGGCCCCATGTCGTCGCCGAAATCGGCCGCCGCATGGATCACGGCATCGACGGGCGGAAGCTTGCCGACCCATGCACGCGGTGTCCGCAGGTCCCCGAGCAGCGGCACAGCGCCTGCCGCCACGAGACGTTCAGCCGACGCTTCGGAGCGAGCGAGGCCGATCACCTCATGGCCGCCTTCGATGAGAAGCTGCAGGACATGGCGCCCGATGAAACCGGTGCCGCCGAGAAGGAAAACGCGCATGGGGAAGGCCTTGAGAAGTGAGTAGTGAGTAGTGCGTAAGGTGCGTAAATCGGAACGTCCCCACGGCCGTTCAAGCCGCCACTCCCATTTCCCTACTCACTATTCCCTATTCGCTGTCCCTCTCACTCCGCCGCCATCGTCTCCAGGCTGGCAAAGCCCTGCGGCGCGTCGCCCTCGTCGAACGGCGTCGTCACCTCGACGAAGGTATCGGGATAAAAGCCGTTGAAACGGGTCCTGAGCGACAGCGAGTAGGCCCCGATATGGCCGATCTCGATCCAGTCGCCGGTGTCGATCGTCTCGGGCAGCCAGAATGGCCGCGACAGGATGTCGACGGAATCGCAGGTCGCCCCGCACACCTTGAAAGGAACGATGTTGCCGACGTCGCCGTTGCGCGTGCGGATCGCCGGATCGGGGATGAAGCGCGCCGGCAGGGTGATCTTGCCGGTCCATGAGTCCGACAGCGATGCCCAGATGCCGTCATTGATGTAGAGCCGCCTGCCCTTGCGCAACAGCACGCGCACGATCAGCGACAGGCAGCGCGCCACGATCACCCGCCCCGGCTCGGCCACCAGCGGCATCTCGTCGAAATTGTACTCCTTCAGGTCGCCGCGAAAGCGCGACATGATCTGGCCGATCGAGGGCATCGCCGGCTTCTTCGAGTTGGGGTCATGGCCGTATTCGGCCGGGAAGCCCCCGCCGACATCGAGCCCCGCCAGATCGAACGACACGCGGTTGCGCACCCAGTCGACCGAGGCCAGCGCCCGCTCGTAGGTATCGGGATCCTCGATCTGGCTGCCGACATGGAAGCACAGGCCGACCTTGTACCCGTTGCGGTTGAGCCGTTCGGCCAGCTCGACGGCATTGGCCGGCCCTGCCCCGAACTTCTTCGACAGCTCGTAGGCAGCCGAGCCCTTGGTCTGCACACGCACGAACACGGTGATCGCGCCCGGGTCGATATCGAGTGCCCGCACCACCCGGTTCAGCTTGTTGATCTCGTCCTCGTGGTCGACGGCAATGACGCGGATGCCATAGGTCTCCAGCGCCAGCCTGATGTCCGACTGCGCCTTGACCGGATGCATGTAGATCATCTCGGCCTCCTTGGAGACCTCGCGCACCGCAGCGAATTCGCCCGGCGAGGCCACGTCGAACATCGTCACGCCGGCTTCCACCAGAGCCTTCAGCACGATCAGCTCGCCATTGGTCTTGACCGCATAGGCGGTCTTGCCGGGAAACATGTCCATGAAGGCGCGCGCGTCTGCCTTGAGCACATCCGGCCGGAAGCAATAAACCGGGGCATCGGGGCGGAGAGCGAGGGCTGCCTCGCGTGCATTCTCGAATCGCTGCATGGAAGCTCCTCGTGTGCCGGCTGAAATCTAACCCAAGCGGACTGCGATGCAACCTGAGCAGATTTCCGGGCGGACTTTGGCAGGAATGTTGCGTCAGGCTCTTTGAATCGGGTGGCTCTATCGGTGAATCGCGCTTAGCGATTGAATGTGACGAAGCGAAGAAGGGATCGGCAATGAGCGCACGTGACTGGGCAAGGCTGCTGCTTCTGGGCCTCATCTGGGGCGGGTCGTTCTTCTGCGTGCACATCGCGGTCGCCGAGATCGTACCGCTCAAGCTGGTGATGTTCCGGGTGCTGATCGCGGGCGCTGCCCTTCACCTGTTCCTGCTGCTGCGCGGCCCTTCCTTCCGCCTCGCCATACCTCATATGGGCACGCTGTTCTTTCTGGCGGTGCTCAACAACGTCATCCCGTTTTCGCTGATCTGCCTCGGCCAGACCGAGATCGGCGCCGGTCTTGCCTCGGTGCTCAACGCCACCACGCCATTCTGGACCCTCATCATCGCCAACATCGCCACCAGCGACGAGAAACTGAACTGGAACAAGCTGGCCGGCATCGGATTGGGCATCGCCGGCACCGCCATCATGGTCGGTCCGGGCATGGTCGCCGGGCTCGGCGGCCCCGTATGGGCCAAATTCGCCCTTGTCGGCGCCTCGCTTTCTTATGCGCTCGCTTTGATGGTGGCGCGCAGGCTGAGGGGCGTTCCGCCCGCCATCATCGCCACCGGCCAGCTGACGGCCTCGTCCATCATCATGGTTCCGCTCGTGCTGGCGCTCTACGGCACATCGGGCCTGTTTGCAGCCAGCAGCAATGCCTGGCTGGCCACGCTGGCGCTGGCGCTGGTCGCCACGGCTTTCGCCTATATCCTGTTCTTCAAGCTGGTGGCCTCGGCCGGCGCCACCAACACCTCGCTGGTGACGCTCATCGTGCCGGCAAGCGCCATGCTGCTGTCGGTGAGCTTCCTGGGCGAGCGTCTCGAACCATTCGAACTGGGCGGCATGGTGCTCATCGCGCTGGGACTGGTCACCATCGACGGGCGGCTATTCAAGCGCCGCCAGCCGGCCGGCGCCTGACGGCGGATTCGAAATGGCGAGCCTTGCCCGACATTGCTGCAGTGCCCCGTCGCAGGCTGAATGGGAGGCCTGGGCGCTGTCGTGGCTAATCGATTAGCCACAATTTCTCCACAACCCTTGCCGGTGCATTTACCAAGTAAATCCAACGGCTAAGAGCAAAAAACGTGTCGTATTTCTCATAATTCTGTCGCAATGCAGCACATTTTTTCCTTGCGTGTGACCGAAATGCCCCTAGATTCCGGCCTGTGGCTTGCAAAGAGGAGGCTATGCATGGGACTGACTAGGTCAATCAATGCAGTCATGATTTGCGCTGCCTTTGCCTTCATCGGCGCGCTTATTGTCGGAGTTCTTCCATAGGCCGCTTGACGGCGGAAGACCAAAGCACCTCCAAGGTGGAAGCTTTCGAAAAGGCCGGGATCACCCTCCCGGCCTTTTTGATTCCCGACGTTTTCCGTCCGTTCAGGCCGCGGCCGATCCCTGCAATGCCGGCTGCGGACGGATGCCGATCATGTGGCACACGGCCACCACCAGGTCGGCGCGGTTCATCGTGTAGAAGTGGAAGTCGTTGACGCCGCGCTCGACCAGATCGAGCACCTGCTCCACCGCCACGGCCGAAGCCACCAGCGCATGCGTCTGCGGGTCCCTGTCCAGCCCTTCGAAGCGCTCAGCCAGCCAGCTCGGCACATGCGCGCCACAGCGGGCGGAAAAGTTGGCCACCTGCGTGAAGCTGTGGATCGGCAGCACGCCCGGCACGATCGGAATGTAGATGCCTGCCTTGCGGGCGCGCTCGACGTAGCGCTCGTAGAGGTCGTTGTCGAAGAAGAACTGGGTGATGGCACGCGTCGCGCCATTGTCGACCTTGCGTTTCAGCATGTCGAAATCGGTAACGAAGTCGGGGCTCTCGGGGTGCTTCTCGGGATAGGCCGACACCGAAATGTCAAAGTCGCCCTGCGCCTTCAGCGCCCCCACCAGCTCGGCGCCGTTGGCGTAGCCGCCGGGATAAGGCTGATAGGCGGCGCCAACGCCCTCCTTGGGGTCGCCGCGCAGCGCCACGAAGCGCTTCACACCCATGGCGGCGAATTCTGCGATGACCTGGTCGACCTCCTCGCGCGAAGCATCGACACAGGTCATGTGCGCTGCCGGCGTCAGCGTCGACTCTTCAAGGATGCGCTTGACCGTACGGGCCGTGCGCTCGCGCGTCGAGCCGCCGGCGCCATAGGTCACCGACACGAACTGCGGCCGCAGCGGCTCGAGCCGGGTCACCGTGTCCCAGAGGCGCGCTTCCATGTCGTCGTTCTTGGGAGGGAAGAACTCGAAGGAAACACGGATCTTGTTGCCGATGTCGGAGCGCCTGGAGAGCGGAAATTGGTTCATCAGGCGGTTTCCCTCGCAAGTTCAGGATTGGGGTCGGCGATCAGCAGGCGCCTGTCGCGCGCCAGCCAGAGTTTCACGGTCAGGCTCGCCTTGGACGAGCCGCGTGGTTCGAATTCCTGGGTCTCCTCGAGCTCCAGGCCGGCCTCGGACAGCCAGTCCTCGATCTGCCGGTCGGAGAAGCCGAGGCGCGCATGCGCATGCTCGGAGCGCAGGAAGTCGAGCCCGTGGGGAGCGAAGTCGACGATCACCAGCCGTCCCGACGGGCGCAGCAGGCGCGCGGCCTCCTGGATGGCGCGGGCCGGATCGTCGAGATAATGCAGCACCTGGTGGATGGTGACGAGGTCGAAGGCGTCGCGCTCCACCGGCGGCGAGAAGATGTCGCCCTGGCGAACCTGGGCGTTGGCGATGCCGGCCTTGTCGAGATTGGCGCGCGCGACCGCCAGCATCTCGCGCGACATGTCGATGCCAATGCCGCGGCGATAGAGCGGGGCAAAGATCTCGAGCAGCCGGCCGGTGCCGGTGCCAAGGTCGAGCATCGACTGGAACGGCCGCTTGCCGACCAGCTTGACGAGAGCGGCCTCGACGGCACGGTCGGAGGCATGCAGCGAACGGATCTCGTCCCAGCTTGCCGCGTTGGCGCTGAAATAATGCGCCGCCCTCTCCTGCCGTTTGCGCTTGACGTCATCGAGCCGCTCGAGGTCGCGCCTCACCTGCCCGTCGCCCTTGTCGATGCCGGCCACGAGGCCTTGCACGAAGCCGCGCGCCTGGTCGGCGTCGGACAGGCGGAAGAACGCCCAGGAGCCCTCCTGGTAACGGTCGATCAGGCCGGCTTCCAGCAGCAGCTTGAGATGACGCGACACGCGCGGCTGCGACTGGCTAAGAATCTCCGTGATGTCGGAAACCGTCAGGTCGCCGTGCGAAAGCAGCGTCAGGATGCGAAGGCGGCTGGATTCGGCTGCCGCCTTCAAGGTATCTACCATGGTGTCGAGCGTCACATGCATCGGCTTTGGTTCTCGCCAAAAGACATAAACATATCTTTATGTGACGTATCGCGCGATTGCAACGCCCAATGTCGCATGCGGGCAAGAAAATGGCGCGGCTGTGGGAGGTGTCATGCAGATGTTCGAACAGCGCGACGGCGAAGTGGCGCTTCAGGGCGATCCGGCAACTGATGCCGACGACGCCCGCCTCGCCTATATCGGCCGCATCGCGTCGCCCTGGAAGCTGCGCGAGGACTGCCCCAAGAACATGAATGCCGCCCGCGAGCGCGGCGGCACGGCAACCGTGACGGTCGACACGCCCTACCGTGCCGGCCTCGCCGGGCTCGCCGGCTTCAGCCATGTCGTCATTCTCAGCTGGTTCGAACAGGCGCCGCGGAATCTGATTGTCCAGAAACCGCGCCATGCCTCTGACGCAAAAGGTGTTTTCGCCCTGCGCTCGCCGGCCCGGCCCAACCCAATAGGTCTGCATGTCGCCCGCATCGTCGCGCTCGACGTCGAGCAAGGGGTCATCGAACTCGACGCCATCGACGCGCTCGACGGCACGCCTGTCATCGACCTGAAGCCCTATTTCGCCTCGGTCGACGCCATTGCTGACGCCACGCGCCCGAGCAAGGACACCTGAATGCCAGCCCCCACCGGCCGCCAGCGCGCCGTGGCCAAGGCGCTGACAGCACTCCTGCCGCTCGCGCCCTACGCCGACACCGAGGTGATCCGCGCCGACGCGCTTGCCGTGCACATGAAGACGCTGCCGCCGTCGATTGCCGTGTGGCTGGCGACCGTCGCCCATGTCCGCCACGCCCACACCGATTACGAAAAGCTTTTGTCGGAAGGCTACGACCGCGATTCCGCCCGCTTCTTCGTCATCGACCAGGTCAATGCCACACTCACCCGCTGGCGCGCCACCCGCCTGCTCGATCCCGACGACGAGGACGTCTAGGCCGCCGCCGAACGGTTGCCCGCCGGCGCCATCTCTGCTTTGCTCCGCCCCTGTTGCGGCTTGAGAGGAGCAGGCGCATGACGGCAGGCACCGAGCCCTATCGCCACCATCACAAGGACGGCAGCCTCTGGATCGTCGGGCAGACGAGCGCCGGCAAGGCCGAGGGCTATTGGGAGTGGTTCCGCAAGGACGGCACCAAGCTACGTTCCGGCCACTTCGCCGCGGGCGTGCAGGTCGGCGACTGGACGACCTACGACAAGGCGGGAAAGGCCTATAAGGTCACCACGATCAGAAAGCCGAACCCAGCCTCGGTCACCACCAGCAGCACCCTGCCGCGCTGATGTCTAAGCCCTGTAGATCCACTGCTCCGGCACGCGCACCGAAACCTCTTCGCCGGCAGCGATCACGCCTGGCTTTTCCACCCAGGCGACCAGCCCGCGCAGGCGGCGCGACACTTTCGGAAACAGCAGCGAGCCGGCGTCGCCATCAGCCATGCGTGCATGCTCGGCAATAGAGCGCCCGGCCACGCGGCATGGCGCGTTCTGGCCGTCGATCTTGATGGTCACGCCGCCCTTGAAGAACAACATCGTGCCCGAAGGCAGCATCGACAGCATCGGCACGCCGTCGAGCAGCAGATTGGCGCCGATCCATTCCGGCTTGATCTCGTTCAGGCCCATGCGTTCGGCCACGATCGCCATCTCGTCCGGCGCCACGATGGACAGCTGGCGTTCGTTGCGCATCTCGGTGCCGCGCGGATACCACGGCTCGCGCCCGCCCGAACGGCGTGTATGTCCGGCATGGAAATCGCCAGCGATACCCTCGAAGCTCAGCGGCAGCGTCGCCACCGCTTGCGTGACGAAATGGTCCGCTGGCGCGGTGTACACGCCGGCAACCCGCGCCGCGAGCTTTCTGCCCGGCAAAATCTCGGGTTCGCCTTCCCTGTGCATCGTCGGGTCGAGCATCTCTAGCCTCTCGGTTTCAGACTGCTGCTTTGATCCGTAGCCGCTGGAAAATCCAGCCAATAAGCCTGATCGCAGCGATCATCCGAAATGATGGATCGCACGGCCCGGCACAGCGGCCTCACATCATCCTGACCAGCGCGCCACCGATGGAATAGCCGGCGCCGAAGGCGCAGATCAGCCCATGGTCGCCCGGCTTCAGATCCTCGTGGTTCTCCTTGAGCGCGATGATCGCGCCGGCGGCCGCCGTGTTGCCCAGTCGCTCCAGCACCATCGGTGCGGTGTCGTGGTCGGCCTCGTGACCGAGCGCCAGCTTCAGGATCATCGCGTTCATGCGTGCATTGGCCTGATGCAGCCAGTAGCGCCTGATGTCGGACGGCGTCATGCCGTGGTCGGCGAGGAAAGCGGTGATGAAGCGGTGCGCGGCATGCGTCACCTCCTTGAACACCTTGTTGCCCACCTGCTTGATCATGTTGCCCTCCATCTCGACGACGGAGGTGTTTTCCTGCCCGGCGCGCAGCAGGAAGCCGAAATTGGTGCGGATGTTGTTGGAGAACTGCGTCCAGTTGCGCGTGTCCAGCATCTCGAAACGCCCCGGCCGCGTCTCCTTCGGCCCAATTGCCTCGATGACCATCGCCACCGACGCATCGCCGAAAATGAAATGCGTCTGCCGGTCGCGGAAATTGAGATGGCCGGTGATGATTTCAGGCGTGACGATCAGCACGCGCTTCTGCCCGCCGGAACGGACGAGATTGAAGGCCACATGCAACGCAGCCGCCGCCGACGAGCAGCCGAGGCTCATGTCGAAGGCAGCACCTTCGATGCCGAGTTCCTTCTGGATCTCGATGGCGATTGCCGGATAAGGCCGCTGCTGGTGCGAGGCAGCACAGATCACCATGTCGATGTCGGCGCCGGTCAACCCGGCATGGTCGAGCGCCTTGCGGGCCGAGGCGACGCCGAACTCGGCCTCGACCGACAGCGCGTCGTCGGCGCGCGCCGGAATGCGCGGGCTCATCCTTTCAGGATCGAGGATGCCGTCAAGCGTGTGCACATGGCGTTGCTTGACGCCTGAGGCATAGACGATGAAATCGCTGTCCGATTTCTTGATCGGCTCCTGCCCGGCAGCTTCGCGCCTGGCATTCTCGCCGTCGGCCCATGCGTTGAAGCTCGCGACCAGCTCGTCATTGCTGATCGTAGCCTCGGGAATTTCGACGCCAATGCCACTGATGATAACGCGATGCATGAAAATCCGTCCGCCGCATGAACTCATGGGCACGGCCCCGAGAGGCCATCTGCCTTCGAAGGACCCCACCCCAACAAACAAGAAGGAACCGCAAGGTTCCCGGCGTGTCCTGTCCCCGTATTCACCGGACTCGCCACCGCGCAGTTTATGTCACATGCCAGCGTTCGAATACGCCTTGTGTGACAGTTAGCCTGCTATGCTGCCTTATCCTCTCTGGGCGACCATGAACAGCCTGGGAAAGCGCAACAGGACCTTGCCGTCGGCAGCAGGCGGATAGGCAGCGGCGATGCGCGCCGCATACGCCGTGAGATAGGCCTCGCGCTCGTCTGCCTCCAGCGGATCGACGAAAGGCTTGAGGCCCGTGCCCTTGACCCATTCGACGATCGCGGCAGCGTCCGCCAGCGGGTGATTGTAGACCGTGTGCCAGATGTCGACCCTCGCCGACAGCGGGACAAGCAAATCGTAATAGGAAGCGACCGACGGCAGTTTTCCGCGCGCGGCACCTGCAATCTTCGCCGCAAACGGCACGGAGGCCGCGGTCTCGCGCATCGCCACATGCGACGGCTCACCGATATTGTCGGGCATCTGCACCGCAAGGTAGCCGCCCGGCGCAAGCAGCCCCATCAGCCGGGCCAGAATAGCTTGATGATCCGGCAGCCACTGGAACACCGCATTGGCGAAGATCACGTCGACCGGTTCTTCCGGCGTCCAGTCGCGCGCATTGGCGAGCTGGAAATCGACGCCGGGAAGCCGCAGCCTCGCCTGTTCGATCATATCGGGCGACGTGTCCAAACCCGACACCTTCGCCTCCGGCCAGCGCTCGACCAGAAGCTCGGTCGAATTGCCGGGACCGCAGCCGATATCGACGACCCTCCTTGGCCGGCCCAGCGGTATCTGGGCCAGGAGATCGCGCGACGGCCGCGTCCGCTCGTCCTCGAATTTGAGATATTGCGTGGCGGACCAGTCTTTCATGTCGGAAACTCCCGAAGCTATGCCTGAAAACAAAAACGCCCCGCTTTGGGCGGGGCGTTTTCAAAAACCTTAGCGCGTCAGGCGCTTGTGGCTCATCCGGTGCGGGGCGGCAGCCTCCGCGCCGAGACGACGGATCTTGTCCTTCTCGTATTCTTCGAAGTTGCCTTCGAACCACTCGACATGCGCGTCGCCTTCATAGGCGAGCATGTGGGTGGCCATGCGGTCGAGGAACATACGATCGTGGGAGATGATGACGGCGCAGCCGGCATAGGCTTCCAGAGCGTCTTCGAGCGCTCCCAGAGTTTCGGTGTCGAGATCGTTGGTCGGTTCGTCGAGCAGCAGCACGTTGCCGCCGTTCTTCAGCATCTTGGCGAGGTGGACGCGGTTGCGCTGACCACCCGACAGGTTGCCGACCTTCTGCTGCTGGTCGCCGCCGCGGAAGTTGAACGACGAGCAATAGGCGCGGCTGTTCACTTCGTGCTTTCCGAGCTTGATGACTTCGGCGCCGCCGGAGATCTCTTCCCAGACGGTCTTGGTCGGGTCGAGCGCGTCGCGGCTCTGGTCGACATAACCGAGCTTGACGGTCTCGCCGATACGGATCGTGCCGCTATCGGGCGTTTCCTGGCCAGTGATCATCTTGAACAGCGTGGTCTTGCCGGCGCCGTTCGGGCCGATGACACCGACGATGCCGCCGGGCGGCAGCTTGAAGTTCAGGTTTTCGATCAGCAGCTCGTCGCCGTAACCCTTGTTCACGCTGTCGACCTCGATGACCACATTGCCGAGGCGTTCGCCGGCCGGAATGACGATCTGGGTGTCGGTCGGCTTGCGGTTCTGCGACTGCTCGACCAGTTCCTCATAGGCCTTGATACGGGCCTTCGACTTGGTCTGGCGCGCCTTGGGCGACGACGCAATCCACTCGCGCTCGCGCCAGATCGCCTTCTGACGCGAATCGTCCTCGCGGCCTTCCTGGATCAGGCGCTTGGCCTTGGCGTCGAGATACTTGGTGTAGTTGCCCTCGTAGGGGATGCCGCGACCGCGGTCGAGCTCGAGGATCCAGCCGGTGACGTTGTCGAGGAAGTAGCGATCGTGGGTGATGATCAGCACCGAGCCCGGATAGTCGCGCAGGTGCTTTTCCAGCCACGCCGTCGTCTCGGCGTCGAGATGGTTGGTCGGTTCGTCGAGCAGCAGAAGGTCGGGCTGCTCGAGCAGCAGGCGGCACAGCGCGATGCGGCGGCGCTCACCACCCGACAGCTGGGTCACTTCGGAATCGCCGGGCGGGCACTGCAGCGCGTCCATGGCCATCTCGACCTGCTGTTCCAGGTCCCAGAGGTTGAGGCGGTCCATTTCGTCCTGCAGACGCGCGCCCTCGTCGGCGGTCTCGTCCGAGTAGTTCATCATCAGCTCGTTGTAGCGCTCGATGATGGCCGTCTTCTTGGCAACGCCGTCCATGACGTTCTCGAACACGGTCTTGGCCGGATCGAGATGCGGCTCCTGCGCCAGGTAACCGACAGTGGCGCCTTCGGCCAGCCAGGCCTCGCCCGACCATTCCTTGTCGAGGCCGGCCATGATCTTGAGCACGGTCGACTTACCGGCACCGTTGGGGCCTAGGATGCCGATCTTGGCGTCCGGGTAGAACGACAGATTGAGATTATCCAGCACCTTCTTGGTGCCGTAGGACTTGGTCAGTCCCGACATGTGATAGATGAACTGGCGTGCCACGCGCGCGTATCCTGCTTCAGTGAACGGAGATTTGCGCGCTATGTAGGCCATCCCACCCCAAACGGCAATCGCCATTTGGCTCAGGAATGCGCCACCTCCTCCAGCAGCCAGCGTCCGACCGGCCATGTCGCGGCGAAATGCGACAGCGCCTGCCCGGCGAAATCGGACGCCTCGGCGGCCTTGGCCGGCAGCTCGATTCCGGCATAAAGCCCCTCGAACTTGAGCAGCCTTGCACGCGGATGATCGGGGTCGAAGCCGCGAGGCACGCTTTTGCGCGTCTCGCCGCCGATCTGGTAGGCGCCATCGATCGAATTGATCGCCGCCATCAGGCGCTTTCCGGAAGCATCCGCGGTCACCGCACGCCTGAACCCCTCCAGGACAGGCTTTTCAAAACTGTGCATGCCGGTCCCGAGAAAGATCGTGCTCGGGGCGATGCGCATGTAGAAGCCGGGGCAATCCCAGCCTTTCTTGTCGCCATGCCAGAACCAGATATCGAGATGGTTCTTGTAGGGCCGCTTGTCCTTGGAGAACCGGACGTCCCGGTTGATGCGGGCAATCGAGCCGTTGATCCTGGCATCGAAGCGCACTGTCGGCGAAATCGTCACAAGCCGCCGGCCGACAGTTTCAACGAAGCGCCTGGCCGGCGCCACGTAGCCGGCCTCATAGAGATCGCGGTTGGCATCGAACCAGGACTTGCTGTTGTTGTCCTCGATCCCGCGCAGAAACTGCAGCGTCTCAGGCGGGAAACCGTCAAATCCGTCACCAGCCACAACCATGCTCCACTGCTCGACGACGGCGAGACTATCACCGCCTTCGCCAGCGCCAAGGCACCCCAGGCAGACTGCTGCCAGACGCTGACGTCGCCGCTCCGGGTCTGCAAATCCTTGTCTGCGTCAAGCCGGCAGCTATCGCCCCGCCCGTCGTCACGGATCGCCCCGTGAAGCGAGGCTGTGATCTGCCCCTGCTGTCCGGGCTCGAACGCATTGCAGGCAAACTGGCCGCATGCGACAGATGGCTGGGCTTGGGAGGCAGAGGACAAATGTGGCCTGTGTTCAGGAAGTTTTTCTCGCGGTCTACATCCTTGAACGTCCTGTTTGGCGACGTAATCCATGCAACTCCCAGAGAGCATGGCATCAACTCCGGCTCGTTCTTCGAGTGGCGCGTCAAGAAATCGCTCGACAGCACGCAGATCTACGTGTCGCTCGCCATGATACCGGATGGTTATGCCGGCTCGGAGGGTTCACCGACAAACCACATCAATTTCGACCTGGTGACCGCGACACGCGTCCGCGACAAGTTGAACGAATGTATCGAGTTTGCCAGACGTCACGATCGCTCGATGCCCAACCATACCACCGGCGACAACTGACCGACGCCGTCCCTATACCGCCTGCGCCTGCAGCGCGCCCGAGATCCGCTTGAGGATCGCCGGCCAGCCCGCGCCCATGCCGTCATATGCCTGCCGGCCCAGCGGCGTGTCGAGGTCGAAGCCCGAATGTTCAAGCGTCAGCCTGGTGCCCTCGCCTTCGGCCTGGATGCGCCAGGTGATCGTCATCCATTTCGAGAAGGTGTAGCTGATCATCCGTTCTGGATCGGAGGCAACCACCTCGCAGGGCTGCTGTCCCCATTTGCCCATGTCAAGCGTGAAGCGGTGGCCGGGCTCGGCCGAGACATTGCCCGGCGCCCACCATCTGGCGATCAGTTCGGGTCGCGTCAGCGCCGCCCATACGCGCACGGGCGGCTGGTCGATGAATTCGTCAAGAACGATTGTCGCCATCTTGGTCATCGTCTTCCTCCAGAACGGCACGCAGCGCGGCCACGCGCTCCTGCCAGTAGCGTTCGAATGGGCGCATCCAGGCGCTTGCTTCCATCAATGCCTCCGGGTTGAGGCTGTATTGCCTAGTACGCCCGATCTGCTCTTCCCTGACCAGCCTGCTGAGCCGCAGCACCTGGAGATGTTCAGACACCGCCGGGCGATGGAGCTGGAACTCGGCCGAGATCTCGCCCGCCGCGCGCGGGCGCTCGAGCAGCAGCTCGAGAATGCGGCGGCGGACGGGATTGGCGATGGCGGCGAAGATGTCAGCGGTCATGACTGCGACAATATGTCGGAAAATTCCGACGCGTCAATATATGTCGGAATTTTCCGAAATGAGATAGAAGATCCGGACAATCCCAGGCGGTGGCCTGGGCCATGGCATGCGCCCGCCCCTCTGCCACTGGACATTTCGGTGGCACGCGCGCCACCCTCAGACCTCAAGCAGTCGCCAAGGAGACCCATGCTTACCGAAGCGCAAGTCCTGAAGCTCTCGATCGCCGTCACCTTTGTCGTTGCCCTGTTCGGCATCGTCTTCGGCGTCCTCACCGGATCGTTCTCGATCGCCTTCGACGGCGCCTACTCGCTTGCCGATGCCTCGATGACCATCCTGGCTCTGGTGGTCGCGCGCCTCATCACCAGCTACGCCACCGAAAGCGGCAAAGGCCGGCTGCGCAAGCGCTTTTCGGTCGGCTTCTGGCATCTGGAGCCGATCGTGCTCGGCATGAACGGCATCGTCCTGATGAGCGTTTCGGTCTACGCGTTGATCAACGCCATCAGCAGCCTGCTGTCGGGCGGACACCAGCTCGAATTCGACTACGCCATCGTCTATGCAGTCGTCACCCTCGCCACCTGCCTGATCATGGCTTATGTCGGCCGCCGCGCCAACCGCACCATCCAGTCCGACTTCGTCGCGCTCGATGCAACCGCCTGGATGATGTCGGGCGGCATCACTGCAGCACTGCTTGTCGCCTTCATCGGCGGCTGGCTTGTCGAAGGCACCAAGCTTGCGTGGATCGCGCCTTATGTCGACCCCGCCGTGCTGGCGCTGGTCTGCCTGGTCATCATCCCGATGCCGTTGGGCACCGTGCGCCAGGCCTTCGCCGATATCTTGCTGATCACGCCCGGCGACCTCAAGGCCCATGTCGACGAGGTCGCGCGGGCGACCGTCGCACGGCACGGCTTTCTCGCCTATCGGGCCTATGTCGCCAGGATCGGGCGCCTCTTACAGGTCGAGCTTTATTTCATCGTGCCGCCAGGCCTGCCGCCGAAAGCAATCGAGGACTGGGACAGGCTGCGCGACGAGATCGGCGACGCCATCGGCGACGAAGGCCCCGACCGCTGGCTGACCATCGCCTTTACCGCCGACAAGGAATGGGCCGAGTAGGCCGGCAGGGGTTGCCGCCGGCCAGGCTAACCGCGCTTCTTGATGACGCCGTAGACGATGTTGCGATTGGCGCCGAAGAACACGCTGGCATCGACCGCGTTGCGATCGACGCTGTGGTTGATGATGCTCCACATGTCGGCCTCCGAGCGCAGCAGCAGCGCCCAGTTCATGAAGGTCTCCATGTAGCCGTCGACGACGATGTCCTGGGCGAAATTGGCAAACAGCAGCGTGCCGTTCGGCTTCAGCATCTTCAGGCATTTGCGCGTCAGCTTCACCGCCACCTTTTCCGACAGGTAGTCGTATAGGCCGGCCGAATAGGCAAAGTCGAAATGGCCGAGCTTGTAGGCATCGGTCAGGATACCGCGCACCGAACCATCGACAGTCTCGACGCAGGTGCCGGTGAAATCGCGCGTGATCGAGCCGACGCTCATCGGGTCCTGGTCGAGCGCCACCCAGCGCTTGATGCGCCCTTCCCTGAGCGCCGTGGAACGGTCCGCCTCGCGCAGGTGCCCGGCGGCAACCGTCAGGATCTCGGTGTCGGCGCCGTGCGCCGCAGCGATCTCGTCGACATATTTGGTCAGCAGGTCGCGGCGTTCGCGCACCGCGACCGACGACGACGCATCCTTGGTATAGTCGTAGAGCGCCCGCCCGAGTTCCGTCGAACCCGTCACGTCGGCATCGACGCTCTTGTGGCCATAGATGAAGTCGAGCAGTTGGGCGTCGCCGGAATAGCCGCGCGGCTTCTCGAACGACCAGCGGGTGAACGGGTCCTGCAGGAAGTATTCGGCGACGGGATGTTCCTGCGCGATCGGGATCAGCGCCTGCCAGACATCGACGGGAAAGCGCTCGCGCGCCTGGTGCAACTGCCCTGCCAGTTCGTGGATGATTCGGGCCGGAGCGTTGCCTTTTTCAAACCTCTGCTGGGCAAGGCTCAGAAGCAACCCCAGATGCGCCTTGGCGACTGGAAGGCTCTCACCTTTGAATTTCTTTGAAGTCGAAGCGAGCTCTGCTTCGATTGCCGCGGGAGTGATGAGACTAGCGCCGTCAAATGCAACACGTTTCACGCGATACCCCAAGTCTTAACGAGACGTTAATTTTATGATCGAGATTTGAGACATTATCCAGTGGCAAAAATTCTCATCTCGTGGCAGCCAAAACTTTTATGAGGGGCGGCTTATATTTCTTTCAGCCACCCCTAGGAACATTCATTCAATTTTACTAAAAATTCGTGGACGGCGCGTAGCATTCCGTAAGAGCCGCACGTTATTGTTGTATTCTTGGACTGGGGGAATGCTGCGTGTCAGTGGTGAGCAACTACGTCCATCGTCGCAACAGATGCGTCTGGACGGCCCATTGAGCGCGGAAAAGGAGACGATGGATCAAGGCACGCCACATACTTTGGCAGACCTGGCAGACGCCGGCATCGAGGGGCCGCGCCAGCTGTCGGATGCCGAGTTGCGCGCCATGTACCGCCAGGCCGGGGCCGCCGCGCGCCGCAAGGACACGCGCCAGGGCCTGTGGATCGCTGTTATCACCTACCTGCTGTTTTCCGTTACCGACGTCCTGCTGATCCCCGACGTCGCCGCCTATACGATCATCGCGCGGTTCGCGATCGGCGTCAGCGTCCTGCTGCTTCTGGAAGTCCAGATCCGCAGAGAGGTCGACACCAAATGGCTCGACCTCACCTGCGCCACCGCCCTGATTACAGGCTATGCCGGCTGGCTGTTGCCCGCCGTCATGACCGATCTCGCCCAGACCATGTCATACTACATGATCTTCGGCGCCATCTTCATGATGGGAGCGAACCTGTTCTTCAGCTTCCACTTCCGGCTTTCGGTGATTTCGTCGGGCATCATCCTCTGCATCTTCTTCGTCGCCCTCTATCTCATTCCCGAAAACGCGCCCTACCAACTGGCCTTCGGCACCTTCTACATCTCCTGCTTCGCCTTCACCTCCTTCGTGAACTGGAAGCTGAACCGCGAGCGCTACAACGTCTTCCTGAACGCGCTTGAGGCCAAGACCCAGCAGAAGGAGGCGACCGAGCGCGGCCATGCGCTGCTGCGGCTGTCGCGGACCGATCCGCTGACCGGGCTGGAGAACCGCCGCGCCGTCGACGAGCGCCTGAGGGACTACTGGAACGACTGGCAGCGTTTCGGCGCCGGTTTTGCCGCCATCCTCATCGATGTCGACTTCTTCAAGAAGTACAACGATTCCTACGGCCATCAGGAAGGCGACCGCTGCCTGACCCTGATCGCCGACGCGCTCGGCACGACCATCGCGCAGTTTAACGGCTCGATCGGCCGCTACGGCGGCGAGGAATTCATCGCGCTCGCCCGCCTGTCGGACCGCGAGCAGGTGGCCGAGCTTGCCGAAATCATCCGCAGCACGGTCGAGGACCTGGCGCTCAAGCACAACTACCGGCGCGACGGCATGTCCATCGTCACCGTCAGCGTCGGCGCCGCCTTCACCCGCAACCAGACCGGCGCCAAGCTCGAAAAGATCATCCACGAGGCCGACCGCGCGCTCTACCTGGCCAAGGCCAGTGGCCGCAATTGCGCCTGGCTGTTCGATCCGAACGACCCCCAGAGCAGCGACGAGAGCGAAAACATCGCTGCCCTGTTGAAGATCGCCATCGAGCAGAAACTCGTCTCGCTGGTCTACCAGCCCATCCAGAATGTCGTCACCGGCCGTGTCGAAGCCGTCGAGACGCTGATGCGCCTGAGGATGCTCGACGGCACCTCCGTGCCGCCCAGCCTGTTCATTCCGGTGGCCGAGCGCACGGGTGCCATCATCGAGCTCGGTCGCTGGGCCGTGCACACCGCCTGCCAGGAGCTTCTCGCCGGCGGCCATGTCGACGTCGTCAGCGTCAACGTTTCGCCCATGCAGCTCAAGACGCCGGGTTTTGCCACCTCGATTGCCGCCATCCTTGGGGAAACCGGCGTCGACGGCCGCAGGCTGGCCTTCGAGATCACCGAAGGCCTCGAAATGGAGATGCACTCGGACATCCTCCGCTGCATCAGCGACCTGAAGCTGCTCGGCATCAGGATCTGGCTCGACGACTTCGGCACCGGCTTCGCCGGCCTGTCATGGCTGCGCCTGATCGATTTCGACACGGTCAAGATCGACCGCTCGTTCCTCCACGACTGCACCGACCCGCGTGGCCGGGCCATGCTTCAGGACATCATCGGCCTGGTGCGCAACCGCGGCCACAAGATCCTGGTGGAAGGCGTCGAGACCGAAGAGCAGATGGAACTGATGCGAGAGTTCGGCATCGACCAGGTGCAGGGCTTCCACATCGGCCGCCCTGCCCGTGCCGCCGATTTCCGCATCAGGAAGCCGATGCAGAAACTGCCGCTCGCGGTGCTGAAATCGGCCTGACCGGAGGCCAGGCCGGTCAGGGTGCTAGGCCTTGATCCGCCAGCCGGTCCTGAAGATCCACCAGACGGTGACCAGGCATGCGGCGAGGAACACCAGCGTCATGCCCAGGCTGATGCCGACATTGACGTCGGACACGCCGAAGAAGCTCCAGCGGAAGCCGCTCACCAGATAGACCACCGGATTGAACAGCGACACCGTGCGCCAGAACGGCGGCAGCATGTCGATGGAGTAGAAGCTGCCGCCCAGGAAGGTCAGCGGCGTCACGATCAGCAGCGGCACCAGCTGCAGCTGTTCGAAATTGCCGGCCCAGATGCCGATGATGAAGCCAAACAGGCTGAAGGTGACGGCAGTCAGCACCAGAAACAGGATCATCGCCAGTGGATGTTCGATGTGCAGCGGCACGAACAGGGAGGCGGTCGCCAGGATGATGAGGCCGAGCAGGATCGATTTCGACGCCGCCGCCCCGACATAGGAGATGACGATCTCGATGTAGGACACCGGCGCCGACAGCAATTCGTAGATCGTGCCGACGAATTTCGGGAAATAGATGCCGAACGAGGCGTTCGAGATGCTCTGCGTCAAGAGCGACAGCATGATCAGTCCCGGCACGATGAAGGCGCCGTAGCTGATGCCGTTGATCTCGCTGATGCGCGAGCCGATGGCAGCGCCGAAGACGACGAAATAGAGCGACGTCGAGATGACCGGCGAAACGATGCTCTGCAGCAGCGTGCGCCAGGTGCGGGCCATCTCGAACAGATAGATTGCGCGGATCGCGTGAAAATTCATCGCCGTTCCCTCACCAGATTGACGAAGATCTCTTCGAGCGAACTCTGCTTGGTCTGCAGGTCCTTGAAGCGGATACCGGCGTCGTTGAGATCCTTGAGCAGCGCCGTGATCCCGGTGCGCTCGCCCTGTGTGTCATAGGTATAGACAAGCTCGTGGCCACCATCGGCCAGCTCCAGCCCGTGGCTGGACAGCGCCTCCGGCAACGCTTCGAGCTGTGCCTGCAACTGCAGCGTCAGCTGCTTGCGCCCGAGCTTGCGCATCAACTCGGCCTTCTCCTCCACCAGCACGATCTCGCCCTTGGAGATCACGCCGACACGGTCGGCCATCTGCTCGGCTTCCTCGATATAGTGGGTGGTCAGGATGATGGTGACGCCGGTCTCGCGCAGCAGGCGCACCACCTCCCACATATCGCGGCGAAGCTCGACGTCGACGCCTGCGGTCGGCTCGTCGAGGAACAGGATCTGCGGTTCGTGCGACAGCGCCTTGGCGATCATCACGCGACGCTTCATGCCGCCCGACAGCGTCATGATCTTGTTGTCCTTCTTCTCCCACAAAGAGAGGTCCTTCAGGATCTTCTCGATATGGGCGGGATTGGCCGGCTTGCCGAACAGGCCGCGGCTGAAGCTGACGGTCGCCCACACTGTCTCGAAGGCGTCGGTGGTCAGTTCCTGCGGCACAAGCCCAATGCGCGAGCGCGCCGCGCGATAGTCCTTGATGATGTCGTGGCCGTCGGCCAGCACCCGCCCCTCGGATGGATTGACGATGCCGCAGATGATGCTGATCAGCGTCGTCTTGCCGGCGCCATTGGGTCCGAGCAGGGCGAAGATTTCGCCGCGCCGGATGTCGAGATTGATGTTCTTCAGCGCCGAAAACCCTGAAGCATAGGTCTTCGACAGATTGGAAACGGAGATAATCGGCTGCATGGCGATCACTTCAGCGAAATGGAAAGGTGTCGGGGGCAAGCGGCCCCTGGAAGGTTAGCGGAATATATGGGCTGTCTCCTGGCCTACAAGGCCGGCGCCGACACCTCCTGACATAGTTGCTGTGAAGCGCCTCCCGCTCGGCCTTGACGGCCGCACCCGCGTCCCCCAACAGTCCCTGCCTGAGGGGGAGAAAAAATGCCTTTCGACATCGTGACCCCGCTCGCTTCGCCCACCGGCGCCGAGCTCAATCTGTATATCCGCCATAGCCCTGTTCCGGCCCGCGCCGCCATCCAGATCAACCATGGACTGGCCGAGCATGCGGCGCGTTATGCCCGCTTCGCCGATTTCCTCGCCGGCCATGGCTACCATGTCTACGCCCACGACCATCGCGGCCATGGCTCGACCCGTGCACCCGATGCCCCCACCGGCCGCTTCGCCGGCAAGGATGGCGTCGACAAGGTCCTGGGAGACGTTCTCGCCGTCCACGACCGCATCGCCGCCGACCATCCCGGCCTGCCCGTCATCATCTTCGGCCATTCCATGGGCGGGCTGATCGCGCTCAACTTCGTGCTCCGCCATTCAGACCGCATCGCTGCCGCCGCCATCTGGAACGCCAACTTCTCCGCCGGCATCCTTGGACGAGTCGCCCAGGCGATCCTTGCCTTCGAACGTTTCCGGCTGGGCTCGGACGTGCCTTCCCGCATCCTGCCGAAGCTCACCTTCGGCGACTGGGCAAAAAAGATCGCCGACCGCCGCACCGACTTCGACTGGCTGTCGCGCGACCCGGCCGAAGTCGACGCCTATGTCGCCGATCCGCTCTGCGGCTGGGACGCGTCGGTGTCGATGTGGATCGATGTCTTCGAACTGGTCTTTGCAGGCGCCGACGACCGCAACTTCGCCGGCGTCCGCAAGGACCTGCCCTTCAATCTCGCCGGCGGCCAGCGCGACCCGGCCACCGATGGCGGCAAGGCGGTAGAGGCCCTTGCCGCACGCATGCGCCGGATGGGCTTCTCGAATCTCGTTTCAAGGATTTATGCCGAGACCCGCCACGAAAGCCTCAACGAGGTGAACCGGGACATGATCATGGCCGATCTGGCCCGCTGGCTCGATGCTCTATCCTTCAAACGGACGACGACAACTGGTCCATAGCATCGTGGTGGCGGCGACCGGGGACTCCTGATAGAGCGTGGCGCGACTGCAATGGTTTCTGGTGCCTCATGAGCAATCCGCCCCTTCGTGGCGTCCGTGTCATCGAACTCGCCCGCATCCTCGCCGGCCCCTGGGCAGGTCAGCTGCTCGCCGATCTCGGCGCCGATGTCATCAAGGTGGAAAATCCCGACGGCGGCGACGACACCCGCAAATGGGGGCCGCCCTTCGTCACCGGCCATGACGGCGAGAACCTCTCGGCCGCCTATTACCACTCCTGCAATCGCGGCAAGCGCTCGATCGCGCTCGACTTCTCGACCTCAGAAGGCTCCGAGATCGTCCGCAGGCTGGTCGCCGATGCCGACGTGCTGATCGAGAACTTCAAGCTCGGCGGCCTCAAGAAATACGGCCTCGATTATGAGAGCCTGAAGAAGATCAACCCAAAGCTGGTCTATTGCTCGATCACCGGCTTTGGCCAGGATGGGCCCTATGCCGCCCGCGCGGGCTACGATTTCATCGTCCAGGGCATGTCGGGCCTGATGTCGATCACTGGCCCCGCCGGCGGCGAGCCGCAGAAGGTCGGCGTCGCCGTCACCGACATCTTCACCGGCCTCTATTCGGTCATTGCCATCCAGGCCGCCCTTCGCCACGCCGAGGCAACCGGCGAAGGCCAGCATGTCGACATGGCGCTGTTCGACACCCAGATGTCGGTGCTCGCCAACCAGAACCTCAACTACCTGGTGTCGGGCAATTCTCCGGTGCAGATGGGCAATGCCCACCCCAACATCGCGCCCTACGAAGTGCTGCCGGTCAAGGACGGGCATTTCATCCTCGCCGTCGGCAATGACGGCCAGTTCCAGAAATTCTGCGCCATCGTCGGCCTCGAAAACATCGCCGCCGACCCGCTGTTTGCCACCAACTCGGCCCGCGTCGCCAACCGCGTCGCATTGCGCGAAAAGATGGTCGCGGCCCTCGCCGGCTTCGAGCGTGAGGCGCTGCTTGCCTTGCTGGAAAAGGCCGGCGTGCCGGCCAGCCCGATCAACACTATCGGCCAGGCCTTCGCCGACCCGCAGGCCATTGCTCGCGGCATGCGCATGGATCTCGACGACGGCCACGGCAACGCCCTGCCTTCGGTGCGCGCGCCCATGGTCATGTCGCAAACGCCTCTCGCCTATCAGAAACCATCACCGCGGCTCGGGGAACACACCGCGGAAATCCTTGCCGAACTGGAGAAGAACGAAAAATGAAGACCGGCGGACAACTGATCGTCGACGCACTCGAAGCCAATGGCGTCGACCGCATGTATTGCGTGCCGGGCGAATCCTACCTGGCCGTGCTCGACGCGCTGCATGATTCCAAGATCCGCAGCATCGTCTGCCGTCAGGAGGGTGGCGCTGCCATGATGGCGGACTGCCACGGCCGTCTCACCGGCAAGCCCGGCATCTGCTTCGTCACCCGCGGACCCGGCGCCACCAACGCGTCGGCCGGCGTGCACATCGCCATGCAGGACTCGATCCCGATGATCCTGTTCATCGGCCAGGTGGCGAGCCACGCCAAGGAGCGCGAGGCCTTCCAGGAGGTCAACTATCGCCGCTTCTTCGGCGACATCGCCAAATGGGTGGTCGAGATCGACGACGCCGCCCGCATTCCCGAATTGCTGACCCGCGCCTTCTCCGTCGCCACGTCAGGCCGTCCCGGCCCCGTCGTCGTCTCGCTGCCTGAGGACATGCTGACCAGCGTCGTCGAGGCCCCCGCCGCCCTGCCGGCCGTGCAGGTCGAGACCCGTCCCGGCGACGAGGAGCTGGCAAAGCTCGAGGCCCTGCTCAACGGCGCCAAAAACCCCTTCGTCATCCTTGGCGGCACGCGCTGGAGCGCCGAGGCGGTCGAAAGCATGAAGAAGATTTCGGAAGCCTGGTCGCTGCCGGTCGGCGTTTCGTTCCGCCGCCAGATGCTGTTCGACCACCTGCACGACAACTACGCCGGCGACGTCGGCATCGGCGTCAACCCGAAAATCGCCAAGGCGATCAAGGATGCCGACGTGGTGCTTCTGGTCGGTGGCCGCTTCGGCGAAATGCCGTCGTCGGATTACACGCTGATCAAGAGCCCCTACCCGGACCAGAAGCTCGTGCATATCCATGCCGACGCCGATGAGCTTGGCCGCGTCTACCGTCCGACGATTGCCATCAACGCGTCGCCGGCTGCCTTCGTCGAGGCCTTTGCCAAGCGCAAGCCGGCCGCAAAGCCGGCATGGGCCGAAAACACCAAGGCGCTGCACGCGGCCTATCTCGAATGGTCGACGCCGCCGCTGACCGGCCCGGGCCCGGTCCAGATGGGCCCGGTCATGAACTGGCTGGAAAAGGTGCTGCCCGAGGATGCGATCCTCACCAATGGCGCTGGCAACTACGCCACCTGGGTACACCGCTTCCACCGCTTCCGCCGCTACGCCACGCAGGGCGCGCCGACGTCGGGTTCGATGGGCTACGGCACGCCGGCCGCGGTCGCCGCCAAGGCCCTGTTCCCGGATCGCGTCGTCGTGGCCTTCGCCGGCGACGGCTGCTTCATGATGAACGGCCAGGAGTTCGCCACCGCCGTGCAATATGGCCTGCCGATCATCGTGATCGTCGTCAACAACGGCATCTACGGCACCATCCGCATGCACCAGGAGCGTGAGTATCCGGGCCGCGTCGAGGCGACCGATCTCAAGAACCCGGATTTCGCAGCACTCGCCCGCGCCTATGGCGGCCATGGCGAGACGGTGAACGAGACCGACGAATTCGCCGCCGCCTTCGAGCGGGCCCGCGCCAGCGGCAAGCCTGCGATCATCGAGATCAAGCTCGACCCGGAGGCGATCACGCCGATGCGCACGCTAAGCGACATCAGGGACAAGCGCTGAGCCTTGCACGGGGACAAGCTGAGGCTTGCCCAGGGACAAGGCAAGGCTTGCCCCGAGGGAAAGTGCAAGCGTCGTGGCAAATGCGCGGCTTTGATGCTATTGAGGCCGCGCATTTCGCAATGTAGACGCAACTCTCCCCAGGCAAGCTGATGATTTCAATCGTCATTCCGTGCAAGAACGAGGCTGAGAACCTGCCGATCCTGGTCGGCGAGGTTCACGCCGCCATGGCCGGGCGCGACTATGAGGTGATCGTCGTCGACGACGGTTCCACCGACCGCACCGCCGATGTGCTGGCCGAGCTCGCGCGCAGTGCCGGCCGCCTCCGCCACGTCAGGCACGACCGCTCGGCCGGCCAGAGCGCCGCGGTCCGCTCGGGCGTCTTTGCCGCCAGGGGCGACATCGTCGTCACCATGGACGGCGACGGCCAGAACGATCCCGCCTACCTGCCGAAACTCGCCGACGCGCTTGTCGCCGCCGGCCCGGCCATCGGCATTGCCGCCGGCCAGCGCCTCAAGCGCACCGACACCAAGCTCAAGCAGATGTCGTCGCGCTTCGCCAACGGCCTGCGCGAGCGCATCCTGCGCGACGGTACCCGCGATTCCGGCTGCGGCCTCAAGGCGGTGCACACCAATCTCTTCCGCCAGCTGCCCTATTTCGACGGCTGGCACCGCTATTTGCCGGCACTCGTGATCCGCGAAGGCCGCGGCGTGGTCCATGTCGACGTCGTCGACCGCTCGCGCATCCACGGCAAGTCCAACTACGGCATTCTCGACCGCGGCCTGCGCGGCATCCTCGACCTCACCGGCGTCTGGTGGCTGCGCCGCCGCCGCAAGGTCGTGCCTTCAGTCCAGGAGATGGGCCAATGAACCTCATTTCTGAACTCGGCACCTGGTTGCACGACGTCTTCATCGCGCAGTTCGATGGCTGGATTCTGCTCGGTTTCGTCGCCCAGGGCATGTTCACCATGCGCTTCGTCGTGCAATGGCTGGCTTCGGAGCGCGCCAAGCGCTCGGTCGTGCCTGTCGCCTTCTGGTTCTTCTCGCTCGGCGGCGGCGCCCTGCTGCTGATCTATGCCATCCAGCGCCAGGATCCGGTGTTCATCGCCGGCCAGGGCCTCGGCCTCTTCATCTACATCCGCAATCTCTGGCTCATCGCCAACGAGCGCCGCGCCGCCATGTCCGAGACCGAGTGATCAGCTGATGTCGGCTGCCGGAATCAATCTCTCGGAAACACCGCGCAAGGCCTTGGCCCCGCTCACTTATCTGATGCTGGCGGCACTCTGCCTGTTCGCCTTCATTCCCGGCATTTCGACGCTTCCGCCGACCGACCGCGACGAGTCGCGCTTCGTCCAGGCGACCAAGCAGATGGTCGAGACCGGCGACTATGTCGACATCCGCTTCCAGGACGTGCCGCGCTACAAGAAGCCCGCCGGCATCTACTGGCTGCAGTCGGCCGCCGTCCTCGTCAGCGGCCAGGGCAGCGAAGCGCCGATCTGGGTCTACCGGCTGATCTCGGTCCTGGCGGCCACCTTCTCGGTGCTGGCGCTGACCGTCATTGGCAGCCGCATGTTCGGTCCATCAGCCGGCCTCATCGCCGGCCTCGGCCTCATGGGCATCCTGATGCTCGGTTTCGAGGCACGCATCGCCAAGACCGATGCTACCCTGCTCGCCACAGCGCTTCTGGCCCAGGGATCGCTTGCCGCCATCTATCTCGGCCACAAGGCCGGCAGGCCCCAGGGCCGCGCCAACTGGCTGTTCTGGTTCGCCCAGGGGCTGGCGCTGCTCATCAAGGGTCCGGTCATCCCCTTCCTCAGCCTGCTCACCATCGCAGCGCTTGTCATCTTCGACCGCGATCGCGGCTGGCTGCGCAAGCTGCGCCCCTTCACGGGCCTGTTGCTGACCTTGCTGGTCGCGGCCCCCTGGCTGGTGCTGATCACGATCAAGACCGGCTCAGAGTTCTGGCAGGAATCCGTCGGCAAGGATCTGCTCTCGAAGGTCGGCTCCGGCCAGGAATCGCATGGTTTCCCGCCCGGCTATTATTTCCTCACCTATTCGGTGTTCATGTGGCCCTTCGCGCTGGTGGCGCTCGAAGGCGGGCTCAAGGCGCTGCGCCGTTTCCGTGAGGACCCGCGGCTGCTGTTCTGCCTTGCCTGGTACCTGCCCTACTGGATCGCCATCGAGGCGATCCCGACCAAGCTGCCGCATTATGCCCTGCCGGCCTATCCGGCGATGATCCTGCTGATGGCATGGACGCTCACCGACGCGTCCGCCGCCACCGTCGAGCTTGCCCGCTGGCAGCAGTGGCTGCGCAAGGTTTGCGCCTTCGGCATGTTCGGCATCAGCATCGGCCTCGCCGCCATCGCCTTCGGCATCACGCCCTATTTCCTCGGCTATGTCTCCTGGTGGGGACTGCTGGCCGCCCTGCTGGTCCTCATTGCCGCCCGCTACGGCATCGGCGCGCCCGACGACATGGATCCGGTCAAGCGCATAGCCTTCGCCGCCGCGGCCGCAGCCGCGGCCTTCGGCGTGCTCACCACCAAGGTGCTGCCGCCGCTCAAGCCGGTGTGGCTCAGCCCCGAGATCGCCCAGCGCTTCGAAAAGCTGAAGCCGTGCCCGACCTCCAGGCTGATCTCAGCCGGATATGGCGAGCCCAGCCTCGTCTTCCTCGCGGGAACGCAGACCTTGCTGACCGACGGCGCCGGCGCCGCCGCAGCACTGACAGCCGATCCCGCCTGCGGCATTGCCGTGGTCGGAGCCGCCGAGAGCCAGCACTTCCTTGCCGCCGTCCCCGGTGGCGCGGACGCGCTCAAGGAAATCGGCAGCATCGAGGGCATGAACTACTCCAAGGGCGAGCCCCGCGCGCTGACCTTCTACACCCTGGCCAGGTAAGGCCGCGGGCATGGCCCCGGATGTTCAGGCTCTCCTCGAGGCAATGCGCAAGTTGGAGAGCCTGCTCGAACAGAATGGCGAAGATTTCTGGTCAGGCAGGGTCAGCCAGGCAGCGGACACGGTGGCCCGTTCGGATGCATATGGCCTGACGCAGTTTCTCGATCTCTTTGGCGGCATGGGATCGCTGGACGATCTTGTACTTCACAAGAGCGGACAGCCGCTTGAGGCTGAGAACAAGCGCCTCGACACATTGCGGTCGAACGCATGGAACCTTGCAGATCGGTTGAAGCGCCAGATCGGCTGAGCCGACAGGGGCAAGCCTTGAGGGTCGCCGCTTTTTTCAATTCCACAAAAGATCTTCAATCCGACAAAAAGCGTCGGTCGCCCGCCCCGCCCATGCCGGAACGTTCAACGCAACGCCTGACGCGCCGAAACCCTACCCTTCAACGACTTCGCTGATCTGCACGATGGGGGCGATGTCCGTATAGTTGGCGACGTCCGCTGCGATCTCCGCGCGGTGAGGACCCAACGCCTCCTGGAATGTCGCCAGATTCGGCGAGTAGACATGGCACGCCGCGACGAACTCCGGCGCGCTTCCAGGTTCGCGACCCGCAAGGCCCTTGTCGATCTCGTAGCGCAGGCAGGCATCGCCGAGCCGTTCCTGGATCAGTGGCATATGGCGGGTGCGGTAGTAGTCGTGATCGAACTTCGAGCCGCCATTGGCCGGATAGTAGACGCTCATCTTGATCATGGTCTGGCTCCTGCCTGAACGTCTCTCCGAGCGTTCGAGGGGCCTTTCTAGCTCACCGGTACGTAAAGCGCATCCAGATTTCGGCTGAAGCCAGCCTGACGAGAGCAAGGTAGCTTTCGCAGTGCTTTGGAGGCCGGTGACGACGACACGGAAGTACGTAAGTTTGCTGAAGAAGCGCTCGACGAGGCTCCGGTAGCAATAGGGGAAGGCGCCAGACGGCGGCGGCGTTTGCTACCGGGCATTCGGCTTGATATTGGCCCATGCGCCGCGCGCGGCCATCTCGAGGCGCAAGGCATCATGGTCGTAGGCGCCATCGGCGGGCAGCGCGCTGCCGCCGCCGGGCATGCCGGCGGCGCTCCAGCCACCGTGTGATGCGCAAAGAAAAAGGGGCGGTTGCCCGCCCCTTTCAAATTGTCACGCAGCAAAGGCTGCTTGATCGGCCAGTTACTTGATCGCCTTGTCGGTGATCGCAGCCGTCCAGGCGCCCGAAGGCTCCTTGGTGATGATCTTCTGGTCGAGCAGCGCCTTGGCGGTGCGGTCGTAGGCCGCCTCGATCAGCTTGCCGTCGGCATTGTCGATCAGCTTGGCCACCTCGCCCATCATGCGCTTCTGGTGGTTCTCGTCCTGGCCGCCATTTTCGACGACGATGCCGGCGGCCTCGTCAGGATTGTCGACGGCGTATTTCCAGCCCTTCATCGAGGCGCGCACGAAACGCACCATCTTGTCTTCGAAGGCCGGATCCTTGAGCTTGTCCTCCATCACGTAGAGGCCATCCTCGAGCAGGTCGACGCCCATCGCCGTATAGTTGAAGACCGTCAGGTCTTCCGGCTTGTAGCCGGCGTCGATCAGCTGCCAGTACTCGTTGTAGGTCATGACCGAGATGCAGTCGGCCTGCTTCTGGATCAGCGGCTGCACGTCGAAGCTCTGCTTCAGCACGGTCACGCCGTCCTTGCCGCCTTCGGTCGGAATGCCGAGCTTGTTCATCCAGGCATAGAACGGATATTCGTTGCCGAAGAACCAGACGCCCAGCGTGTGGCCCTTGAAGTCGGCTTCGGACTTGATCGGCCCGTCCTTCGGGCAGACCAGCTCCATGCCGGCCTTCTTGTAGGGCTGGGCGATGTTGACCAGCATCACGCCCTTGTCGCGGGCAGCCAGCGCGCCGCCCATCCAGTCGACGATGACGTCGGCGCCGCCGCCGGCGATAACCTGCTCAGGTGCGATGTCGGGGCCACCCGGCTTGATGTCGACGTCGAGGCCTTCCTCCTTGTAGAAACCCTTGTCCTTGGCGACGTAGTAGCCGCCGAACTGCGACTGTGTCACCCATTTCAGCTGCAGCGTCACCTTGTCGGCTGCCATCGCCTGCGCCGCGGCAAGCGACATCGCCCCGGCCATCAACGAAACTACAAGTCCTCTCATTTCTTCTTTTCCCTCTGTAGTTGGACCGCGGCCCCGCCCAGGAGCTCAGGTCACGCCCGTCCACCACGGACGGACGGATGCCAGAATGTGGTGGCCCTCTCCGCGAGTGCGACCACGCCATAGAAGACGGAACCGGCCAGAGCCGCAACAGCGATCTCCGCCCAGACCATGTCGACATTCATGCGTCCGATCTCCGTCGAGATGCGGAAGCCCATGCCGACGACAGGCGTGCCGAAGAATTCGGCCACGATGGCGCCGATCAGCGCCAGCGTCGAGTTGATCTTCAGCGCGTTGAAGATGAAGGGTGCAGCCGCCGGCAACCTGAGCTTGAACAGCGTCTGCCAGTAGCTCGACGCGTAGGTGCGCATCAGGTCGCGCTCCATGTGACCGGAGGCGGCGAGGCCGGCGACGGTGTTCACCAGCATCGGGAAGAAGGTCATGATGATGACCACGGCCGCCTTCGACTGCCAGTCGAAGCCGAACCACATCACCATGATCGGCGCCACGCCGATGATCGGCAGCGCCGACACCATGTTGCCGATCGGCAGCAGGCCCCGGCGCAGGAACGCCACCCGGTCGGCGAGGATAGCGACCACGAAGCCGGCGCCGCAGCCGACGATGTAGCCGAACAGCACTGCCTTGAAGATCGTCTGCCGCACGTCGGCCGCCAGGATGGGCAGCGAGCTTGCGATGCGTGCCGCGACCGAGCTTGGCGGCGGCAGCAGGATGAACGGAATGCCCGCGCCGCGCGTCACCGCCTCCCAGATGATCAGGATCCAGGCGCCGAAGATCGCCGGGATCAGCAGCCTGAGGAAGGTTTTTGCGTGCCGCGACTGCGGCTTGAGCGCCGACAGGACGGTGACGCAGCGCCAGGCGAGCAGCCATGCGGCGGCGAGCAGCAGGAAATATGGCAAACGCGCCATGCCTTCGTTGCCCGCTATGCCCGCAATCAGCAGCCAGGCGGCCCCATGCGCTCCGATGAAAAGCAGGGCTGCGCTGGCCATGCCGGAAACCATGGCGAAGGAGGCCACGCCGAGCAAGGCAATCAAGCCGATGACGAGCGATGTCGTACCGCTCGACATCGGTGCTGCCGCTTCGCTCGCCAGTATCGGCATCGTCGCCATGGCGATGGCGCACAGCAGGAGGGCCAGCCCGACCTGCCAGGACGGTTTGGAATGCATCATGCCGGCCTCCCGCCCATGGAACGTTCGACCAGCTTGCCGACCATGCCGACAAGCACCACCAGCATCGCCGCCACCACCGAACCTGCGACCAGCGCCGACCAGATGTCGATGGTCTGGCTGTAATAGGCGCCGGCGAGCAGCTTGGCGCCGATGCCGGCCACTGCACCCGTCGGCAATTCGCCGACGATGGCGCCGACGAGGCTCGCCGCCACTGCCACCTTCATCGAGGCAAACAGGAACGGCACCGACGCCGGCACGCGCAGCTTCCAGAAGGTCTGCGAGGCACTCGCATTGTAAGTGTGCATCAGGTCCAGATGCATGACCTCGGGCGATCGCAGGCCCTTCACCATGCCGACGGCCACGGGGAAGAATGACAGATAGGTCGAGATCAGCGCCTTGGGGATCAGCCCGGTGATGCCGATCGCCGCCAGCACCACGATGATCATCGGCGCCACAGCAAGGATCGGGATGGTCTGCGAGGCGATGATCCACGGCATCAGGCTGCGGTCGAGCGCCAGCACATGAACGATGCCGACGGCGATCAGGATGCCGAGCGCGGTGCCGAAGGCGAAGCCCAGCAGCGTCGACGACAGCGTTACCCACGCATGGTAGACGAGACTGCGGTTGCTGGTGACCTTCCTGAGGAAGGTGTTTTCGAAGAAGTTCTGCGCCACCTGGTGCGGTGCGGGCAGAGTCGGCTTGGGCTGCGACAGCGTCTTGCCGATGAACTCCATCGTCGTGGGCGTCTCGCCGGCGCGCCGGTCGAGGTCGCGCTGGAACGGCGTGTTCATCAGCACGGCTGCGACATACCACACGGCTACGAGAGCGGCGAGGATTGTCAGCACCGGGATGATCTTGTCCCTGATCCGGTCCATGCGGCTCAATCCTCGTAGGAATGGCCGGCCCTGAGGCCATCGCGCACACGCGCCGCTATCGCCAGGAACTCCGGCGTCTCGCGGATGTCGAGCGGCCGCTCGCGCGGCAGCGTCGATTCGATCACGTCGGTGACACGGCCTGGACGCGGCGACATCACCACGATGCGCGTCGACAGATACACCGCCTCCGGGATCGAGTGGGTGACGAAGCAGATCGTCTTGTTGGTCCGCCGCCACAGCTGCAAAAGCTGCTCGTTGAGATGGTCGCGCACGATCTCGTCGAGCGCGCCGAACGGCTCGTCCATCAGCAAAAGGTCGGCGTCGAAAGCGAGCGCGCGCGCGATCGAGGCGCGCTGCTGCATGCCGCCGGACAGCTGCCAGGGATACTTCTTCTCGAAGCCCGAGAGATTGACGAGGTCCATGGTGCGCTTGATGCGCTCCTGCTGCTCGGTCTTGGGCAGGCCGATGATCTCGAGCGGCAGCCCCACATTGCGCTCGATGGTCCGCCACGGCAGCAGTGCCGCCGCCTGGAAGACATAGCCATAGGCCCGCGCCTCGCGCGCCTGCTCGGGCGACATGCCGTTGATCGAGATGGTGCCCTCGGTCGGCTTTTCGAGATCGGCGATGACACGCAGGAAGGTCGTCTTGCCACAGCCAGAGGGGCCGATAAACGAGACGAACTCGCCCTTGTTGATGGTCAGGTCGACATTCGAAAGCGCCCTCACCGGGCCGTCATTGGTCTGAAAGGTCAGCCCCAGTTTTCTGGCTTCGACGACGGCGTTCTGTTCGACGCTTGTCGCCGTGGCTTGATTGACTGTCATGAGCATTGCCCGACTTTACCCCACATAGTGCCATCCTCTCCGAAGATGAGGGAAGCGTCCACTTGATCGGGATGTTTTTCCTGTCGCCAGCACACAATGCCCGGCGCGTCCTGCTGCCGCGCTGCGCGGCCGCCATCCCTTCACGGTACCTGAAAATCGCCAGCGCGAATTCATGGACTGCACCCCGCCGTTCCGGACGGGGCCAGCAACGATGCGTCGGCGGCCGTCTCGACCAGCCGCCGCATCCTGATCACACGCCCGTCGCCGGGATGCCTGTGCGTTCGACCTTGCGCGGCGCAGTGATCTCTTTCCACTGCGACAGCGCCCGGTTGACGGCGGCATGCGGCTCGCGGGCGACGAACTCGCCATGGCCGGGATTGGCCTTGACCTCGTGCTCCTGGATCGCCAGTTCGCCACGGGTGAAGACGAAGCGCGGCAGGCCCGTCACCTCGATGCCCTCGAAGACGTTGTAATCGATGACCGATTGCTGGGTCTTGGCCGCGATCGTCTTCTTACGCTTGGGATCCCAGACAATGATGTCGGCATCTGCGCCTTCGACGATGGCGCCTTTCTTCGGATACATGTTGAGGATCTTGGCGATGTTGGTCGAGGTCACCGCGACGAACTCGTTCATCGTCAGGCGGCCGGTGTTGACGCCCTTGGTCCACAGAACCGGCATGCGATCTTCGAGGCCGCCGGTGCCGTTGGGGATCTTGGTGAAATTGCCGACGCCGGTGCGCTTCTGCGCGGTCGTGAACGAGCAATGGTCGGTCGCCACCACCTGCAGCGAGCCCGCCTGCAGGCCGGCCCACAGGGAATCCTGGTGCAGCTTGTTGCGGAAGGGCGGGCTCATCACCCGGCGTGCGGCGTGATCCCAATCCTTATTGAAATATTCGGTCTCGTCGAGCACCAGGTGCTGGATCAGCGGCTCGCCATAGACGCGCATGCCCTTCTGCCGGGCCCGGCGGATCGCCTCATGCGCCTGCTCGCAGGAGGTGTGAACGACATAGAGCGGGCTGCCCACCATGTCGGCGATCATGATGGCGCGGTTCGTCGCCTCGCCCTCGACCTCGGGCGGCCGCGAATAGGCATGCGCCTCGGGCCCGTTGTTGCCTTCGGCCCTGTCTCTTATACACATCTGACGCTGCCGACGAAATGACGC
>NZ_JAMSHL010000156.1:0-247 GCF_026521175.1 Aminobacter sp. MET-1 | reverse complement strand
CGCCAGGTCAACGAGATCCTCGCCAACATCGACCTGGAGCTGGCCCGCCGCGTTGCCGAGAACCTCGGCCTGCCGGTCCCTAGCGCGCCGACCGTGACGCCGAAGACGCCAACCCCGCAGATTTCGCCGGCGTTGAGCCTGATGAATCACGTACCGGGCAATATCAAGTCGCTCAAGATCGCCATTCTGGTGGCCAACGGCGTCGATGGTGCGGCGATCGATGCGTTCAAGGCCAAGCTGGCCGAGC
>NZ_JAMSHL010000155.1:0-249 GCF_026521175.1 Aminobacter sp. MET-1 | reverse complement strand
CAGTAGACCCAGACCTCGACCCGGCGATTGCGGATGCGCCCGTGTTCTTCGTTGTTGGCCGCCACCGGCAGCTCGCCGCCGAGGCCGGTGACCTCGCGAAACAGCACGCCCTGCCTGGCCAGTTCGCGACGCACGGCCATGGCCCGCAGCTTGGACAGCAGTTCGGCGCGCTCGGGGTCGCTCTTGGCATCGCCGAAGCCCACCAGCACCACCTTGCCCTGCAGCTTGTCGTGCTGCCTGAGGTAATCC
>NZ_JAMSHL010000154.1:0-249 GCF_026521175.1 Aminobacter sp. MET-1 | reverse complement strand
CCCTCGGGCCGATCCGGGCTGTCGGTCCACGACGCCTCGCAGAGAAAGACATCGGCACCCTGAGCCAGATCCTGCACCGCCTGGCACATACCGGTGTCGCCGCTGTACGCGAATGTCTTTCCGCCACCGGTGGTGACCCGCATGCCGTACGACTCCGGCGGATGGAACACCTGCCGGGTCAGAATCGACAGCTGTCCGAATTCGATGGTCCGGCCGTCCACCCAGCGGCGTAGATCGATGGTGTCGGAC
>NZ_JAMSHL010000153.1:0-249 GCF_026521175.1 Aminobacter sp. MET-1 | reverse complement strand
GTGCAGGCGTTCGGCGAACGGTTGGTCGGGGTCCAGCGGCATGGAGAAGGTCACCGACAGCGCGCTGGCGCCATCGAGCTGCACTTCGGAGACGTCCACCACCTCCAGCTCGCGGCCGGCATGACGCTTGGCCAAGGCTTCGCGATCGATCGTCGGCTTCGGCGCCTGCGCTTGTTGCGCAGCGGGGGCGGCTGGGGTGACCGTGGCAGGCGGTTCAGAGGAATCACAGGCGCTGAGCAGGGTCAGCAC
>NZ_JAMSHL010000152.1:0-249 GCF_026521175.1 Aminobacter sp. MET-1 | reverse complement strand
GGGTTGAAGGAGCCGGTGCAGGTGGTGCAGCGGCAGGCTGAGCTGAAGCTGCAATGGCTGGAAGAAAACCAGGCCAGCGCCTCGAGCATCGTCGAACGCCTGGAAGCTCGAGTCAGCCCTGCTCACTACCGCATCGACGTGCAACAGGCTCCGATGATTCACGCGATCGCAGCCCACGACCCGCAGCAAGGCCGCTGGCTGCTGCAGCTGCCCAGCCACCACATGGTGCTGGACCACACCACGCTGGAC
>NZ_JAMSHL010000151.1:0-250 GCF_026521175.1 Aminobacter sp. MET-1 | reverse complement strand
GGATATGGCTGTCGGTATCATCATCGGCGCGGCCTTCGGCAAGATCGTCTCGTCCTTCGTGGGCGATGTGATCATGCCGCCGATCGGACTGCTGATCGGCGGAGTCGACTTCTCCGACCTGGCGATAACGTTGAAGGCCGCCGAAGGCGACGTGCCGGCGGTGGTGCTGGCCTATGGCAAGTTCATTCAGACCGTACTCGACTTCGTCATCGTGGCCTTCGCCATCTTCATGGGGGTCAAGGCGATCAAC
>NZ_JAMSHL010000150.1:0-251 GCF_026521175.1 Aminobacter sp. MET-1 | reverse complement strand
GGGTTCGCGCTTGTGCACCAGCGACAAGGGCAAGGTCGCCAAACTCGTGTGCCATTACCACCAATGGACCTACGAGCTGGACGGACGTCTGCTGTTCGCCGGCACCGAGATGGGCGCTGACTTCGACATGAAGCAGTACGGCCTCAAACCCGTGAACGTGAAGACCGCCGGCGGCTACATCTTCATCAGCCTGGCCGAGAACCCGCCAGCCATCGATGACTTCCTGTCGACACTGACCCACTACATGGAAC
>NZ_JAMSHL010000149.1:0-251 GCF_026521175.1 Aminobacter sp. MET-1 | reverse complement strand
GGTGAAGTTCGTGAAGTCAGCCCAGCGCCTGGGATTCAGCCTGGATGAAGTCGGCCAGCTCCTGAAACTGGAGGACGGCACCCATTGCAGCGAGGCGGCCGAACTGGCTGCTCACCGGCTGGCCGATGTGCGCGTACGCATGGCGGACCTCACGCGGATGGAAGAGGCCCTGTCGACGCTAGTGAGAGAGTGCAACGCGCACCATGGCAATGTTTCCTGCCCGTTGATCGCAGCTTTGCATTGCTGCTAAA
>NZ_JAMSHL010000148.1:0-251 GCF_026521175.1 Aminobacter sp. MET-1 | reverse complement strand
CCTGGGCTCCGGCCGAAGGCGGCGGCATCCCGTGGCGCAAGAAATCCGACTTCTACAACGCGCCTGCCAACGGTCCGGCCGCGATCATGCTCGCCCGCACCGGTCGGCTCTGGCGGGCCCAGGAGATGTCGGACTGGATGGACCGCACCCTGCGTGACTCGCGCACCGGATTGATCCTCGACGGCATGCATTCCACCCGCGCCCTCGTCGACGCGGGCAAGTCCGGCGAGGTCGAACGCGCGATCTACAGC
>NZ_JAMSHL010000147.1:0-251 GCF_026521175.1 Aminobacter sp. MET-1 | reverse complement strand
GGTAACCACCGAGGATACAACCGAGGTCAGCAAACAGCATCGGCATCCAGGCGAACATCGCGATCTCTTTCAGGTTAAAGCCGTAAACTTTAAACATGAACAGCGGGATCCACGCGTTAAAAGTACCCCAGGCCGGTTCTGCCAGGAAACGCGGCAGCGCGATACCCCAGAACTGACGGTTACGCAGGATCTGACCAACGGACATTTTCTTCGCCGTGCTCACCTGGTGCTGGGCTTCCTGACCATTAATA
>NZ_JAMSHL010000014.1:0-160139 GCF_026521175.1 Aminobacter sp. MET-1 | reverse complement strand
TTGGGGCGTCGCCAAGCGGTAAGGCATCGGTTTTTGGTACCGACATTCCCAGGTTCGAATCCTGGCGCCCCAGCCACTGCATTCGCAAGCCATTGAGACCATTCATGGATTTCTGGCGAAGACAATCTAAGATAGGCAAGAATTCCGGGGAGCCCTCTCGGCCCGGATGATGCCTATCGCCTGGCTCGGCCACGGACAGCGTTCCGATGGCCATCCAACACGATCTCGGCCATCAGAATGCGGCCTAATTCTGGCTCTTCGCGCCCTTGAGCTATTTAAATAACTATATGATTTTGTTACCTAGTTTCAGAATTTTTCTTGCCAATTCCGCATTCCGGCGCGGTGATCAGGATAGGAGACATCCAGATGCGCGCACTGTCCCAGGACCTAAGAGTCCTCGCTGGCAATGCCGCTGAACGGATGGCCGCCACCTTGGCGCCAGGCATCCCTCGTCAATCCTCTCCGCCCTGCGGGTAGGCGATGATCGACAGGAAGCGGATCGGCAGCCGGGCCAGTCGCTCCGGGCCGTGCGGGGTGTCGGCTTCGAAGAACAGGCTGTCGCCGGGGGTCATATGGTAGAGGTTCGTGCCGTGCCGGTAGGTGATCTCGCCTTCGAGCAGGTAGAGAAACTCCATCCCCGGGTGCTGGAACAGCGGGAAGGTGTCGGTGTCGCTGGCCAGGGTGATGAGGTAGGGCTCGACCGACACCGTGCTGGAACCGGATCCGATATAGCCGAGGAGGTTGTATTGATGGCCCGCCCGGGTGCCGCGCCGCTCGACCCCGACGCCTGCGCCCGCCTTGACGAACACCGCGCTGCGCTCTTCCTCGAAGCTCCTGAGCAGCGCGGTCATCGGCACGCCGAGCGCCTGGGACAGCGCCTGCAATGTGGTCAGCGACGCCGAGATGACGCCGTTCTCGATCTTCGACATCATGCCGACCGAGATGTTTGCGGCGCCCGCAAGCTCGCTGGCCGTCATGCCATGGCGTTTGCGACAGGCCCGCACCTCCCGGCCGATCGCCGCCTGCAGCCCGTTCTCCCCAGGCGCGCGAACGGCGTGCGGGTCCTGCTGCAGCGGAACCGACACGACTTTCCTGCCGGCGACAGCCCCGCCCCGAAGGAACCCCACGGAGCGGGTCTGATGTAAAGGGGCTGAAGTACTCATCCAGGCACCTCATGCTGTTGGGCATATGCATGCTGCTGCGCTCGCGGAGCAGCAGATGGCTTCATCGGTCTCAGACGAGACCGGTCACCACGCCGACACCGGCGACGGCTGCCACTGCGCCGAGCGAACGAACAAAAAGCGCCCCCCTCGCCCCGCTCCTGCCATCGAGCAGCAAGCCGAAGCCAAGGCCCGCCGCATGCAGCATCGCGGTCGCCAGCACAAAGCCCAGGCCATAGGCCAGGCCGCTGACGCTCTCCGGCATCTCGGCGCCGTGGGCATAGCCGTGGAAGACCGCAAAGAAGCCGACCAGCGCCATGGCGGCCGCCACTCCGGCGCGCAGGTTGAAGGCGACAACGCCGCCGAGAACGACGATGGACAGGCCGATGCCGAGCTCGACGAAAGGCACGGCAATGCCGGCCAGGCCAAGTGCGCCGCCCAGCACCATCACCGATACGAAACTCGCCGGCACCAGCCAGCGGGCCCGGCCGGCCAGTTGCGACGCAAACAGGCCGACCATGACCATGGCAAGGACGTGGTCGAGCCCGCCCAGCGGATGGACAAAGCCATGGGTAAAGCCCTCGACATGGCCGAGGCCGGTATGGGCGTTGGCGAGGCTGGGCGCCAGGGCGAAGGCGGCCAGCGCGGCGGACCTGGCGAGAGACTTGCTGTTCATGATCGGCTTTCCTTCACGGTTGCGATGTGAGTGCGATTGTCATTTGCGTCGTGGCACGGGCCGGATGCCGAAGGCCGCGGCCACGGCGAGCTCGAAAAGGCTTTCGCCCATGCTGCGGGCGGCGATCGCATCGGCCGCCAGGCAGCGCAGGCCAAAGCCCGCCCCATTGGCAAGTGTGCTCACCCCTAAGATCGCCGAGGCCATGTCGTTCAGCGCCACAAGCGCTTCGGCCGTCGGAAGCCGGGTGGGATCGCCCAGCAGCATGAAGTTGGACACGACCTTCCAGCCGCCGATGGGCGAAGCC
The DNA here is from genome assembly GCF_026521175.1 of Aminobacter sp. MET-1. Lineage (NCBI taxonomy): Bacteria > Pseudomonadati > Pseudomonadota > Alphaproteobacteria > Hyphomicrobiales > Phyllobacteriaceae > Aminobacter > Aminobacter sp. MET-1. The sequence goes on along the minus strand of NZ_JAMSHL010000014.1, from coordinate 157,999 downwards.
GGCCCTGCGAGATGCGCGCCGCTGACTTCGAGATTGTCCCGCACGAGCAGCCGGCCCGCGGCGTCGCGGATCGAGACATCGGAGCCAAGCCGGTCGAAGCAACGCAAGCGCCCCTCCGGATCGTGGCAGGTAAAGGCATCGGACAGTAGCAGTACGGCGCCGGGTGCGAGCCTGGCCCGCACTGTGCTTGAACTGGATGCGCCGGGAAACAGCACCAGCGGATCGGGCGTCAAGGCCAGGAACGCGTGCTCTTCCAGGACAATCTCGGTCTCCTGGTGCGCCGGCTGGCCGTGGCAATCATGCACCACGGTTGCCGCCTGGGTGGTGACATGGGCTGCCGCACCGGCGCCGAGCTCGTAGCGGCTCGTCAGCCTGTCGTCGCGATAGAGGCCCCCCGAGGAGGATTGCTGATAGACCGTCAGCAGCGACGGAATGGCCCTATCGAGCGCGAACGGCCGTGTCATGTGGAACGGGTAGCACACGAACTGGCGGCCCAGATGGGTGCGCGGCCCATGACGGGAGAAGGCGAGCTCGAAACGGCCACAGCGTGCCTCGGCCTGGCGCGGCTGTACCAGGACGTGAGCGGTACGCGGTTGGGGCCAATGGCTCGTCATCTGAACAACACGTCCGAGACGATGCGGTCGGCAATCGCGTCGACCCCGTCATTGCTGCGGCAATTGGTGAGCGCCATCGGCCGGCCAGCCCGCGCGGTGGCGGCTTGCGCTGCCATCGACGCGAGATCGACGCCGACATGGGGGGCGAGATCGGTCTTGTTGACCACCAGCAGGTCGCATTTGAGGACGCCGGGGCCCTTCTTGCGCGGAATGTCGTCGCCGCCGGCAACGTCGATGACGAACATCCACCAGTCGACAAGATCGAGCGAGAAGGTCGAGGCGAGATTGTCGCCGCCGCTCTCGATGAGGATCAGCTCGACATCGGGAAACAGCACTTCCAGATCGTCGGCGGCGGCGATGTTGAGCGTCGGATCCTCGCGGATGACGGTGTGCGGACAGGCGCCCGCCTCGACGGCTGCGACACGCGCCGGATCGATCAGGCCGGAGCGCCGAATGCGTTCGGCATCCTCGGCCGTCACCAGATCGTTGGTGACGATCGCCAGCGACACGCCGCGCTCGGCAAAGGCCGGGATCAGCCGTTCGATCAGTGCCGTCTTGCCGGAACCGACGGGTCCGCCGATGCCGATGCGGGCAGCCCCGACGCGCGAGGCCGACGGTGCAAAGGAAGAAGTCCTGACGTCCATGATATCACCTCAGCATGTAGCGTTGGGTCAGCGGCAGCTCATGCGCCGGCTCGCAGGTGGCCAATTCGCCATCGACAAAGACATCGAAGGTCTGCGGATCGACGCGGATGTTGGGGCAGGCATCGTTGTGCAGCATGTCCTTCTTCGTGAGGCCGCGATTGCCGCGCGAGGGCAGCAGCGCCTTCTTCAGATCGAGCGTCGCGGCAAGGCCCCGGTCGATGGCGAGCGGATTTACGAAGCAGGCCGAGAGCGCCTGCTTGGCGCGTCCGAAGGCGCCCCATTGCGGGCGCAGCAACAGCGGCTCGCAGGTCATCAGCGACGCGGCGCTGTCGCCCATGGCACCCCAGGCGATGAAGCCGCCCTTGATGACGAGCTCTGGCTTGATGCCGAAGAAAGCCGGCCGCCAGATCACGATGTCGGCCATCTTGCCGTCTTCGAGCGAACCGACATGCGCGGCGATGCCGAAGGTGCGGGCTGCATTGATGGTGTATTTGGCGACGTAGCGCTTGATGCGTTCGTTGTCGCCGAAGCGCGTCGCCTCCTCTGGCAGGCGGCCGCGCTGCTTCTTCATCTTGTCGGCGAGTTGCCAGGTGCGGCAGATCACCTCGTTGATGCGGCCCATGCCCTGGCTGTCGGAGCCGAGCATTGAGATCGCGCCGATATCGTGCAGGATATCCTCGGCGGCGATGGTCTGGGCGCGGATGCGGCTTTCGGCAAAGGCGACATCCTCGGGAATGGCCGGGTTGAGGTGATGGCAGACCATCGTCATGTCGAGGTGTTCGTCGAAGGTGTTGACGGTGTAGGGATTGGTCGGGTTGGTCGAGGACGGCAGGCACCACGGCACGCCGGCGACGCTGATGATGTCCGGGGCGTGGCCGCCGCCGGCACCTTCGGTGTGGTACATGTGGATGGTGCGACCGTTGATGGCGGCGAGCGTGTCCTCGAGGAAGCCGGATTCGTTCAGCGTGTCGGTATGGATCTGGACCGGGAAATCGAGCTGGTCGGCCACCGTCAGGCAGGTGTCGATCGAGGCCGGCATGGTGCCCCAGTCCTCGTGCAGCTTGAGGCCAAGGCAACCGGTCTCGATCTGCTCGACCAGCGAGGCCGGCTTGTGCGAATTGCCGCGGCCGAGAAAGCCGAAATTGATCGGCCATTCTTCCGCCGCCTGAAGCATCTTGCCGACATTGAACGGGCCGCCGCAATCGATGCCGACGGTGATCGGCCCGAGCGAACCGCCGAGCATGGTGGTGATGCCCGAGGCAATGGCATGCTCGCACAATTGCGCGCTGTCGAAATGGACATGCACGTCGAGCGCGCCGGCGGTGGCGATCAGGCCCTCGCAGTCGCGCACCGTGGTTGCCGCGGAGACGATCAGGCGCGGATCGACACCGTCCATGATCGCCGGATTGCCGGCCTTGCCGATGCCGACGATCTTGCCGTCCCTGATCCCGAGATCGCCCTTGACGATGCCGACCACGGCATCGATCACGGTGACATTGCACAACAGGAAGTCGAGCGCGCCCTCGGCACTGGTGACGCCGGCGGCAAGGCCGGCTCCGTCGCGCAAGGTCTTGCCGCCGCCATGCAGGCATTCGTCGCCATAGACGGCGAAATCCTTCTCGACGACGGCGACGAGCGAGGTGTCGCCGAGGCGAAAGCCGTCGCCGGTGGTCGGGCCATACATTGCCGCATAGTCGCGGCGTGACAGTGTTGCCATGGTCGTTCCTCCCCTCAGGCGCCGCGGAAGCCGCGGGCGCGGGCGTTATCAAGGGCAGCGGCCTTGACCGCCGCATCGTCGGCCGAGCCGTTCGACAGCCCGTTGAGGCCGGAGAGCTGTTGCTGCCCGCCGAAAGTGGTGAGCGGCACGTCCTTCTCCTGCCCCGGCTCGAAACGCACCGCCGTGCCCGCGGCAATGTCGAGCCGCATGCCGAAGGCAGCCGCGCGGTCGAAGTCGAGCGCCTTGTTGACCTCGAAGAAGTGGTAGTGGCTGCCGATCTGCACCGGACGGTCGCCGGTGTTGACCACCTTCAGCGTCAGCTTGCGGCGGCCGGCATTCAGCTCGATCTCGCCGTCTTCGGTGATGATCGCGCCGGGTTCGAGATCGTCGGCAACGGCACCGGCTGCCGGCCGCAGCGGCTCATGCACGGTGACCAGCTTGGTGCCGTCGCGGAACGTCGCCTCGATCTGCAACATCGGCAACATCGCCGCCACCCCTGGCATGACGTCGGCCTGGGTCAAGATGGCGGAGCCGAACGACATCATCTCGGCGACCGAGCGCCCTTCCCTGGCGCCTTCGAGAATCTCGTCGGAGATGATCGCGACGGCTTCGGGGTAGTTGAGCGACAAGCCTTTGGCCCGGCGTTTGCGCGCAAGTTCGGCCGCCGTGTAGATGGTCAGGCGTTCAAGTTCGGTCGGGGTAAGCAACATGGCGTGCGCTCCTCATCAATTGGAAAACAGGCGCTGGCCGGACGTGCCGTGCATGGCGACTGCGATCTCGCAAAGCGGCGTGAACGAACGCAGCGCCTCGCCATCCGCGACCGGCCTGCAGGCCGCGGCTTCGATCGCGGGTAGTGCCCGGGCCATCGAAGCCTGCGCGTCGATGGCCCCGATCAGGCCGAGCCGCACCGCAGCCGTCGCCAGCGAGGCGACCATCTGGTAGCCGCCGATCGCAACGGCCGTCGCCTCGTCGAGGCCAAGCGCCTGCCACACAAGGCCCTGGACGACGGCGAGGTGGCCGCAGGCGCTGCCATAACGGACCATTCCGCGATAGGCAGTCGCCCCCTTGGTTCCCAGGCGCCCATGGGTGGTCAGGAGGGCCGTGCCGTTGCGGCGCGAGCCCGACCGCAGCCCCTCCACGAAGGTCGAGGCCTCGACCTCGCGGTCCAGTTCGGCAAGCGCGTCGAGATCGCCGGCAAGCCGATACGCCCGCACCAGCGCGACACGGTCCGCATCGGCCCAGCGGTGGCGGATCTGGGTGTCGACGAAATCGGCGAATTCGAACACGCCCAACCGGTCGGCCAGCGATGACGATGCCTCGAGCCCTTGCGAAAAGGCAAAGCCGCCTGATGGGAATTGCCCGTCGGCATGCTGCAGGGCGACGAGCAGGTTCGTTGCGGAAAGGCTCATTCGGCCTCCTCGCTCAGCTTGACCCGACCGCCGGAAATCAACGGCTCGATGCGCGCGGCATAGGCCGAGGCGGGCCCGTCCTGCGCCACCAGAAGATCCTCACCGTCGAAACGCACCCGCCAGTGGAGATTGCCGGCGTGATAGCCGAGTTCCAGCGCATCGCTGGCCGAGTGCGGCGTGATCCTCAGCCAGCGCTGCTCGCCGGCCCTGACTATCACCGCGCGATGGTCGTCGAGCACAAGCACGGCACCATCGTGCAGCTTCTGGTCGCGCGGCAAGGTGATCGCCACCTCCTCGCCCTTGTCCGTCCGCGCCATCAGCCGCCGCCGGTCGAGATCGCCGGCCGCAACCGTCACGAACTCGACCGCATGGTGATGTTCGAGATGGTGGATGGCCTCGTGCAAGCCCGGATCGCTTCGGCTGCCTACAACGCTTTCAACTCGCAGCATCTCAAAATCCTTTCTGCGCTAGACCACTCGTCGGTGCCATCGGATATCCCGACCACCAAAGCCACTTCGGCTCTACAGGCTCATATGCTTGTGGATCAGCTCGTTGCTGAGGTCGGCAGTTTCGCCGGCTGCCGCGATTTGTCCCTTTTCGAGGATGGCAAATCGATGCGCAGCGGTACGCGCAAAGCGTATCTTCTGCTCGACGAGGATGATGGTCAGCCCATGATCCCGGTTGAGCGACATGATCGCTTTTTCGATATGCTCGACTATGTTTGGCTGGATGCCCTCAGTCGGTTCATCAAGGACAAGAATGCTTGGATCCGTGGCGAGTGCCCGGGCAATCGCCAGTTGCTGCTGCTGGCCGCCGGAAAGGTTGGTGCCACGTCGGTTCAGATGATCTTTCAAGAAGGGAAACAGGGTCCAGACCAAGGGAGGGACCGACATCTGGCGATCCGCCCGCGCGTTGCAGCCAAGCAGGATATTGTCGAGCACGCTGAGCCCTGGCACGATTTCACGCCCCTGGGGCACATAACCGATGCCGCGCCGCGCACGTTCATAGGTAAGGTCCCGGCTGATCTCGGTACCTTCGAATTCGATCGCGCCCTTGGTCTGCACGGTGATGCCGAGCAGGCTGCGCAACAGGGTCGTCTTGCCCACACCGTTGCGCCCCATGATGCAGAAAACCTCGCCCTTGCGGATTTCAAGATTGAGATCGTGGATGATGTGGCTGGTTCCGTAGAACACGTTGAGGTCTTTGAATTTAAGCATGGCTGAGCGTCGCCGATCCAAGATAGGCCTCGATGACCGCGGGGTTGCGTTCGATCTCCTCCGCGGTTCCCTCGGCAAGTACTGATCCCTGGTGCATCACGGTAATGGTCCGGCAGATGCGGCGGACGAATGCCATGTCGTGTTCGATCACCAGCACCGTGTGTTGGCCCGCAAGGTCGAGCAGCAACTCGGCCGTCTTGTCGGTTTCGGCCGAGGTCATCCCTGCGGCGGGCTCGTCGAGGAGAATGATCTTGGGGTCCTGGCTCAGGACCATTGCCAGTTCGAGCCATTGCAGTTGACCGTGCGACAGTTCCGATGCCTTGCGCTTCATCGAACCGAGCAACCCGGTCCTTTCTGCGACGGCGACCTCCCTGTCGCTTGGCCTGGGCTTCACCCGTTCGAACAGGTTCTGGAAAACACGGACCCTGCGGTTGCTGGCAACCTGCAGGTTTTCCAGCACGGTCATGTCCTTGAAAACCGTTGGCGTCTGGAACTTGCGGCCGACGCCGCTCCTTGCAATGGCAGCCTCGCCGATGCCGGTGATGTTGCGGTCATGCAGCCAGATCTCGCCCTCGGACGGCAGCGTCTTGCCGCAAAGGAGGTCGAGCAAGGTCGACTTCCCGGCACCATTGGCGCCGATGATCACCCTGAGTTCGCCATCGGCGATCGACAGATCGACGTCGCGAACGGCGGGAAATTCGTCGAACCTCACCGTCAGATTCTGCGTCCGCAGGATGGGGGCAGCTGATGCCAGTGCCGCAGTTCGAGATGGCCTGTGAAGGGCATTCATCAATCATGCCTCCCTTGCGGACAGTTCGGCCTCGGCAAAGCGCTCGGCCTTGCCGGAGCGTTCGACCAAAGCCTTGAATATCCCGGCAATCCCGTTCGGCATGAACAGAACGACGAAGACAAAAAGCAGACCCAAAATGATCGGCCAGACCGGCTGGAAGGTGGCGCTTTCGCTGGCAAGGGAGCCGACGAAATTGACGATCAGAGCGCCGATACAGGCGCCGAGCAGGGATGCACGGCCACCTGTCGCAGCCCAGATCACCATCGAGATGCTCAATGACGTCGCCATCAGCGACGGCGTGGCGAATTCGGAGGTCAGGGTGAACAGCATTCCCGCCAGGCCGGCGACACCGGCCGAAACGCAGAAGATGAAGAGCTTGTAATTCTCGACGTCGTAGCCGAGGTAGCGGGCGCGCGCTTCGTCCTCGCGAATGGCCTTGAGGACCTGGCCTATCCGCCCCGACAGCATGTAGCGGGCCAGGAGGATCACCGCGAGGAGCGTGAGCGCGACGGTGTAGTACGCGCTTGGGCCGTAGGGGTCGAATTCAAAGCCGCCAATTTCCAGCAGCGCAAGGTTGGCGAGGCCGTTGAAGCCGCCGGTGAGCGGCTGGTTGTTGATGATCAGCAACTGGCCGATCAAGGCGAAGGCCAGCGTGATGATGCTGACATAGACGCCGGTCGTCCGTCGCTTGAACATGACATAGCCGATCGCGGCAGCCAGTACGCACGGCACGACGATCGCAGCAATCATGCCGACCGTGATGGATCGAAATGGAATCCACAGGAACGATCCGGTGGTGACGCAACATAGATCGCGGACAGCATCCGGCTCCATGTTGAGAAGCATGAGTTGCGGTACCGGATTGTTTTCCGGTACGGCCAGGGTCAGCGACATCGCCAGCATGTAAGCGCCCATGCCGAAAAAAAGTCCCTGGCCGAGGCTCAGGATGCCGGCATAGCCCCACGACATGCTGATGCCGATCGCACAGATCGAATAGACAAGGTAAGTCGCGACACGGTTGGTCCAGAAGCTGTTGAGCACGAGCGGAAGCGCAAGCACAACGGCGAAGAACACTATGTATGCGATTATGGAAGCGGTGCGGTATGTCATGCGCTCGTCCATGTTGCAGCCAAGCTCAGCGGCTCTTGGTGACGAAGAGGCCCTGAGGCTTGAAGAGGAGAATGAGGATCACGACGGTGAACAGGACCGTTCGCCCGTAGACGTCGTTTGCCCAGGTGGCGACGAAGCTCTGGACTTCGCCGAGAATGCCTGCCGAGGCGAAGGTGCCGAGCAGATGGCCAACGCCGCCGGCGACGACAACGAGAAAGGCATCGACGACATAAGGCGTTCCCATGTCGGGTGACACGGTCTTGAAACCCGACACCAGCACGCCCGCAATGCCCGCAAGTCCGGAGCCATAGGCGAACGCCAGCATATTGACGCGCTTGTCGTTGATACCGCAGGCCGCCGCAGTATTCCTGGCAACCGAAACGGCCCGAAGCTGGCTGCCAAATCGCGTCCTGAAGATCAGCAGCCAACTGATAGCGCCCAACGCCAGGGCGGCCACGAACACGAAGGCTCGGTAGACCGGTATGTTGGCGCCGAAGACACGTATGGCCTGCTGCAGTTCGGCTGGAACAGGGACGTTCTGAAGGTCCGAGCCGAGGCCATCGATCTCGATGCCGAAGAGCCCGAGCCCAAAGTGAATTCGGATGAGTTGCTGCAGTATGAGCGCAATGCCCCAGGTTGCCAGCAAGGTGTCGAGCAGCCGCCCGTAGAGCCTGCGAACGACTGTTCGCTCGATGATCAGCCCGAAGGTCGCTGTCACCAGGAACGCCAGCGGCAGGCAGAGATAGATGTTGAAGCCAAGGTGCTTGGTCGCCAGGACCGTGGTGTAGGCCCCGATCATCACCATCTCGCCATGGGCCAGGTTGATGACGTTCATGGTGCCGTAGATTATCGCCAGGCCAAGGGCGACCATGAAAAGTATCGATGCGATACTCAGGCCGATGACAAATGTTTCCATGCCGCTTTCATCCGCGTCTGTCGAGGGATCGTGCCGGCGCGAGCATCCGCGCCGGCAAAGCTGGCTGATCGAGGACTAGAGGGTCGCCCCGCTTGTCGCGCAGACCCGCTTCTCGGCCGTCTCGCCGACACTCGAGTACGGCAGCGGCACAAGCGGCTCGGCATACTGATCGACTACGTCGAGCAGGCCGTCCGCACGGGTCTTGCCGATGCGCGGCGTCAGGTAGCTGTGCAGGTTGTCGGGATCGACCGTGACCTTGCCCTGCGGCGCGTCGAAGGACAGGCCGCCAACACTGGCAACAATGGCCTCCGGCGCGAGATCACCGGCCTTTTCTGCCGCCATTGCCCACATGTTGACGCCGATATACACCGCCTCCATCGCCGCGTGGGTTACAGCGTCGGCTCCGGCGTAGGCCTTGAATGCCTCGACGAAAACCTTGTTCTGCGGTGTGTCGACGGTCTGGAAATAGGGCAGCGAAACATAGCTTCCCAGCGCGTATTCAGGACCCATCGCCTTGATCTCGACTTCGGTTGTCGTCGAAGAACACAAAGGCAGCTTGTCGAAGTCGTAGCCCTGGTTGCGCAGCTCCCGGTAGAAGGCAACGATGGAGTCGCCCACGACGTTGGAGAAGATGACGTCTGCGCCGCTCGAACCGATCTTCGAGACCATGGACGCCCATTCGGTATGCCCGAGCGGGAGGTATTCGTCGCCGACAACCTCCATGCCGATCCTTTGGCAGATCGTCTTCGAGGTCTTTGCCATCCCGCGGGGAAAGGCATAGTCGGAGCCAACGATGAAGACCTTGTTCTTGCCGAGGCTCTTTTTCAGCCACGGCAGGGAATTTTCCAGCTGCTGGTTGGGCACTGCCGAGCCGGCGTAGAGCACGTTTTTGGAGCACTCCTCGCCCTCGTACCAGGTCGGCCAGACCAGCAGGCCCTTGCGCCGCTCCACGACCGGCAGGACAGCCTTGCGGCTGGCTGTGGTGTAGCAGCCGAAGATCACGGGAACCTGGTCTTCGATCGTGAGCTTGCGCGCCTTTTCGCTGTATATGCGCGGCTCGGATGCCGGGTCTTCGATGATGGCACGCAGCTGGCGGCCAAGAACGCCACCCTTGGCGTTGATTTCGGCAATCGCCATCTGGGCGCATTGGTTCATCGATTTCTCGACGATCGCCGTGGTGCCCGTCAGCGAATACATGATGCCGACGGGAATCTCATTTGCCGCCCAGGCCTTGCCCCCGAGACGCAGGATCGCCGGAGCTGCCAGTCCGACAGCCGCAAGACCCGATGCTTTAAGAAACGTACGTCGATCTTGGTTCTTCATTGTTCCTCCTGTTCGCATCTATGTGCGATTTATTTTTAGGAAGCCGCCCCATTCGCGGCCGTGCAGAACGTGTATTAGAACGATGTAATAATCAAAACTTATTCAGTATTTTTTCGCTCCTCCTGATATTTAGAAAGCTTAACTCCAAATCATACCATTCACTTCTCCGAAATAGTTGCGGAACACACGCGATAAGAATTTGGTTTTATTTTCTTGTTATTTACTATTACTACAGACATCCCTTTTCAGACGAACGAACGCTTGACTGACGATCCGGCACGCATGACGCCGAAACAGGTATCCGACTTTGGCCAAAGCAATGCCGCGCACGCGTTCGCACGCGCTGACCAATGAGCGTCGGGAATAGCTGTAAACTGAACCAACGGCTGCCAACGGCCCTGTCGGGAACAGCCGAAAACAAAAAAACCCGCCAACTCCGTTCAGGAGTCTTGCGGGCTACACAGCCTGTCAGTGCTGACGACCTTGTCTCGCACCGGATCGACGCTCAGGCTTCACCCGGCGTCAATTATTTTTCATTCTAGTCACGCATCTCTTTGAAGGTCAAGAGCTCATGTGCATTGATGATCGCACTCGCCAGATCGTCCATCGGAACGCGCTTTGCCATCGCCTGCCGACGAATGTTTTCGTAGGCATCATGCTCGCTAAGCCCTTGTGTTTCCATCAGAATACTCTTGGCCCGCAAGATCCGATTGTTTCCGGCCAGCTTTCGTTCGAGCTTGCGGATTCTCTTGCCCGCATTCTGTCGCTCCAGCCAAAGCGCGCGTGCGATCGTCAGGTTGGTCAGTAAGCCGAACGGGCGGATCGGCCGCTCGATGACTGCCAGCGCACCGCATTCCAGGACCACCTGAAGTGTGCTTGGGTCTTCGTAGGTGACCACCGCCAGCAAGGCGGGGTCGGACGGCTGCACCGGTCGAAACAGGCGCAGGATCTTTTCCCGGTTCTCCTGCTCGATCGAAACCAGGACCACCACCGCCGAGGGGCTTATGGCATCAGGCAGAGGCCAGGTCGTCTCACAGCTGCAGCCAATGCGGCGAAGATGCTCGATCAATGCCAATCCCTCCGAGTCCGGCGGATGGATGACTTGAACGCGCAAGCCTTTCAGGTCCTGGAGTATCCTGGCTGGCACCGAACGATCCACTATGCTTTGCGTTGCAGCTGATGTGGTTTGCTCATCCAATCATCGAATGACGCGGTGACGAAGTAAGGATCCGGCCTGACTCTCGTTTCGGATTGCCAGATGACGTCGAACTTGCCCTCCGAATTGACACGCCCGATCCGTGACCAGAGTTCTGTGTGGTGATTATCGGGGTCAATCCGTATGCGGCCTTGCGGCGCATCGAATTCCAGCCCGGCCAAGTGTTTGGCCAAAGCCTCAGGCTCATCCGTACCGGCCAATTCCAGAGCATTGGCGTAGAGATGAACCTGAAAATAGGCGGCCTCGGCGCCTGCCGTGACAGGAGCATTGGGGCCGAAGCGTTTTTTGTAGGCGGAAACAAACCGCCGCGCCTGTGGCGTGTCCAGAGTTTCGAAGAACGACGCCGAAGTCAGATGCCCCGCAGCAACCTCGGGCGCCATCTCGGCAACTTCGGCTTCGGTTGTCGTCAGGCTCGCGATCGGCATGGTCTCGACGTCAAAGCCGGCCTCTTTGTAGGCCTCGTAAAGCATGACCGCGCCGGTGCCCACCACCGTCGACACCACGATGTCCGGCTTCAGCTTCTTGATCTGCTTGATGACCCGGTCGAAATCCTTGCGGACGGCTTCGACAGGGACATAGATCTCGTCGAGAATGGTCCCGTTGGCCCTCGTCACAAGATCCATGACGACACGGTTGTACTCGTAGGGGAACACGTAGTTCGAGCCGACCAGGAGGAACCGCTTGCCGTAATTCTCTATCAGATACCGCGCGAGCTGGACCGCATTCTGGTTCGATGAGGAACCCGTGTAGAAACAACGTGTCGAGTACTCGAACCCCTCGTAGAAAGTTGGGTAGAACAGCAGTCCTCGGTAGGATTCTATTTCCGGGAGGACAGCCTTTCGCGCCGACGACATATAGCATCCGAAAATGATCTTGATGCCATCCTCGGCGAGAAGACGAACGGCGAGTTCCTGATATTTCTTGGCAGAACATTCCGGGTCATAAAAAACAGGCTTGATCGGTCGCCCCCGAACGCCGCCGGCTGCGTTGATCTCTTCTGTTGCCAGGCGTGTCGCATTCGCTTCCGCCATCTCGGCCGCAGCAGTTACCCCGCTGCTGGAGAACAAGACGCCAATACGCCAGTCGACATTTGCCATGCGATCTATGCCACCAATTGAGCAGGCCGAAACAAAGTACTCCGGTCATCAGCGTGAGCCGGACAGATTCTGCTTGGGGAGATTTGGGAAACGCCACTGTTTCCGGTGTCATAGAAATATCCTGCCGGCCGAAGAAAGGCAACGCGCTTGGGCAGCGTTACGTGTCAGGACCGTCAATCCAAACCGGCACTGCCCGTCGGGTCGCCTGAGCACACGGCTCCAGCCCCTTCGACTGATGGTCCTGCTTGCCTCACAGCCCAAGCCTCACATGGATCTGCAATCAATCCGCAACGTCTGGTGAAGCGTTCGCGAGGGGGATCCGCCTGAGGTTGCCAGCGTTGCCAACACCAGGCTCACATCGATCCCCCGCTACCATCTTCGGATATTACCCCTTTGCGGTCCGTTTTTTCTTTTCCGGATCGTCGAAGGTCAGCGTGTGAGCGATCGCGTTAGCCCGCAGCGACTTGCCGCGGACTTCCAGCTTTACGCCTTGCTTGGCATAGGGCACATCGAGACGGGCGATCGCCATCGATCGCTTGGTCAGCTTCGAATAGGACGGGCAGGTGATGACGCCGACCTTCTTGCCGTCGGCCCAGACCTCGTCGCCGAGATCGGCCATCTGGTCGCCCTCGATCAGCATGCCGAAGATCTTGAACCGCTCCTTGCCCTTCTGGCGATAATGCTCTTCCGCCCCCCGGAAGCCGGTCTTGCCAGGCGATACCGTGAAATCGAGGCCGAGTTCCCACAGGCTGTCTCCAACCGGCTCTCCTGCAATCGGGTACATCTGGGAATTGTCGTAGGGATAAAACAGCAGGTAGCTCTCGACCCGCAGCAGGTCGAGCGTGCTGAAGCAGCACGGGATGATACCCATATCCTTGCCTTCGGAAAGGATCGTATCCCAGACAAGCCGCGCATCCTGGCCGCGCACGAAAATCTCGTAGCCGCGCTCGCCGGTGTAGCCCGTGCGCGAGATCGTCACCGGAGCGCCGAACAGCGTGGTGTGGATGTGGTTGAAATAATTGAGGTCGCGGATTCCGGGCACGTGTTTGGCCAAGAAATCGACTGCCAGAGGTCCCTGCAGCGATAGATCGTGAAGGTCGTCGTCGAACAGCACGGCACAATTGCGCCCGGCGGCCTGCTTGATGATCTCCTCATGCGCCGTGCCGGTTCCGCTGACCAGCATCCAGGCGTTGGGTCCGTTGCGATACAGCACGCAATCGTCGGTCAGGTGGCCGCGCTCGTTGAGGATAGCGGCATAGACCGAACGGCCCGGCTGGATCTTGGCCACACTGCGGGTCGTGATGTACTCGAGGATCGCAATCGCGTGCGGCCCGATCAGGTGCATCTTCCGCAATCCTGAAACGTCCATCAGGCCGGCCCTGGTGCGGATCGCGACGTGCTGGTCGAACGGATCGGCGTCGTAGGTCCAGGCTGTTCCCATGCCGCTCCAATCCTCGAGATTGGAGCCGAGTGCTCGGTGACGATCGCCAAGGGCGGTAAAACGCCAGCTCAAGGTCATCTTGTTCCTCCGGTCATTTTGGCAAACAGGTTTCGTACCGGCGCGGCATCGCGCGCCAGGGAGTTCAATCGTTCGTCGCTTCCCATTTGCAGGGCATGCGACAGATCAGGATGCGGAGGTTTCAGCCGTATGGCCGAAGCGATGTGCCTGAGCGCCCTCCAACGCTCAGGCCGGGCGGAGGCGGCTGGGCGCCGGCTCCGCCGATCGATAGGCTCGACCGATCAGCCGGCCAGACCGGCTGCCAGGACGACGCCTGCGGCGGCGATGCCGCCACCGCCCACCTTGAGCGCGCTACGCCAGGACAAGCGGGCGACGAAGCTGGCAAGCGAGAAGCCCAGCGCATGCAGGACAACTGTCGAAGCGACAAACCCCAGCCCATAGAGGAAGGCATTGCTGGCAATCGGCAATTCCTGGCCGTGGGCGAAACCGTGCAGGCCGCCGAAGGCAACCGTCATCGCAAAGGCCGCACCGAACGGCACCCGGCTGCCCAGCGCCACGATCGCGCCCAGCAACACCACCGATCCGGCGATGCCCAGTTCGACAAAGGGAAGCGACAGCCCGGTCATGCCAAAGACCGCGCCCGCGATCATTCCGATGACGAAGCCGAGCGGCAGCCAGCGAAAATACGGCTCGTTGTCGGCATTCTGCCCGGCCCAGATGCCTACCCCAGCCATGGCCAGGATATGATCAAGCCCGGAGAGCGGGTGAGATAGTCCAGCCCCGAGGCCGCCGGCCTCGGGCAGAAAATGCGCGTAGCTCGGCATCGTCGACGCGGCATATGCAACGGCAACCGCCGCAGCGAACCGCGTGATCTTTGTTGTGTTCGTTGTCGTGTTCACCATCAACTCCTGTGGCCGGCGGCAGCCGGCCTTGTCCAAGTGGCTGTCTATTCGGCGGCGACCAGATCGGTGCGGCGCAGCTTGTCGTCGATGACGTCGCCATCCTGTGCTGCCAGCGAAGCCATCAGGCGCATGATCACGCACGCCGCCAGGCGGGCCGCCGTGCCGCTGATGTCGAAGATCGGGCATAGCTCGGTGAGATCGATGACGCTGACACCGCCACGCTTGGCGATCATGTCGACAATCCGCATCATCTCACGCGACTCGAGGCCGCCCGGTTCCGTCGAAGTGACGCCGGGTGCCGTCGACGAATCCATGACGTTGAAATTGAAGCCGAGGTACTGCGCGTCGGTGCCGCTCCAGACCCGGTCGATCGAACGCTCGACCAGCGGGTAGATGCCCGCGTCGAACAGGTCGAACATCGAGTCGTACTGAAGGCCTCTCTCCTTCGAGAGGTCGATATGGTCCTTCGGGTTCATGGCGTTGCGGGCGCCCAGATGCGCGACATTCCTGATGTCGAGATTGGGCAGTTCGGTGATGCGCGCCATGGCGCACGGGGCGAGATTGCGCTCGCCGGCCCAGCTGTCGGCCATGTCGAGCTGCGCGCCGAAATGCATGTAGCCCATCTTCTTTTGCGGGCCGATATGGTCGGACAGCGCCCGCGCCGCAGTGATCGAAATCGAGCGGTCGCCGCCGCAGATGATCGGGATGAGCCCGGACTTCAGCACTTCGCGGACCGCACGATAGATGCGCTCATGGGCCACCTCGGGGCTGACCTTCGGCATCGAAACGTCGCCGCAATCGACAGCCTTGCCATGCAGGTCGACATTGTATTCGAACCAGTAGGAAAAATACTCCTGCGTGATGAGGCGGAACTCGCGCGGAGCATCCTCCGAGCCGGGCTTGCCGATGTTACCCTCGTCGAACGGCACGCCGACGAAGGCGTATTTCGCACCGCAGGCCTTCAGCGCTTCGGCATTCAGCGGCACGTGAGCCGAACGCAGGAACGTGATCAGGCCGGGCGCCCGGTAGTTGTCGCCGGCGTCGCCGCCAAGCGGCGAGAACAGATGGGCATAGGATTTTGCTGGGTTCATGACTTAATCTCCTCCCTGAGAATTCTTACGGTTGCTTGCCCTGCTGGCGCAGGGTCTGGGCACGCGAGCCGAGATAGTGGTAGATCATGTTGACCGTCATCTTGGCGCTGATCTGGCTCGGATCGAAGTCCGGGCAGAGCTCGACGATATCGAGAATGTCGCAGCCGTGGCGGCCAGCGATGCGCGCAAGCTGGATCACTTCGCGCCCTTTCAGGCCGTAGCATTCCGGCGCGGAGTTGGCGGGCATGCAACTGATGTCGATCGAGTCCGTGTCCCAGGTGAAGTACAGCGAGTCGGTGTCCTTCTTCACCCGTTCGAAGATCTCGTTGGCGCACACTTCCAGCCCGCGCTCGATCATCTCGGGCATGGTCACAACGCGGATCTCGTTGTCGACGTAGAAGTCCCACCAGTCCTTGGGATTGAGGCTGTTGCGCGACCCCATATGCGCCATGTTCCTGGCGTTGCAATTGGGCAGGTCGAGCGCGCGCGGCGCGCCGGAGCAGTTGGTGATCAGGTTGCCGGCCCAGTCGGGTCCGGCGTCGAGATGGCAATCGACATGCAGATAGCCCATCTTGCCGCTGCCGGTGAAACGCGACAGCGCCTTGGCGCCGGGGATCGGCAGGGAGTGATCGCCGCCGAACAGGATCACCTTGGCGCCGCCTTCGAGGCACTCGGTGACGTAGTCGGCGGTATATTCCTGCGACTTGATGTTGTTGCCCGGCACGGTCGGCACGTCGCCGCAGTCGACGACACGGAAAAAGCTCAGCAGGTCGACGTCGTATTCGAACATGTAGGGAAAATACTGCGTCGTCGCGTCGCGCAGCCCCGCGGCGCCTTGCGAGGCGCCGGCGCGCACGATCTGGCCCTGGTCCCACGGCACGGCCAGGAAGCATATCTTGGCACCCATCTCGCGGATCTTGTGGCGATCCGGCGGGCAATAGGGCGCGCCCATAAAGGTGGCGAGCCCCCTGGATTTGAACGAACCATTGTGCAGCTTCGGCGAGTAGATGTGGTCATTCTCGCCGAACTGCTCGGCGGGGCCGCGATGTTGATGTGGCGTGAATTGCCACTTTGCTGTCTCTGTTTTTCGATCAAGCATGCTGTTCCTCCCAACAGATAACTACTGAAGTGCTTGCCGAGCCTGGGCCGCAGGGTGCTGCGCTTCTTCCTCAAGCTCGATGTGGATAAGCTCCATCTCGCGCCCGGACAGCACCTTGCGTGAAGGCCTCCCGCAGTCGGGGCAACGAAGATTGGAAAGCGAGAGCGGCGACCGCACCTCGGCGCAGTGCTCGCAGAATATGGTCAGCGGCACTTCCTCGATGTGCAGCTTGGCACCTTCACAAAGCGTGCCGCGCGTCGCCGGGCCGAAGCAGAAATAGAGCGAGCGGGCGATGCCGCACATGACTCCGAGGCGCACATGCATTCCGATGACCCGGGCCCGGCCGTTGCGCGCGGCGTGATCGCTGGCAAGGTCGATCAGGCTTGAGGCGATGGTGAGCTCATGCATGACACAACCTCATGCGTGCAGCGTGTTGCAGATGGAGTCCACCCGTGCCTGCAGGTCTCGTGCGAGGTCCTGCAGCTGCTGCTGACGGGCGCGGACGATCCACTCCAGCCATTCCGTCATCCCGGTGCCATCACGCGCCGAAACGACGATGCTTTCGATCGCCGGGTTCACCTCGCGGGCACGGGCAACACAGGCCTCGATGTCGAAATCGCAGTAGGGTGCCAGGTCCGACTTCGAGATGACCAGAAGGTCGGCCGCGGCGAACGCCTCGGGATATTTGACCGGTTTGTCATCGCCTTCGGTGACAGACAGAATGACCACCTTGTGGGCTTCGCCAAGGTCGAAGCCGGCCGGGCAGGCAAGATTACCGACATTTTCGATGAACAGAACGCCGCCCTGCCGTAGCGAAAGCGAAGCGAGCGCACGCTGGATCATGTCGGCATCGAGGTGGCAGCCCTTGCCGGTATTGATCTGCACCGCCTGGGTGTCCGTCGCACGAATGCGATCGGCATCATTGGTCGTCTCCTGATCGCCTTCGATCACCCAGGTCGGGAAGGTGCCCTTCAACCGCTGCAAGGTCTCGACCAGCAAAGTGGTCTTGCCCGCCCCGGGGCTGGCGATCAGGTTGAGCGCAAGCACGCCATGCGCGCTGAGTTCGTCGCGGACGTCGTCGGCAAACATGCCGTTCTTGGCCAGGATATCCTGCTCGATCTGCACCAGCCGCTTCTGGCTCATGCCCGGAACATGGGTCTTGGCGGCATCCTTGCCGAAATGCAGATCACCAGGACCCGCCCCAGCAACGGAATGCCGGTGCTCATGCATGTCGCCGTCGCCATGAACGTGACCGTGGGCGTCGCCGTGGTGGTGGTGATGATGTCCGTCATCGTGGTCGTGGTGATGGTGCCCATCATGGTGATGATGATGATCGTCATCATCATGGTGATGGGCATGCAGGTGCTCGTGGTCACCCCCGCCGCTCTTGCCGTCAATGCGAATGTTCTCAGGCCCGCAGCCGCATACCTGGCACATGGCTATCTCCCGCTCTTGCTTGTGGAGGGGCTTTTGGCGGACGGGTCGCCGGCATAATCAAGCAACCCCCAGATCACCCCCTTGAGGTAACGCATCGCAGCCGGGATCGGAGTTCCATGCGGCATGAAGCAGCCGAAGTAGATACCGTCGATGTTGCGCGAAATGAACGCCGCCATCTCATCAGGATCCGGGCAGGAAAAAATGCCCGCCTCGACGCCTGTGTGGATGCAATCGGCGAAAAGCCTCTTCTCAGACTCGTAGTAATCCTCGACGAAGCTGTCGATGAACTTGGGACCGGAGTCCTTGGGGCCACAGGCATTGACGAACATGATGCGCGCGAGGCTACGCAGCGTCTCCGACATCTCGACATTGAGGTCCAGACAGGCGCTCAGCCGTTCGGCCGGACTTTCATGTTGCGCGACGAGCTCGCTATAGCGGGTCATCATTCGGTCAAGCGCGTGAAGCACGTGAAGCACGGAAGACTGGTACAGCGATTCCTTGTTCTTGAAGTAATAATAGATGAGCGAGTGAGCAACACCCATCTTCTTAGCGATTAGCGGGATCGTTACTCTCCCGTAATCTTCATCGGCGAAGCATTCCAGCGCCGCCTCCAGCAACGACTCTGCCCGGACGCCTGGATTGCGGTAGAGGCGGGTCGTGGCCCGTTTGACTGATTTCACGCGATCTTTGAGATGGATGAGAGCGGCAGATTCCATGGATGATTTCCTGACTTGAGCACTGCCGGAGAAGCGCGACGCGACTGCGTCGGTTCAGCACCTGAAGTAAGGCCAGACTGCCGCTTCAGGTGTCGAGGGCACTGGTACTCGACTGCACTTTCGAGCTTGACGCTACGTAGCTTTGATATCACTGTCAACATCAGTTTTCAACCACTTTGCAACTCCGTTCGAAAATCACACCTGCTACACGCGGCCGCCAATCGCCTCATCCGCAGCGGCGAAAACACGCACAATCTTCCTTTAACTAATTGTTATATATGTATTTATTTTCAGATTTTTTAAAGTATCCTGCCCGCATTAGAGCGTTCAAGGGCATATGCCTTTCGTCTTGATACGTGCGAACTCGCTACTATTTTTACAATTGTGTCAGGAAAATTGTTTGACACGGAATTCAAACTGCCGCAACGTTATGGCGTGATGGGCAGCGACCCTATGCGACAAGACAACGAGCGCGCCGCACATCCGACAATCCGATGGAACCTGGGGTCGATCAGACAGGAGAACCCCTTGCGAGCTTCCCGGTCCTCAACAGAACCAATGCGTCGGGCGAAACTTTTGCCCGCGGGGGAAGCCGCGATGATTCCGGACTGCCAGGAAAACAGGACGATGCCAACCCCGGGGCGTTGAAGGACAATCAACGCCCCGATCGGTGTTCATTTAATCTTTGGAGGAGGATGAAATGACTATAGCTGCAACGAGCCCCGACAATGAAATACGTCGGGAATTGAACAGGCGACTGAACATCATTGCCGATCCGAACTATGAGGATCCGGCGCGAACCGACATATCGGGCCGCGAAATCGGCATGTGGTTCGCCGTCACTTCCTTTATCCTCGTCGTCGCGATCGCCATGTGGATCGGGGGTAACTGATGGCGTCCCAACCCAATTTCACCGGCGCAAGCTCCGCCTTCGGCACGCTACCAGTGCTGAAAGAAGAACGCGAGATCGGCTTCCTCGATCATTCCTGGATCAGTATCGGCCTCGCCATCGCCACTTGGGCATTCTTGTTTGGCGGCACCACAGCCCTGCTTGTAGGTGCCCGCGACGGCATCTACGCCATCATCATCGGCAACGTCATCGGCGTGTCGATCATGGCCGTCAGCGTCTGCATATCGACCGGAAAGTTCGGGATCGAACAATTCACACTGATGCGCAGCGTCTTCGGGCCTATCGGCATCCTGATCCCGGTCGGGCTTTTCCTGGCATTCGGCGTCGGCTGGTCGGCAATCCTGTCGATCATGTTCGGGCGCGCGATCAGCGGCGCCATGAACCAGGTCGGCGGCACGCATATCGGCGAAAACGACCTCGGGGTCACGCTGTTCGCGATCCTCGCGATCGCAATCTCGTGGCTATTGCTGTGGAAAGGCCCGACTGCCGTCAAATGGCTCAACCGCTTTGTCGGCCCTGGCAAGCTCATCTTGTGCTTCGGCATCCTGTTTCTCATCTTCAGCCACAAGAGCTGGAGCGACATCAGCAGTGCCGCTCCTCTTGCACCGTTTGACGACCACAGGCTCAACTTCATGATCGCGGTCGAGTTCAATCTGGCTGCCGGTTTTGGCTGGTGGCCGGTTCTGGGCAACATCACGCGCTTCACGCGTACACCCCGCGCAGCACTTTGGCCCAATCTGATCGGCGTCTTTGCTGCTACTGTTCTCGGCGAAACTGTCGGGTTGTTTGCCGCGCTCAGCCTCGGGTCATCTGACCCGACCGCCTGGATGATCCCGCTCGGCGGAGCCTTTGTCGGAGTGACCGCGCTGCTGTTCGTCGGACTGGCAAACATCACCGCCATCGCCAGCATCTTCTACGGCATGTGCCTCGCCATGCGGCAGGCTGGCGGACGCTATTTCGAAGCCCTGCCATGGGGACTGCTGACCGGTGCGCTGTTTGTGCCGGCGATCGTCATCACCTTCTTCCCGGGCGAGTTCTACGACAACTTTTTCATTTTCCTCGCCTGGACAGCCCTTGGCTTTGCGCCACTCTCCGGCGTGACGGCGATGGACTATCTGGTCCTGCGGCGAGGCCGGATCAAGCAGTGCGACGTCTTCAACGACGGTGCCGATTCCGACTACGCCTTCTGGCGCGGCATCAATCCGGCTTCGTTCCTGGCTCTGGTGGGCGGAGGCCTCGTCTACTACGCGTTGTTCGATCCCCAGTCGCTTGCCGCGCATGGTCCATTCGTCTGGATCAGTGCGTCCGTTCCTGCCTGTCTGGTGGCAGCGATCCTTCACTACGTTCTAACCAAGACGATAGTGATGCCGGCACGGCGCGGAGGATATTGATCCCGGGCCTCGGGTGGTCCGTTCACATGACGGATCACCCGCCTCACGCAATCCCCAGCACCATCGATCCAGATCCCAAAGTGAAGCGAGCCAGGGAACCACTGTTGCATACGGCAATCGGTCGTGAGGTTCGCGCCTTCCGAACCAGGCACGGTATGAAGGTGAGCGACCTGGCGGCGGCCACGAACCTGTCGGTGGGAATGCTCTCCAAGATCGAGAACGGGGGCATTTCGCCCTCACTGACGACGTTGCAGGCGATATCGCGCGGCTTGGCTGTGCCCATTACCTGGCTGGTGAGCCGATTCGAAACTGAATGTACCGCCGTCTTCGTCAAAGCCGGTAGCGACGCTGTTCCGAACAGCAAGGCTGCCAGACAGCAGTGCAAGCCCCTCGGCCATACAGACGTCAACGCCAATGGACTGCTCGTCGAGCCCCATCTGATCTCCCTCACCTGTGAGACAGACGTCTTTCCGGCGGCCGGCCATCAAGGCACCGTCTTCCTCTACCTGCTGCAAGGCGAGATCTCGTACCGTCACGGGGCCAGTATTTATCGAATGTCTCCAGGGGATAGCCTGTTCTTCGACGCGACGATCCAACATGGTGCCGAGAAACCGGCCCAACTGCCCGTCCGCTGCTTGTCCATCATGACCCGCCGTCGGGACCGATGATACGAAGCTCCCAGTCGGTGAAGGTCTCGGAGCCATCGCTCGTGCGCTGCTGCTCGACGAAGTCGGCTACGGCGTAGGGCTCATAAGAAAAGGCCCCGGATCGCTCCGGGGCCTTTCGCATGTCTCATCCACCAGTTCAGTGATGAGCCGTTTCGGCCATCTGCTTGGCATCAGGCAACTCGGCATGTGCTGCCAGGTCCTTGCGCGAGATGAAGGTGTAGAACATCGGCACCACGAACAGCGTGAACACCGTGCCGACGATCACGCCCGAGAAGATCACCAGGCCCATCGAGTAGCGTGCGGCAGCACCCGCACCCGAGGCAACGATCAGCGGCACGACGCCGAGCGCCATCGCGGCCGTGGTCATCAGGATCGGCCGCAGGCGAACCTTGGCCGAGGCGATGATCGCCTCGCTGCGCGACAAGCCATGCTCCTCGCGCTGCTGGTTGGCGAATTCGACCAGCAGGATGCCGTGCTTGGTGATCAGTCCTATCAGCGTGATCAGGCCGACCTGGGTGTAGATGTTGAGCGTACCGAGGCCGAGGTTGAGCGGTACGATGGCGCCGAAGATCGAAAGCGGCACCGACATCATGATGATGAACGGGTCGCGGAAGCTTTCGAACTGTGCCGCCAGCACCAGGTAGATCACGACGATGGCAAGTGCGAAGGCGATCAGGATCGTGCTGCCCTGCTCGCTTTCCAGGCGCGACTGGCCGGAGTAGTCGACGAAGAAGCCACCCGGCAGCAACGGCCGCGCTATGTCCTCGATCGTCTTCAGGCCGTCGCCGGTGGTCACACCGGGCACCGGCAGTGCCGAGATCGTCGCCGAATTGAGCTGGTTGAACTGCTCGATAGAAGCCGGCGACGAGTTGGTCTTGATCGTCACGACGGCCGACAGCGGCACCATTTGCCCGTTGACGCTGCGAACGAAGAACTCGCCGAGCTTCTCCGGATTGTTCCGGTACTCCTCCGGCACCTGCATGATGATGTCGTAGCTGTTGGAATCGCGGTCGAACTCGGCGATCGCGCCGCCGCCGACCAGGAGGCTCAGCGTCGATCCGACATCGCTGACGGACAGGTTGAGCGCTGCGGCACGATCGCGGTCGATGGTCACGGTGACCTGCGGCGCGTCAAAGGACAGCGAGTTCTGCACGACGATGAAGCGTCCCGAGGCCTGCGCCTTTTCCTTGATCTGCTCGGCCACCTCATAGACCTGGCTCGGATCGCCGGTCGACTGGATGACCATCGAGATCGGCAAGCCGCCGCCGGCGCCCGGAAGCGACGGTGGTGCGAAGACCAGCGCCTGCACGCCGCTGACCTTTGACAGCCGACCCTGGATATCGGCCTGCAACTCGGCCTGCGACCGGTCGCGATCGGCCCAGTCCTTGAACGCCCAGACCGAGAAGCCCGAATTGGTCTCGCCGCCCATGCCAACGATGGAGAAGTTGGCCTTGAGCTCCGGCAGGTCCTTGGTCAGGTCGCGGATCTGGTCGGCGTAGAGGCTGGTGTACTCCGTCGTCGCATAGCGGGGTGCGGTGATCAGCGAGAACAGCGCGCCCGAATCTTCTTCAGGCGCCAGTTCGCTCGACGTCTTGAAGAACATGAAGCCCGTCACCGAAACCAGTGCGATGACGATCAGCAGCGTCACCGGCCGGTACTTGAGCGAGCCGGCCACCAACCGCTCATAACGGTTGGCGACCCGTTCGAAGGTGCGGTCGACGAACTGCGCGAAACGGCTGTGGTTGCCGGCCTTCAGCAGACGCGCCGACATCATCGGGGTGATGGTCACCGCGATAAAGCCGGAGATGACGACGGCACCTGCCAGCGTCACCGCGAATTCGCGGAACAGCGAACCGGTGAGACCGCCGGTGAAGGCGAGCGGGGCGAAGACGGCGGCGAGCGTGATGGTCATGGCGACCACCGGCGCGAAGATCTCGCGCATGCCCTTGAACGCCGCCTGCATCGGCGTCATGCCCTCTTCCATGTGGCGGTGGATATTTTCGACCACCACGATGGCGTCGTCGACGACCAGTCCGATCGCCAGCACCATGGCCAGCAGGGACAAGAGGTTGATCGAATATCCCATCATCAGAAGGATGAAGCAGACACCGATCAGCGACAGCGGAATGGTCACCACCGGCATCAGCACCGAACGGAACGAGCCGAGGAACAACAGGATGACGACGATGACGATGGCGACGGCTTCGGCGATGGTCTTGAACACCTCTTCGATCGAGGCGCTGATGGTCTCGGTCGAATCATAGACCATGGTGATGGTCATGCCTTCGGGCAGGCTGGCGCTGATGGCCGGCAGCTCGGCGATGACGGCTGCTGCCGTGTTCAGCGGGTTGGCCGAAGGTGTCGGGAAGATGCCGATGAAGGTGCCCGGCTCGCCGTTGAAATTGACGACGGTGTCGGTGCTTTCGGCGGCCAACTCGACATGCGCGACATCGCGCAGCCGGACGACGTTGCCGTTCGCGGACTTGAGCGGCAGTTCGGCGAAAGACTCCGGTGTCTGCAGCGTCGACTTCATGGTGATCGAGTAAGCGACGTATTCGTTCTTGGTCTTGCCCGGCGCCGACAGGAAGTTGGAGGCGTTGATGGCCTGCAGCACTTCGGCGGCGGTGAGGCCGCGCGCGGCGAGCTTCACGGGGTCGATCCAGACGCGCATCGAATAGTTGGCAGCGCCCAGGACCTGGACTTCGGCAACGCCTTCGATGGTCGACATGCGCGGACGGATGACGCGCTCGATGTATTCGGTCAGCTCTTCCGAGCTCATGTTCGGGTTCTGCATCGCCAGATACATGATGGCGAACTGCATACCCGTGCCCTTGACGATGGTCGGGTCCTTGGCGTCGCTCGGCAGCTGACCGCGCACCTGCTGGACCTTGGACATGACCTCGGTCAGCGCGGTATCAGGGTTTGAACCGAGTTCCATCTGCACGGTCACCGTGCTCGACGACGGGCGGCTCTGCGAGGTGACGTAGTCGATGTTCTCCGTCGTCGCCACCGCGGCGGCGATCGGCGCGGTGATGAAGCCCTGGATCAGGTCGGCACTGGCGCCGGGATAGACGGTGGAGATGGTAATGACCGTCTCCTCGACCTCGGGGTACTGCCGAACCGACAGGTTGAACAGTCCCTGGAAGCCCAGGAGCAGGATCATGAAGGCGACCACCGTCGACAGGACGGGGCGGCGAATGAAGATGTCGGAAAAACTCATTTCGCGGTTGCCTTCGCATTGGCCGAGGCTGTCGGCGAAACGGTGTTGTCGATCTTCACCGGCGTGCCGTTGGTCAGCCTGTTCTGTCCGGCAATGACCAGTTCGTCGCCCGCCGACACGCCTTCGGTGATCTCGACGCGGCCTTCGGAGCGGCGGCCGACCTTGACGAACACCTGCCTGACGGCAAGAGCCGGCTCAGCCGCCGCCGGCTGGGCGGGTGCGGCAGATGCGGCGGCGGAAGCTGCAGTGCCTGCGGCCGCCTTGGCCTCGGCCGGACGAACGACATAGACGTAGTCGCCATAGAGGCTGGTGGTCAGCGCGGTCTGCGGCACGGCCAGCACGCCGTCTTCCTCGGGCAGCTCGACGCGGACGCGCACGAACTGGCCGGGGCTCAGATTGCCTTCCGGATTGGTGATTTCGGCGCGGACCGAGACCAGGCGGCTCTGCGGATCGACCTTGGGGTCGATACCAACCACCGAGCCCTTGAACGGCATGTCGTCGGCGGCAATGCCGAAGCCTACCGGCTGGCCGATCTTCAACAGGCCAAGCTGCTGCTCGGGAACGGAAAAATCGGCGCGCATCGTTTCGAGATCCTGGAGCGTGGCGACGATCGTGCCCGGCGCCAGATACTGGCCGTCATCCACCTTCGGAATGCCGATGGTGCCGGAGAACGGCGCACGCAGCTGCTTCTGGTCGACCACGGCCTGCAGCTTCTGCACCTGTGATGCCGATGTCGAGGCGGCTGCCCTTGCAGCATCGAGAGCGACTTCGGAGCCGACGCCGCGACGCTGCAGCTCGATGGCGCGGTCGAGCGACTGCTGGTCGAGCGCCGCCTGGGTCTTGGCGGCCGCCAGGTCCGCCTGCTGAACTGTATCGTCGAGCTGGATCAGCACGTCGCCCTGGTTGACGCGCTGGTTGGCCGCGAACTTGATGTCCTTGATGATGCCGGCCTGTTCGACCGTCAGATCGACGCCCTGGGAGGCGTTGACCGTGCCGATGGTTTCGATGCCGGGCGTCCACGGTGCGGGCTCGACCTTGGCGGTCGCCACGGTCACCGAGGCGACCGGCATGTTGGCGAAGAATTGCTGGATCGCGTTGTCGCGGAAGACGTTGAATCCAACGATGCCGCCGCAGACGAGAACGAGCAATACGAGAGCGATGATGAGACGCTTGATCAAAGGAGATCCCCAATCGGCATCCGGGCGGGCCGCGATGCACATTGAACCTGTTTATATGAAAACCCAAGTGCGGGGCGCTTACTGTACCGTCTGGACGGTAATGTCAATCGACGATAATGTGAAGTTTCACGGAGACGCCATCATGTCGGGCCACAGACCTAGTTCACGCGACAAAATTCTCGCTGCCGCCGCCGAACTTGCCGACATTGTCGGCCCGGGCAACCTGTCGCTCGATGCGGTGGCCCAGCGCGCCGGGGTGTCGAAGGGCGGGCTGCTCTATAATTTCCCCACCAAAGCCAAGCTGATGCAGGCCCTGGTCCAGGATTACCTCAAGACCTTCGAGGAAGCGCTCAGCGCCAAATCGTCCGACGACGAAGCCAATAGCAGCCTGGCTGCCTATGTCGAGCTGTCGGCCCAGGAGTGCAGTCAAAAGCAGCACTCTGCGGCCGGCGTCCTTGCCGCCCTCGCCGAAGACCCCGATTTCCTCAATCCGGTCAGGGACTTCAAACGCCATCTGCTCGACCGCCTCAAGGCCGAAAATCCCGATACGGCCAAGCTGCTCGTGGCTTTCCTCGTCATCGAAGGGCTGCGCAGCATGAAGCTCTTCGACATGGACATACTCCACGAGGATGAACGCAACATGGCGATCGCCTATCTGCTCGAGCAAGCTGCAGTGCAGTAGGCGCGCCTCGCCGAGCCGGTCCCGGAGCGCCGGAAAGCCTCATTGGCTCGCATGGGCTGGCCGCGAACCGGTTGCGGGTCAGCTCGCCTCGCGCAGGGCCTCGGCGGCCTGGAGGTCGACTGAGACAAGCTGACTGACGCCCTGCTCGGCCATGGTCACGCCGAACAGGCGATTCATCCGCGCCATGGTGATCGGGTTGTGCGTGATGACGACAAATCGCGTTTCGGTCGATGCCGCCATCTCGTCCATCAGGTTGCAGAAACGCTCGACATTGTGGTCGTCGAGCGGCGCATCGACCTCGTCGAGCACGCAGATCGGCGCCGGATTGGTCAGGAACACCGCGAAGATCAGGGCCATCGCCGTCAGCGCCTGCTCGCCGCCGGACAACAGCGTCATCGTCTGCGGCTTCTTGCCGGGCGGGCGGGCAAGGATTTCGAGACCGGCTTCGAGTGGGTCCTCGGATTCGATGAGCTGAAGCTCCGCCGTGCCGCCGCCGAACAGGTGGGTGAACAAGCGCTTGAAATGGCCGTTGACGAGATCGAAAGCGGCCAGCAGGCGCTCGCGCCCTTCCCGGTTCAGCCCTTGGATACCCTGGCGCAGCTTGCGGATGGCCTCGATGATATCCTCACGCTCGGAGACGATCGCCTCGAGCCGCTCGGACAGTTCCTTCTGCTCTTCCTCGGCCCGCAGGTTGACCGCACCGAGCCGCTCGCGCTCGATCTTGAGGCGCTCCAGCGTGCGCTCGACCTCAACCGGGTCCGGCATCGGGCTGTCGGCTTCGAGACCGGTATGCCGAAGGACCAGATGGGGCGGTGTCGCAAGCACTTCCTGGATGCGTGCCTCGACCTCGCGGCGACGTTCGTCGGCGGCGGTCAGGCGCTCCTCGGCCCGCGCACGGGCCTCCCGGGCTTCGGCCAGCCCCTGGATCGCGGCGGTCGCCGCCTTGTCGAGAACGGCCTGCCTGGCCTCGGCCTCCTGCAGGCGATCGGAGACTTCCTTGCGCGAGACCTCGGCGCGGCCGAGCTCCGACATCAGCGCCCTGCGGCGGACGTCGAGTTCGTCCGGCGCTTCGGCCAGCGTTTCGCGCTCGGCTGCAGCTTCCTCGCGCCGCTCGGCGAGCGCCTCGATCTGCTCGCCAGCACTTTCGGCACGCAGCACCCAGCTCTGGCGCTCGGCGGCGATCGCCGCAAGCCGGCGCGCCCTGGCCTCGGCCTCGCGGCTGAGCCCGTCATGCACGGCGCGCGCATCGGCCACCGCCGAGCGATCGCGCGCGACGGCGCCCGAAAGCTGTTCGAGGCGCATCTGCAGGTCGGCGAGATCAGGTGCCGAGCCAAGCAGTTCCTCGGCCTCGACATAGGTCGCTTGCGCCTCTTCATGCGCATCGGCGACACGCGCCCGGGCCTCGTCGAGCGCGGCACGGCGGCTGGTCAATTCGCCCGCAGCCTTTTCGGCCTGGGCCAGCGCATCGCGGGCCGCCCCCACCTCGTGCTGCGCTTCGCGCCAAGCCTGCCGGGCCTGACGCTCTGCCTCGGTGCTTTCGCGTAGCGCATTTTCGGCACGTGCCAGCGCTTCTTCGGCCTTGCGCACCAAAAGTGTCGCCTCGACCGCCTCGGCGTCGAGTTCGGCAAGCCGGTTCTTCTGCGCAAGCCGTTGTGCTGCCGCGGTCGGGGCATCGGCGCTGGCGGTCAATCCGTCCCAGCGCCACAGCGCGCCTTCGCGGCTCACAAGGCGCTGGCCGGGCATCAGAAGCCGCTGCAGCTTTGCGCCCTCGGCGGCATCGACCACGCCGACCTGTGCGAGGCGTCGCGCCAGCTGGCGCGGTGCGCGGACAACCTCGGCAAGGCTGCGCGCGCCATCGGGCAGCTTCGGATCGCCCGGCGCCGGTTCGGCATCGCCCCAATGGACGGGCGCAGCACGGTCGAGCGCTGCTTCGAGATCGTCGCCAAGGGCAGCGCCGAGAGCCGTCTCGAACCCGCGTTCGACGCCGATCTGTTCCAGCACAGCCGGGAAAAGGTCGCCCGAGGCAGCATTGATGATCTTGGCCAGCGTGCGCGCTTCGGTCTCGATACGCGCCAGTTCGGCCTTGGCTTCTTGCAGCGGCGCGCGCGACGAAGCTTCCGCCTGCCGTGCCTCGGTGACCGCACGTTCGGCCTCGGTGGCAGCAAATTCTGCCTCTTCGAGCGCTTCCTGCGCTGCTTCGGCAAGCATCTGCTTTTCCGCCGGATCGGCGAGTGCAGAGATGCGGGCGGCAATCTCGCTTGCCTCGCGGTCGAGCTCGGCCAACTGGCGGGCGAAACGGTCGCGGCGTTCGGCGGCATCGCGCATCGCGCGCTCGGCCTGGGTGCGTCCGGCGGCGGCGTCGGCGCGTTCGGCGGTCACCCGGCCCAGTTCCGCCTCGGTCAGCGCCAACGTCGCCATCGCCTCTTCGAAGGCAGCGCGTGTCGCCGTCTCGCGGTCGGTCGCGCCGGCGTTCTCGTCGTTGAGCGACTTTTCCTCGGCGTCGAGGCGCGACAGGATCGCGGCGTTGTCGCCGATCATGCGCTGCTCGCGGGCAATGTCGGCGTCGAGCTGCTGCAGACGGCGGTCGAGTTCGCTCTGGCGCGAGTTGATGCGCCCAGCTTCTTCCTCGAGCTGCGAACGGGCAATGGAGAGCCGTTGGAAGGTCGCGGCCGCCGCAGCAGCGGCATCGCGCATTTCCGGCAACTTGTGTGCGCCGACCGCCTGGTCCCTCGCCGCCGCCATCTGGGCCGCGGCACGGTCACCGACCAGTGCCGTCGCCGTCGCCAGTGCCGACTGCGCTTCGCCTTCCTGGGTCTTGGCCAGCGTCCAGCGCAGATGCAGCAGCGTCGCTTCCGCCTTGCGGATGTCGGCGGACAGGTTCTTGAAGCGGGAGGCCTGGCGCGCCTGGCGCTTCAAGCTTTCGATCTGGCTTTCGAGTTCGCCGACGACATCGTCGAGGCGTTCGAGGTTCTGTTCTGCCGCGCGCAGACGCAACTCGGCTTCGTGGCGACGTGTATGAAGGCCGGAGATGCCGGCCGCTTCTTCCAGCAGCGCACGGCGCGCCTGCGGCTTGGCCTGGATCAGTTCGCCGATGCGCCCCTGCCCCACCATCGACGGCGACCGGGCACCGGTCGACTGGTCGGCGAACAGAAGCTGCACGTCCTTGGCACGCGCTTCCTTGCCGTTGATGCGATAGACGGAGCCTGCCTCGCGCTCGATCCGGCGCGACACCTGCAACTCGTCGGCATCGTTGAAGGAAGGCGGGGCTGTGCGGTCGGAATTGTCGAGGAACAGCGTCACTTCGGCGGTGTTGCGCGCCGGCCGGGTGCCCGAACCCGAGAAGATGACGTCGTCCATGCCGGAAGCGCGCATGTTCTTGTACGAGCTTTCGCCCATCACCCAGCGCAACGCTTCGACCAGATTGGATTTGCCGCAGCCATTCGGCCCGACAATGCCGGTGAGGCCGCGTTCGATCACGAACTCGCCCGGCTCGACAAAAGACTTGAAACCGAGAAGGCGGAGGCGCGAAAACTTCATTCGCGCCAGTCCGCACGCAAGGGTACGCCGAAGCCGCGTGGCCCCGGCGCTACGAACCTGTCAGAGCATGCCGTCGATAACCGCCGACATTTCCTCAATGGACATCGCCCCTTTGTAGACATTCCCGTTGATGAAGAAGGTCGGCGTGGAGTCGACCTTGAAATCCTTCTCGCCGCGGGCACGCACCGCCCTGATATCGTCCAGAAGCTTCTGGTCAGTCAAGCAGGCCTCGAACGACTCCTGTGAAAAGCCGGCCAGCTTGGAAATTTGCAGCAGCGCGTCCTTCGGGTTCTGCGACGCTGCCCAGTTCGACTGCTGCTTGAACAGCACGTCGACCATCGGGAAGTAGTTATCCTTCGAGCAGCGCGCAAGCATGAAGCCCGCCTCGGCCAGCGGGTCGAAGGGGAATTCGCGATAGATCAGGCGCACCTTGCCGGTGTCGATGTATTTGGTCTGGATCGCCGGCAGCGTCTTTTCATGGAAGGTGGCGCAGTGCGGGCAGGTCATCGAGGCGTATTCGACGATGGTGACGGGAGCGTCCGCCTTGCCCAGAACCATCTCGGGCAGGCTGCCGGCTTCCAGCAGCTTGGCCATGTCGACGGTGCCCTGTGCCTCAGGCGCCTTCACCGCCTGGACTGGCGTCGCCGGGGCAGCCGGGGTGGCGGCCGGCGTAGCCGGCTCGGCAGGCTTGGGCGTTGCTGCGTTGGCCTGCTCGCCGGAATCGCTGCAAGCTGAAAGCAGGGCCGCGGCCGAAACGGCTGCGAGCCCGGTAAGTGCGGTCCTGCGAGAAATCGAACGAAGCATACGAATCACCTGACGATGGTTGGATTTTGCAATGTGCGGTTACGTGAAAGCGAGAGTTGGCGCGAATTAAGGCATGGCTGTCCCCAAACCAATCGCGATTTGCCGCACATTCGATCACGAATGCGCGAGAACGATGGCCAATTCTACTTTCGACTGCCCAATATGTTCGCGCCAAGCTTCTCGAGCGACGCCTTCAGGCCCTCGTCCTCGATGTAGCGCACTGCGCCCGCCACCTTGACTTGTTCGGCGTCGGTAAGCTTGCGAAGGCGTGGCCGCGGCCTGGTTGCCGCCCCCGACACCGGCTTCTGGACGATGCGGATGCGGCCGATGGCGTTGAAGCCGAGATAGGAATTGACCCGACCGATGATCTCGCCGGTCTCGTGCTGGAGATGGAGTGCTGCCGGCCCCGAACAGGCGACGATCAGGACCGCCGGCTCGAACGGATCGTCCTCCTGCATGCGCCGCGGCCACTGGATCTTTTCGGGTCGGGTATTGTGGGCAAGACGCGGGCCGACGATCTCTTCCCACGACTGCACGAGCCCGACCGAGATACCGGTGCGCTTGCGCAGGACGGGATCGAGGATGGCACTTGCCAGATCGCTGACCGGAACGGGATTGCCCGTCCACCTTTTCCCTGCCATGTCGTTCTCCAGAAATACCCCTGTCGACACGCAACGCCGAAGGCAGTCAGACCATCAATGGCATCCCCGACCGATAGCCGCAAGCACGCCACCGATGTGGACGGCAGGATCGCGACACTGCTGCTCGAATGGTACGACCTTCACCATCGCGAATTGCCTTGGCGCACGCCGCCCAGCGACCTGAAGCGTGGCATCCGCCCTGAGCCATACCGTGTCTGGCTGTCCGAAATCATGCTGCAGCAGACCACCGTCGAGGCGGTGAAGCCCTATTTTCGGGCGTTTCTGGAAAAGTGGCCGGACGTTGCGGCACTGGCCGCCGCCGAGACCGAAGACGTCATGAAGGCCTGGGCCGGGCTCGGCTACTACTCTCGCGCCAGGAACCTCAAGGCCTGCGCGGAGAAGGTGGCGCACCTGCCGGGCGGGCGTTTCCCCGACAGCGAAGACGGCCTGCGCGACTTGCCCGGCATCGGCCCCTATACGGCTGCGGCGATAGCCTCCATCGCCTTCAACCGGCCGGCGGCGGTTGTCGACGGCAATGTCGAACGTGTCGTCACGCGGCTTTTTTCCATCGCAACGCCCCTGCCCCAGGCCAAGGTGGAAATCCGCGCCCATGTCGAGCGGATGCTGGCTGCGGCGAGGCCCGGCGATTTCGCCCAGGCGATGATGGATCTGGGCGCCACCATCTGCACGCCGCGCCGGCCGCGCTGCATGCTGTGCCCGTTGCGTTCGGACTGCAGCGCCGTCGTCTCGGGCGATCCCGAATACTATCCCGTCAAGCCGGCCAAGGCGGAACGACCACAGCGGCGCGGCGCGGCGTTCGTGGCTGTCAGGGGCGATGGCGCGGTGCTGTTGCGCAAGCGGCCGGGCAAGGGTCTGCTCGGCGGCATGACGGAGGTGCCGACGACCGACTGGACCGCACGCGTCGACGGCGCCACCGGACCCGACAGCGCGCCCTTTGCCGCGAAATGGCAGCGAGCGGGAAATATTACCCACGTTTTCACCCATTTCGCACTCGATCTGGACGTGTTTCGCACCGACGTCACGATGGACCAGGCTCCGACCGACCACTTCTGGTCGCTACCCGCAGACCTCGCCGGCGAAGCCTTGCCAAGCGTCATGAAAAAAGTCATCGAAGCTGCCATACCGGGCGTAACGAAACGAGGACGTTAGCGAAACCATGAGCGATATCCGCCACATCGTCTACGACATCGGCAAGGTGCTGATCCATTACGACCCCGACATTCCCTTCAGCCGCATCATCCCCGATCCGGTCGAGCGCCGCTGGTTCTTCGACAATGTCTGCACCAGCGAGTGGAACATCGAGCAGGATCGCGGCCGGAACTGGGAAGAAGCCGAGGCGCTGCTGATCGCCGACTTCCCCGAGCACGAAAACAGCATCCGCGCCTTCCGCCAGCACTGGCATGAGATGGTGCCGCACGCCTATGACGACAGCGTCGCCCTGATGGAGGGACTGGTCGATGCCGGCCATGACGTCACCATGCTGACCAACTGGGCGTCGGACACGTTCCGCGAGGCGCGCGGTCGCTTCCCGTTCCTCGAAAGGCCGCGCGGCGTCACCGTTTCCGGCGATGTCGGGCTGATCAAGCCCGACCGGCGCATCTACGATCTCCACGTCGCCTCCTTCGGTCTCGACCCGAAGGCTGCGCTGTTCATCGACGACAGCCAGAAGAACGTGAATGCCGCCATCGAGGCCGGCTGGCAGGCGGTGCTGTTCACAAATGCGAAAACGCTCGAGGCGGACCTCGAGCGTCTCGGGATCGGACGGTGACTGGAAACCGGCCGATCGACGAATCCGGACTGGCTAGATTGGCTGCCGGAATTCGATCTCTATGGCAGGCTCGAAACGGGCTCTGAAGGTCCAGAACGGGTTATCGATGAAGCCTGTGCCGTCGCGCCGGACAGGCCGGCGCGAGTGAATCTTCAGGCCCCCGCCTTTTCCATGCCGACGCGCACGATACGGCGCAATTCGTCGATCTGGGTCAGGCCGCCGGCACGCTCGTAGTGCCAGAAGGTCCAGCCGTTGCAGGCGTCGAGCCCCTGGACCGAGGCGCCGACGCGGTGGATCGAACCTGCGGTGTCGCCGATCGCCAGCGTACCGTCGGCGCGAACCTTTGCCGCCCAGCGCTTCTTCGCATCATACAGCGTCGCCCCAGGCGCCAGCAGGCCCATGTCGAGCAGGCTGCCGAAGGCGACACGCGGCTCGGCGCGCTTGCCGGTGAGCACGGTGAGCGCCGGACCTTCGAGCGGACGCACAGCGGCGATGCGCTCGTTGGCGGCGTCGATATAGGCCTGTTCGCGCTCGATGCCGACGAAATGGCGGCCGAGTCGCTTGGCGACGGCACCTGTCGTGCCGGAGCCGAAGAACGGGTCGAGAACCACGTCGCCCGGCTTGGTCGAGGCCATCATGATGCGGGCAAGCAGCGCCTCCGGCTTCTGCGTCGGGTGCAGCTTGTTGCCGTCCTCGTCCTTCAGGCGCTCGCCGCCGGTGCAGATCGGGAACAGCCAGTCCGAGCGCATCTGGACGTCGTCGTTCGACGCCTTCAGCGCATCGTAGTTGAAGGTGTAGTTCTTGCCCTTCTGGTCGCGCGAGGCCCAGATCATGGTCTCATGGGCGTTCTGGAAGCGGCGGCCGCGGAAATTCGGCATCGGGTTGGTCTTGCGCCAGACGACATCGTTGAGGATCCAGAAGCCGAGATCCTGCATCGTCGCGCCGACGCGGAAGATGTTGTGATACGAGCCGATGACCCAGATGGTGCCGTTCGGCTTCAGCACGCGGCGGGCGGCAAGCAGCCAGGCGCGGGTGAAGGCGTCATAGGCGGCGAAGCTCTCGAACTGGTCCCAGTGATCGTCAACCGCGTCGACCTTCGACTGGTCCGGGCGATGCAAATCGCCATCGAGCTGCAGGTTGTAGGGCGGGTCGGCAAAGATGATGTCGACGGAGTTGGCCGGCAGCTTGTCGAGCGCCGCAACGCAATCGCCCTTGATGATGGTGTCGAGCCATTCCGACTGCTGGGGAGTGCGGGAAAGCTGGTCGAGAGGACGCACTGCTGACATTCTGATACCCGGGATGACGCGTTACTGTTTACTCACCGTTATGGTTACCGATCAGCGTAAACAATTGGTGAAGCGGCCCTCGCAATTTGCAGATCGGGGCAGAATGGTGTAATCGCCGCGGCTTGATCTTTTCGGCCTGCGCCCGGCGCCGCCCCAGTTTCCCGGACCGTCATGACCCAGCCAGAACTAGTGATATTCGATTGCGACGGCGTGCTCGTCGATTCCGAGATCATCGCCGCCCGCATCGAAGCGGAACTGCTGACCGCAGCCGGCTTCGAAATCACCGCCGAGGAGATCGCCGAGGCCTATGCCGGGCTGACCTTCAAGGACATCATGCTGAAGATCGAGGAGAAGGCGGCCATCCCCTTCCAGGCCTCGCTCATCACCCAGGCCGAGGAACTGGTGGACCGTCGCCTCAAGTCCGACGTGCGCGCCATCGACGGCGTGCACGAGGCGGTCGCTGCGGTGACGGCGCCGCGGTGCATCTGCTCCAACTCGACCACAGAGCGCATCGAAATGATGCTCGAGCGCACGCGCATCCTGCCGCTGTTCAAGGGCCGCATCTTCTCGGCGCTGGAAACCCCGAGCAAGAAGCCGAAGCCTTCGCCGGACGTCTTCCTGCACGCCGCAAGCACCTATGGCGCCGATCCGGCCAAGACCTTCGTGATCGAGGATTCGGTGCACGGCATATCGG
The DNA here is from genome assembly GCF_026521175.1 of Aminobacter sp. MET-1. NCBI lineage: Bacteria > Pseudomonadati > Pseudomonadota > Alphaproteobacteria > Hyphomicrobiales > Phyllobacteriaceae > Aminobacter > Aminobacter sp. MET-1. Next base: position 122,442 of record NZ_JAMSHL010000014.1, on the reverse strand, counting down.
GCGCGGTTTCGGCCGGCATGCGCGTCATCGGCTTCACCGGCGGGGCGCACAGCTATCCCGGGCATGCCGACATGCTGACAGAGGCAGGTGCCGAGACGGTGATTCGCCGCTGGGCCGACCTCGGCGGCGTGCTCCAGGCACTCAGCATGTGGTCCGAACACGCCTGAACGCAAAAGCGCCGGCGATACGCCGGCGCTTGAATGCATGCAGGAAGAACTTGCCTACTGGGCCTTCTTCTTGGCCGGGCCCTCGTCGAAACCGGCAAAGATCTGGATGTCGCGCGCGGTCGGAACCGGAATCACGACATTGGCGTCGGTGAAGACGAACTGCGTCGCGGTCGACGGGTCGGAAACCTGCACCACGTTCTTGTGGAGCTGCGAATAGAGCACCTCTTCGCCACGGATCACTGCGATGCGGATCGGCATGTTGACCGTTCCGGCACCGCCCGCCGGACCGACCACGACCTTGCCGGCGACGCCGACCTTGATCGCCATCTGGCCGTCGGCGCGCGTGCAGCTGCGGGTGACGTCGGTGATCGCCGACTGGTGGACCAGCTTGGCCGGATCGTCCTGGCCGCCCTTTGCATAGCTGTTGAAGAAGGCCGTGCCGTCGCGCAGCGTGACATTCGGGCAGTAGGCAAGCAACTCGCTGGCCAGGATCTTGCCCTCTTCGGCCGCAATCACCTTGGGGTCTTTCGGCGCGGGAGGGCTGAAAAAGCCGCCGCTGCCGCCTGATTGGCAGCCCGTGACGGCGAGCATAAAGCCTGCGGTCGCCAAAGCCGTCAGAAAACGGCCGTCGATCAAACGAAACACCATGAACTGCACTTCCCTCTCGCAAAGCAGTCGTTCTATATCAACCGCGCGGCAAAAATGCGACTGATGGAGCGCAGTTTTCCCCGTCCCGCCGATTACCGGCAGGTCGCTGCGCGTTGGAACGGATAGATATGCACTATGTGAGTACCCGTGGGGAAGCGCCCACGCTCGGATTTTCCGATGCAGTTCTGGCCGGCCTGGCCCGCGACGGCGGCCTCTATCTCCCGGCGCAATGGCCAACCTTCAGCGCCGCCGAAATTCGCGCCATGCGCGGGCTCGGCTACGCCGACCTGGCGATCCGTATCCTGACGCCATTCCTTGGCGGCGAGATCAAACAAGACGTCTTCGAGCGCCTGGTGCGCGAGGCCTATGCCACCTTCCGGCACGACGCCGTTTGCCCGCTCGTCCAGACCGGCGCCAACAGCTTCGTGCTCGAACTGTTCCACGGCCCGACGCTCGCCTTCAAGGACGTCGCCATGCAGCTTCTGGCGCGCCTGATGGACCACGTGCTTGCCGAACGCGGCCAGCACGCGACCATCGTCGGCGCGACCTCCGGCGACACCGGCGGCGCCGCGATCGAGGCCTTTGCCGGACGCGAACGCACCGACATCTTCATCATGTTCCCGCATGGCCGTGTCTCGCCGGTGCAGCAGCGCCAGATGACCACCTCGTCGGCCTCGAACGTTCATGCGCTGTCGATCGAAGGAAACTTCGACGACTGCCAGGGCCTGGTGAAGGACATGTTCAACGACCACGGCTTCCGCGATCGGGTGCAGCTGTCGGGCGTGAACTCGATCAACTGGGCGCGCATCATGGCCCAGATCGTCTACTACTTCTCGTCCGCCATCTCGCTCGGCGCGCCTGACCGGCCGGTGTCCTTCACCGTGCCGACCGGCAATTTCGGCGACATCTTCGCCGGTTACGCCGCCAAGCGCATGGGCCTGCCGATCGACCAGCTGGTCATCGCCACCAACGACAACGACATCCTGGCCCGCACGCTGAAGAGCGGCGAATATCGCCAGACCGGCGTGGTTGCCACGACCTCGCCGTCGATGGACATCCAGGTTTCGTCGAACTTCGAACGGCTGCTGTTCGAGGCCTCCGACCGCGACCCGGCCGTGGTCCGGCGCTACATGGCCAGCCTCAAGCAGTCCGGCGCCTTCACCATCGAGGCAAAGGCCTTGGCCGGCATCCGCAGCGAATTCGGCGCCGGTCGCGCCAGCATGGACGAGACCGCCGCGGCCATTCGCTCGACGCTCGAAGGCAGCGGCTACCTGCTCGATCCGCATACCGCGACCGCTGTCCACGTCGCCGCCGGACTTCCCGGGAGCGACGTGCCGATGGTGGTGCTTGCCACCGCGCATCCGGCAAAATTCCCGGCTGCGGTGAATGCTGCCTGCGGCATCGAACCCGCTTTGCCAAAATGGCTGTCGGGGCTGATGGAACGTAAGGAAAAGTTCACGGTACTTCCATCAGAGATAAAAATGGTGGAAGATTACATTAGCCGCCGTACACGAGCGGCGGGTTAGGGAGTACGCTTAATATGGGTGTTGAGGTAAGCCGTCTGTCGAACGGCCTGACAGTGGCCACTGAAGCACTTCCAAGCGTAGAGACCGTAGCTCTCGGCACATGGGTCAAGTCGGGCGCGCGCAACGAGCGCGACGACGAGCACGGCATGGCTCACCTGCTCGAACACATGGCGTTCAAGGGCACCAAGAACCGCTCCGCCTTCGAGATCGCATCGCAGATCGAGAACGTCGGCGGCGAAATCAACGCCGCCACATCGGTCGAGACGACGTCCTTCTATGCCCGCGTGCTGGCCGACGACGTGCCGCTGGCGGTCGACATCCTGTCCGACATCCTCCAGGATTCCGAATTCGATCCGAACGAGCTCGAGCGCGAGCAGCATGTCATCCTGCAGGAAATCGGGGCAGCGCACGACACGCCCGACGACATCGTCTTCGACCGCTTCACCGAAACCGCGTTCCGCCACCAGACGATCGGCCGTTCGATCCTCGGCACGCCCGAGACGGTGCAGTCTTTCACCTCGGCTCAGCTTCACGATTTCATGACCCGCCAATACGGCGCCGAACGCATGGTCGTGGTGGCTGCCGGCGACGTCAAGCATGACGAATTCATCCGCCACGTCGAAAAACGGCTCGGCAACTTCCGCTCCAAGGCCGAAAGCGCCATTCCGCAATACGCGCAATATGTCGGCGGCGATTTCCGCGAAGACCGCGACCTGATGGACGCGCAGATCGTGCTCGGTTTCGAGGGCCGCGCCTATCACGTCCGCGACTTCTACGCCTCGCAGGTGCTGTCGATGATCCTCGGCGGCGGCATGTCGTCACGCCTGTTCCAGGAAGTGCGCGAAAAGCGCGGCCTTTGCTACTCGGTCTATGCCTTCCACTGGGGCTTTTCCGACACCGGCATCTTCGGCGTCCACGCCGCGACGGGTCAAAGCGACATCGCCGAACTGCTGCCCGTCATCATCGGCGAATTGCAGAAGGCCGGCGACAGCATCCTGCTGGAAGAACTCGACCGCGCCCGCGCCCAGTATCGCGCCGGCCTGATCATGTCGGCCGAGAGCTGCTCCAGCCGCGCTTCGCAGATCGCGCGCCAGCTTCTGCTGTTCGGCCGCCCGATCGCCAAGGAAGAGCTGATGGAGCGGCTGTCGGCGCTGACTGTCGAGCGCCTGACCGACCTGTCGGCGCGCCTGTTCTCTACCCAACCGACGATCACCGCGGTTGGCCCGATCGGCACCCTGGCGCCTTACGAATCGATCCTTGACGCGCTGCCGGGCGCACATACGACCGCGCGCAAGCTCGCCGTCTGACCAGCCCAAACACGCATGTTGTCGTTCTCGCTCTTTCGCCGCGACACCCCGGCACTGAAAGGCGAACGCGTCAGCCTGCGGCTGCCGAACTGGCGCGACTATCACGAGTGGGTGGCGCTCCGGGCTGAAAGCCGTTCGTTCCTGGAACCCTGGGAGCCGCGCTGGGCACCCGACGAGTTGGATCGCTCGGCCTGGCGCATCCGCCTCTCGCGCTACAAGGACGAGTTCATCCAGGGCACGGCTGTCGCCTTCTTCATCTACGAAAACTCGAGCGGCAAGCTCGTCGGCGGCATCACCCTCGGCAACATTCGCTACGGCGTCGCCCAGACCGGGCATATCGGCTACTGGATCGGCGAACGTTATGCCGGCCAGGGCTTCATGGTCGATGCCGTCAGGCTGGTGGCGCGGCATGCTTTCGATACGCTCCGGTTGCACCGGATCGAGGCTGCCTGTATCCCCGACAATGCGCGCTCTGTCCGCGTGCTTGAAAAAGCCGGATTCCGGCGCGAAGGACTTTTGCGATCCTATCTCAGGATCAACGGCGAATGGCACGACCACTATCTTTACGCACTGATCGCGGACGACCCGCAAGCTGTCACCATGAAGGCCTGAACTTGTCGAAGCATCTCCTGCTGGCGCCCCTGTTTGCGCTCATCGTGTCCATGATCGCTAGTGTCTGCGCGGTGTCGCCGGCACTCGCCGTGGAACCGATCAAGATCTCCCGCGACGACGTCGCGCTCAATCTCTCGGGCGCCGTCGAAATCTACCGGAATCAGGGCGAGAACTTTCAGGTTTCGACAGCGCCGGGCCTCGACGGCATCGTGCGCCGCATCGAGGTCGAGGCCAACGACAAGCGCTCGTCCGGCGACTGGGCAGTGTTCGCGCTGGCCAATACCACCGACCAGGTGATCGACCGCCTGATCGTCGCGCCGCATTTCCGGCTGGTTGGCTCCGGCCTTTTCTGGCCCGACCTCGGCTCGAGCCGCATCGCCGCCATCACGCCAAGCGAAGGCTTTGCCCTCGACCGCCAGGCCAGCCCCGACGCCGACGTGTTCCTGGTCACCCTCAATCCGAACTCGGTGGTGACCTTCATCGCCGAGCTCGCCTCCCCCAAGCTGCCGCAGGTCTATCTGTGGGAACCGGAAGCCTACAAGGACACGGTCAATTCCTACACTCTGTTCCGCGGCATCGTCATCGGCATCGCCGGCCTTTTGGCGCTGTTTCTGACCATCCTGTTCGTGGTCAAGGGAACCTCGATGTTCCCGGCAACGGCCGCTCTGGCATGGGCGGTACTCGCCTATATCTGCGTCGACTTCGGCTTCCTCAACAAGGTCATCGAGGTCTCGCCCGGCAACGAGCAGATATGGCGGGCCGGGACTGAGGTGGCGCTGGCAGGAACGTTCGTCGTCTTCCTGTTCGCCTATCTCAACCTCAACCGATGGCACGGCCATTTCAGCTACGGTGCCTTCGTCTGGATCATCGGCCTGCTGCTGATCGCCGGCGTCGCGATCATCGATCCCGCCGTTGCCGCCGGCATCGCGCGTATTTCTTTCGCCGCGACCGCACTCACCGGCCTTGGGCTTATCGTCTATCTCAGCATCCGCGGCTACGACCGCGCCATCATGCTGGTTCCCAGTTGGGCGATGGTGCTGATCTGGCTGAGCGGCTCGTGGATGGCGATCACCGGCGTGCTCGACAACGACATCGTCCAGCCTGCCCTCGGCGGCGGCCTGATCCTCATCATCCTGCTCATCGGCTTCACCGTCATGCAGCATGCCTTCGCCGGCGGCGGGGCCCATCAGGGGCTGTTCAGCGACATGGAGCGCCAGGCGCTGGCGATTTCCGGCTCCGGCGACATCGTCTGGGACTGGGACGTGCTGCGCGACCGCGTCGTCACCCGCCCCGACGTGTCGATCCAGCTGGGCCTTGCTCCCAACAGCCTTGGCGGGGCCGCGCGCAACTGGCTGCCCGTGCTGCATTCCGACGACCGCGACACGTTCCGGACGACGCTCGACGTCGTGCTGGAGCACCGCCGTGGCCGGGTGTCGCAAAGCTTCCGCCTGCGTGGCGCCGACGGCCACTATCACTGGTTCTCGCTCAGGGCCCGGCCGGTGATCGGCTCCGACGGCGAAGTGATCCGCTGCGTCGGCACGATGGTCGACGTCACCGAGCAGAAGAAGTCGGAAGAACGCCTCTTGCACGACGCCGTGCACGACAATCTGACCGGCCTGCCCAATCGCGAACTGTTCATGAACCGGCTGGAGGCGATCATCTCGATCGCCCGCACCGAGGAGAAAGTGCGGCCTTCGGTCTTCGTCATCGACATCGACCGCTTCAAGCTGGTCAATGACGGTCTCGGCATTTCCGCCGGCGATACGATCCTGTTGACCATTGCGCGGCGCCTGCACCGCCTGCTCAAGCCGAAGGACTCGCTGTCGCGCTTCGCCGGCGATCAGTTCGCCCTGATGCTTCTGTCGGAGCAGGACCCCACGCGCATAGCGGCCGTGGCCGACGCCATCAAGCAGGCGATCAAGGCGCCGATCACCTTCGCCAAGCGCGAGATCGTGCTCACCGCATCCGTCGGCCTGATCACCTGGACCACGGCCCAGGCCTCGGCCGAAGACATGGTCAAGGACGCCGAGCTTGCCATGCACCAGGCCAAGCGCTTCGGCGGCGATCGCATCGAACCGTTCCGCCCGGCCTTCCGCACCGTGGGCACCGATCGCCTGCAGCTCGAATCGGATCTCCGCCGCGCCATCGAGCGCAAGGAGTTCACGCTTGCCTACCAGCCGATCGTGCGGCTTGAGGATGGCACTGTCGCCGGCTTCGAAGCGTTGCTCCGGTGGGACCACCCGCGCCGCGGCATGATCCCGCCGGGCGACTTCATTCCGGTCGCCGAAAGCTGCGGCCTGATCGTCCAGCTTGGCCTGTTTGCCATGCAGCGCGCGGCCGACGACCTGGCCGACTGGCAAAAGCAGATCAACGACGCCCCGCTGTCCGTTTCGGTCAACCTGTCGAGCCGCCAGCTGATCCGCCGAGACCTCGTCAGCGACGTCCGTTCGGTCATCGCGCGGGCCAATCTCAAGCCGCGTTGCTTCCGCCTCGAGCTCACCGAATCGCTTGTCATGGACAATCCCGAGCAGACCAACCATGTGCTGACCAAGCTGAAGCAGCTTGGCATCGGCCTGTCGCTCGACGATTTCGGCACCGGCTATTCGTCGCTGTCCTACCTGACCCGCTTCCCCTTCGACACCATCAAGATCGACAAGAGCTTCGTCGACGACACCTCGCCCAAGCGCGCGGTGCTGATCAAGTCGATGGTCAACATGGCTCACGAACTGGGGCTGTCGGTGGTCGCCGAAGGCATCTCGGACGAGAGCGACGCCCTCGAACTGCGCCAGATGGGCTGCGAATATGTGCAGAGCTTCATGTTCGGCGCGCCGATTCCCGGCGACCAGGCGCTCAAGATGCTGAAGGAACAGTACCCGCTCGCTCAGGCGTGACCGGCTGCCGTGCTCAATCGCGCCAGGTCGATCCCGAGCGCAGCGAGGATGCGGTCGTATTTGCGGTCGATGTCGGCGTCAAACAGCAGCTCGGACGTCGCCGGGCAGGTCAGCCAGCCATTCTCGGCGATCTCGCTTTCGAGCTGGCCTGCACCCCAACCCGAATAGCCAAGTGCCATCAGCGCATGGCGCGGCCCACGGCCGGCCGAAATCGCGCGCAGGATGTCGACGGTTGCCGTCAGGCATATCTCGTCCGAAACCGGCAGCGAGGATTCGACCTTGTAGTCGTCTGTGTGCAGCACGAAGCCGCGGCTGCGGTCGACCGGCCCGCCATTGCGGACGATGAAGTCCTTGGCCTTCATCGGCAACCGGATCGCCTCCTGCTCGTCGAGGATGCCAAGCTGGACCAGGAGATCGGGAAAGAGCAGCGGCTGGACCTGGTTGATGATCAGGCCCATGGCGCCTTCGTCGCTATGGGCGCAGATGTAGATGACGGCGCGCGAGAACCTGTCGTCCTTCATCCCCGGCATGGCGATGAGGAACTGATCGTCGAGAAAACCGCGCTGCGAGGCGCCCTTCTTCTGGCGTAAGAGGTCCATAGCCAAAGGTAACGCGTTTCCTGCCGTCTTGAAAGATGGCTCAAGGGGACTACGTGTTCACCTTTGGCCCGTGGCGTCACGCAAAAATGATGGCAACGTGACGTAAGGCAGGTTGCGCACGCCGCCGGAGACTATCAAATCACCGCCATGAAATTCACGCTCCCGATCGCCGTCTGCCTCGGCACCGCCTTTTTGGCCGCAGCACCCGCCCATGCATCGTCGTCTGCCTGGTTCGAAACCGACGGCGGCCGGTTTCGGCTGGTGACGGCCGGCCAGCCCGACGCCTCAGGCAAGCTCCAGGGGGTGCTCGACATCGAGCTCAAGCCCGGCTGGAAGACCTATTGGCGCGACCCCGGCAATTCCGGCGTGCCGCCGCAGGTCGACATCTCGGCCAGCCGCAACGTCTCGGCCGCCGAAATCTCCTATCCCGCACCGCAGCGGCACGACGACGGCTATGCCAAATGGGCGGGCTACGACTTCCCCGTCCGCCTGCCGGTCAGCTTCACCGTACCCGCCCCCGGCGAGCCGACGGCGATTGCCGCCGACGTGTTCCTCGGCATCTGCGAGACCATCTGCGTTCCGGTGCAGGCGCGGCTGGAAGTCGACCCCGCCGCCGACCCAGGCAATGCCAGTGATGCCGCGCTGGTAGCGGCAGCGCTCGCCGCCCTCCCCTCTGCCGCCCAGCCGGACTTCGGCGCCACGCTGGCGCCAGCAGAGGGCGAGACGATCTCGATTGCGACGACCGCCCCCGGAGATCCCGAGGGCATCGATATTTTCGTCGCCGGCGTGGATGGGTATCAGTTCGGCACGCCCGAGCGGAACGAGGCAGCGGGCAAGCTCACCTTCTCGCTCAAGGTGCTCGAACGGCCCACGTCAAAGCCTGCCGGCAAGGGCATTCCCTACACCCTGATCAGCTCAGCCGGCGCGGTCGAAGGATATCTACCCTACCCCTGAGCCAATCCGCCACCCATTGGATAACCCACGCATCTGCGCTAGTGGATCGCAGCGGCCCACCCGATTTCAATCTCATTGCCACGAGGACCTCCATGACCATTTCCATTGGCGACAAGCTGCCCAGCGCCACCTTCAAGACGATGACCGCCGACGGCGCCAAGAACCTCACCACCGAAGAAGTCTTCGCCGGCAAGAAGGTCGTGCTGTTTGCGGTGCCAGGCGCCTTCACGCCCACCTGCAGCAACAATCACCTGCCCGGCTATGTCGAGAACCATGACGCCATCGTCGCGCGCGGCGTCGACACCATCGCGGTGGTCTCGGTCAACGACGTACACGTCATGGGCGCCTGGGCGCGCTTCAGCGGCGGTGAAGGCAAGGTCCTGTTCCTCGCCGACGGCAGCGGCGATTTCGCCCGCGCAACCGGCCTCGACCTCGACCTCTCGGCCGCCGGCATGGGCCTGCGCTCGAAGCGTTTCTCGATGGTTGTCGAGGACGGCAAGGTCGCCCAGCTCAACGTCGAAGGCGCAGCTGGTCAGGCGATCGATTCAGGCGCAGCCCGTATCCTCGAACAGCTTTGAGATAAACGCGGGGCACGCCGTCAGCTCTTGGCGGCGCGCAATCCTGCCGGCGCACTGCGTCCGGCCTTGAAGGGTGCCATGCCTTCGCGCGCCAGTTCGTCGGCGCGCTCGTTCTCTTCATGCCCGGCATGGCCCTTGACCCAATGCCAGGTCACCTGGTGACGCTTGTTGGCTTCATCCAGCGCCTGCCACAACTCGCCGTTCTTCACCGGCTTCTTGTCGGCCGTCTTCCAGCCGTTACGCTTCCAGCCGTGGATCCACTTGGAAATGCCGTCCATGACGTATTTGCTGTCGGTATGCAGGTCGACGGTGCACGGCTCCTTCAGCGCGTTCAGCGCCGAGATCGCCGCGAGCAGTTCCATGCGGTTGTTGGTCGTCTCGGCCTCTCCGCCGGAGAGTTCCTTGATCTTGCCGTTGTAGCGCAGGATGGCGCCCCAGCCGCCAGGGCCCGGATTGCCCGAACAGGCTCCGTCAGTGAAGATCTCGATTTGCTTTGTCATTTCAGGCCGTATTCCTGGGCGGACTTGATCGTCCTGTGGAAGCGCATGCGGCGTATGTACTCCGACGGGTCGCGCTTCATGACCAACCCGCCATCCGGTACCGTCAGCCAGTCATAGAGCCTGGTCAGCATGAAGCGCAGGGCCGAGCCGCGCGCCAGGATAGGCAGGGCCGCCTTCTCGGCTTCGCTCAGCGGCCGGACGCTCTGGTAGCCGTCCAGCAGTGCCGTGCCCTTGGTCAGGTTGAAGGAAAAGTCCTTCTCGAAGCACCAGGCGTTGAGGCAGGTGGCGAGGTCGTAGGCGTAGAGGTCGTTGCAGGCGAAATAGAAGTCGATCAGGCCCGACAGCCTGCTAGGTCATCGTCACTTGCCGCGATCGACGAACCGAAGCGCGTGCTGGGAGCGCTGCACGGCAACGCGGTGCGGTTCGCTTCAACATCGGACCCAGACATGATCGCTGGCGAAGGCCTCGAAACCATCCTTTCTGTCGGCACGGCCCTTCCAGCCGCTTCACTCGCCGCTTGCCTGACCGCAAACCATCTCGCAGCCTTCGAACCACCGGCCCATGTCCGCCGGCTCTTTGTTGCACTCGACAATGACGAGGCCGGTGCGCGCGCCCTTGGCCTCCTGCGCGAACGTCTCTCACCGCGCGGACTTCAGATCGCACCGCTCACCCCGCGCGCTAACGATTTCAACGACGATCTTCGCGCACACGGCCTGCCAGCCCTGCGCGATGCGCTTGCCCGCCAACTCGATCACGCCACCTTCGAGCGGCTGAGTGCCGCCTCAAGGGAGAAGCGGCCTACCTTCGCCTGACTTGCCACGCCGGCGCTAGACGCCAGACCCGGTCGCGATGGAGAGAAGCGGCGTGCCCGGCTCGGTCAACTGCGCCGCTCCCTGCGGGCCAGAAAAAGCGGGTCTCCCCATAATCGCGCTAAGCGCGATCACGGCAGCGCTGCGCTCGCCGCCCTACGGGTGGGCGATACCCCTCCCGCTTTTTCCTCGCGGCACAGTCAAGGCCTCGCTGCGCTTCGGCTGACCAAAGGCCGGCCCCTGCCGCTTAACCCATCGCTATTCCGGGCCTGGCGCCCACCACCAAACGAGGAAAGCACGATGCTACACGCCGCACCTCCCACAACCACCAGCAACATCGCCCCACTGCTCGACGAACTGGCGCTCTACGGTGTCAAGCCACTCTCCGACGAAGCAGACTTCAGGCCGCTGCCCGAACTCGAAACCGTCGAACATGCCGTCGCCGCCCTGGTCTCGACCATGACCGACATGTTCGCCGAGACGCGCCTCGAAGACGAAACCGAGGAAATGCTCTGGTCGCTCACCAACATCTTCCATCGCCGCCTCGGCTCAATCCAGAAGCGCCTTGACGACAACGAGGGCCGGCAGCGCGCAAGCCTCACCGAACAGGATGGTTCGGAAGTCAAATCCGTCGAGCTTGAACGGCTCACCACTGAAGGCCTCACCCTCACCGAAAGCCGCAACGCCTTCGAGGCCATACGCGATCTGGCCGCCGATCACTATCGCGTCGAAACCGGCTCCGCCTGGTTGCCGCGCACAGGCTCCAAGGTCAGCCACCGCACCCTGACGGCCGCAGTCATCGCAGGCCGCGACTTCATCTCGGCCAAGCGCCGACAGGAAGCCGAAACGCACTGCCCGTCCGGAACCCGCATCGCCTTCACCGGCGGCGACTATCAGGACCACAATCTGATCTGGGAAACGCTCGACAAGACGCTCGAAAAACACCCCGACATGATCCTGCTACATGGCGGCACCCCGCACGGCGCGGAACTGATCGCCTCGAAATGGGCCGAAGCCCGCGGCGTCCACCAGGTTCGCTTCCAGCCCAACTGGAAAAAGCACCGCAACGCAGCGCCCTTCAAGCGCAACGACGAACTGCTCGACCAGATGCCGATCGGGCTCATCGCCGCCCCCGGCACCGGCATCCACGAGAACATGATCGACAAAGCGCGCCGGCTCGGAATTCCGGTCAAGCGCATCGGCCAGGAGGTGGCGGCGTGAGCCGTCACCCCACCTCTCAATCACCTCACGAAAGGAGCATCACCATGACGACCAACCCTCTCCAGACGCTGGCAAAATCGCCTCGGAATGCCTATATTAGGCCATCAACGAGGATCTCCGACATGGCCCGCATCCCCGACATCATCGACACCAAGGCGCAGGTCGACACCATCTTCGACGCCTTCCTGGCGATCGGCGACGGATCGATCTTCACCCGCCACATCGAGGCCATGTCCGATGAAGCAAGCCGTTCCAGCCGCGCCATCATGCGCGGTTCGGGCAACGAACTCGCCCCCCTCGACGAGTTCCTGTCACTGACGCTCAATCGCAAGATCATCACGATCGATGATGTCGTCTCCTACGCCACTCGCTACAGCAACTCGCTCAAGCAAAGCGCCGCATGAGCGCCGACGACCCCTACTGCTATCCCGGGACGAGTGTTCTCAGGAACCGTCCCGGGATCACCGATCCTGTCGCCCATTCGACCGCCGAACGGGCCATCACCAACGATGCCATCATCGACCTCGCCAGAAATCCGGTCGAAGGCAAATACGACACCTCGCATTTCCTCGAGATCAATCGCCGCATCTTCAGCCAGTTCTATGAATGGGCCGGAAAGCCGCGAATCTATGATATGGATAAGCCCGAACCCGTCCTGCAGGGCGATTCGGTCAAATATGGCCACCACAAGACCATCACTACCGATCTCGATCGCGAAATGTCCGCTCTCTCCAAATTCGAATGGAACGATAAGGACAAGCTGACCTCAGCCTCGAAATTCGCCAGTCACATGGCCGCAATCTGGAAAGTCCACGCCTTCCGCGAAGGCAATACCCGTACTGTCGGCGCGCTCGTGCGCCAATTCTCGCAAGAACGCGGCTTCGAGCTCGACCACGATACGCTTTGGGAACGCGCCTCCGAAACCCGCGATGCGCTGGCCAAGGCGACCGTCGGCCAGCCCAAGGACCTGATCAAGACCATCCTCACCGCGCACCAGATCGGCAAGGACCGCAATCACCCCGATCTCGGCCGCATCACATCGCAGACAGCCCATGTGCTGCGCTTCATGGGAAAACCGGAAATCTCCTTCCCAAAGAAAGGCGACAAAGTCTCCGGCCAGGTCCTCGATGTCTCCTACTCGACCGTGCTTGTCAGCAACGGCCGTGCCGTCAACGCCGTCGCCGGCGCGAACTTCGAAAAGCGCCCCTTCCCCAACGATCGCGTCTCCACAACCATCGGCCAGGCGCTCGAACCACTCTCCAAATCAAAGGCCGTCGAGCGCGAAACCCCGATCAAAACACCCGACAAAACCGATAGCAGATCTGGCGCAAAAGCCGTTGCGGACCGCAGTGACGACAAACCGCAAGATTCGCCGAGCCATGCAGTGCTCACCCCGCCAAAATCGTCCGAACAGTACCGATCGCGATGAAGCCAACCCACTACAATTATGATCGCGACCGGTTTCAGCGGATATTGCTGGCGCTCAAATCCGCCGGGTCCGGATTCGGCCAGATCGCCCGCGAAATCGGTACGCCCTACCACATCGTCGTCATGAACGCCCGCGGCGACATCTACTCAAAGCGAATCGTCAACGCCATCGCCAGCCATCTGCCCCCGGCAGAAGCCGCCCTGCTCCCATCGCGGCCGACCAAATCCCAATCCAAATCTTAGCCGATCGTATAATTCTTAGTTGCCTCATAAACGCTTCGCACTTACCTTGCGCAGCGTGGATACGAGCCAAACAGACATTCTCCTTGCGTCGCGCCAGGAGACAGCCGACGCAAAACGCCCGCCAGTCCGCGCCGCATCGCGGGCTGGTGGGATGTTTCCGCTCCACCTCTTCATAGCCCTGCTGATGATCGCCGCCGGCGTCTGGATCGCCTATCGCGTCCACGATCAGTACGCCGTCATCCTGCCCTTCTTTGACCTGGCGAAGATCTTCCTCGTCGAGATGTCTGCCTTCGGCGCCGCCGTAGCCTTCCTCTATCTCGTTATCCGCACCGCGCTTCGCCAGCATCAGCGCCGTTTCAAACAGGAGAACCGCGAATGACCATGTTCAAAGCCGATGACCTCCTCTTTGGGATCCCGACAAACGTCTTTTACTTCGTCCTGTTCACCAGCTTCCTGCCCTTCATCCTCAACGAATCCGCCGCGATCGGCACCTGGCTCATCTTCTTCCTTGTCGGCTACGCAACCGTGCGACACCGCATGAACGTCGCTCCCGCCGAAATCCACCGCTTCGAAATTCTGCTCGGCCCCGACATGCTCGACCCGCGCGGCCTGCGTCACAAGCCCCGCATATGAGACCGCGTGCATGAAAGCGCGCATCGATCCCAACAATCTCGCCGGCGCTGTCGACTACATCCAGCGATGCGATCCCGCCATGAAGGGCAAACCCGTCGATGTCATTCAAGGCCTTACTGGCGGCAGCAAGTTTGTTGATCGCTGTCAGCGATAGCGCAGGCGAGCCCCTGCCGGACCTGACGATAGATCTCAACGGCGATCTTCTGAATCACGGGGGCGTTGTGGTGGTGTACACAATCCCGGTCCCTCCCGATGCATGGACCAAGACCGTGGGCGACAGTCCGGCCACCAATATCCGCCTCGATGGCCGGTATGCCGAAGTGCAACTGCGATACCCCAAAGGCGGCAGGTTTGCGTACCGGTTCCGACCTGTCGAAGGAACGCCAGATGCACATGCGCACGCCACACAGGTGTTGTCGGTCATCGGGACCGACATGGAAGACAGGGGCCCGCAGATGACGGCGGGCTTCGAAAATGCCTATTCGGACGGTGGCCAAATCATTCGCGTGCCTCCCCTGGCGGAACTCACCGGACAGGACGAGCCGACACGGACGATGGCACGCTGGGGCGAGACCGAGCGAAACGATGCTCCGCCGCCCGCAGATCAGCGCAGCGCGCGAGCACTGGTCGGGATCGTTCGACACGGGCCTGAACCGATTCCCCTTCGCTGCAATGGTGACCAGCTGGCGCAGGTCTGCACGATCCCCGGCGACCGATGGCCAGTCCTTGAAGCACGTTGGTGGCGCGCCATAGCTGAGCAGCGTCTGGAGCGATTGAGAGACCGCGCGCTGCGCCGTTGCTACGATAGCAGCTGGTCTGGAGGCGGCAGGTGTGAACCTGATCCGGAATCCGACGAGCCGGCCTATCTGTACCGGAAGTGAATGCCTGTTTCAGATGATATGGGCGAGCCGCGGGGGTGTGGCATCCTTCGGCGCTCCAAGAACATCCAGCAGAAGGAGCGTCCCCACTGATGCGGAGCGGGAAGGTCGGCCGGGATGGATCCCCTCATCCTAGTCTTCTTCTGACCGGAGCAATCCGCTATGCTCTTCTTCTGCGCGTGATCTGTCGCGGTAGAAAAGCAGTGCCACCGCAATTGCGCCGGCGACCTCAAGTTGGGCCACGGTCATACCGAGCCAGCTGGGTATGGAGAATTGCAGATTAAACAGGGCTTCTGAGAAAGAGAACAGGAACCCTATGACGAACGTAATGGCGAAGTGGGCCAGGCTACCCACAATGACCGCTTTGAGAATGGGAATCGCAGCAGCTCCTCTGAGGCAATAGGAGCATAGAATGCTAGCCAGGTTCGATGCCGATTGCGAGGCCCGCCGGAAATTCCATCTAACGCCGGAGATCGATCATGACGACCGAACCCTTACCGACCGAGGACGAGAAGCTCGGAATGGCATGGTGGAACGCACTCAGCGAAAAGGAACGCCGTCATTGGCTAGACATCGCCTGCAGCGCAAAAGCGTCCGATGCATGGGCAGCGTTCAAACGCTGCGATCGGTCAAACGATAGGTCCGACTTCCAATAATCGCAGGGAGGCTCGTCGATGAACTCAAATTCGACCTTCTTTCTGCTCCTGTGCCTGATCGCAATTTTCGGCGGCCGCATCCATGAGTCATGCGGCCATGAAGGCCAACCCCCGGCGGCGCCCAATTCCAACTAAAGCGCTTTTTCCCCAAACAGGGTTCTTAGCCATTTCATTTAATCCCCTCCCACGGAGTCATGCATCAGCATTTTGATCTGCCCACGACCTATCCCCGTCCCATTTTTCAAACGGATCGATGCCGTTTGCCTTCCAGTGATCGGTCGCGTCCCTCAGAAGCTCGTACGGTCCTTCCGTCCTAAATTCAAACGACATGTCGATGTCGGGATTTCTGACGGACTCCCAAAGGTGTCCAGTCAAAGCAGCGGTCGCAACGGCCGATGCTTTGGTGCGCGCCACGTCTCCATCATCACCAAATTTGCCGATGAAAAGTGCGACCGTGCTGATCAGGCTGTGAGTATCGTCGTAAGGCACGAACCGAAGGTAGTTAAGATCGACCTCCACTCGCGCTTGTCGATTTTCGGCGAATGTTTCCGGTCGAAAAATCCATTCATGCCCGCCTGCAGTGACTTGCATGGTGCCCATCTGGCAGGCGTAGTAATAGACCTGATAGCGCCGTCCAACCTCGGGCCCGTCGATGCCTCGGACATCGGTGTCATTCAGTTCCTCGATCGCCCACGGCTCCGCAATATGCTGATTAAGCATGGCACCGAACCATCTGAAATCCTCGAAGAGAATCTCGTGGGCGGCAGTGATGAAGGATTTGACCGCCCCTCCTTCGACCAGTGACTTCGGCCGCTGGTGCTGAGGTTTGTGCCGCTTTCCTTCCCCGATCAGCGCCTTGATCCCGCTGTAATCCTTATGGATCACACGTTCTTCAAGAGCATTCAGCCGTCCGTCGAACTGAAAACTGACCACGACCAGCATGAGAGCCGTCATCGCCAGCCAGATGGTTTGATCTGCGATGCCGAAGGTGTTCTTGACGGCATAGCCAATCAGTCCC
This sequence comes from Aminobacter sp. MET-1, assembly GCF_026521175.1. NCBI lineage: Bacteria > Pseudomonadati > Pseudomonadota > Alphaproteobacteria > Hyphomicrobiales > Phyllobacteriaceae > Aminobacter > Aminobacter sp. MET-1. The sequence continues at coordinate 105,774 of NZ_JAMSHL010000014.1, read as the reverse complement.
GCGAGGATGATCGCGACCCATATCAGAATACGTTTCAGCATCCCCCTCCCCAAATACTTCCCGGCCACTACGATATCATCATCGCCCGCCACCCACCATCCAAACGGCAAAATGGCGCCAAAAAGAGTGTCGCGAGTGTGCGCACTGCTATGTTGAATGAAATCGACGGAGAACAGCTAGCGAAGCGGAGAACAGATGCGCCAGCAGCCTGGGCGGGGGGCTTGGGGTTAGACTGCTGGCGCACGCCCTCGTAAAAGAGCGATGCTCTTTTCGCTGTTTCATCTGGGATAAGTCAACCCGCAGGACGTCGACCTTGACGATCTCTTTTCCCAAGGTCGCACCGGCGGGCTTGGGGTCACAGCACACCCCAGGCGCGATACCGTCCCCTGCCCGTCATCTCGCGGACGACCGGTGTATCAACGAGGTTCAGCGCGCCGCGACGCGTCACATATGCACGAGCTCCCCAGCGATCCACATGCTGGCCGCTGAATCGAAAAAATGTCCGCGTTCAATGTAACCCTCTCCGATCGAGCTTCGTCGCACAGTTTCGTCGAGGCGGGCGAGCTGGTCCTCTGACCGCTCACAACGTTCAGGCGTTTTCCTTGATGTATGCCACGGCAATAGCCGTGTAGTCGCCGAATGTCATCTCGGCTCTTACAAGTCCTTGTTGCCCTAAGATCGCGGGCAAGGCTTCTTGGAATAAGGCGAACTCGTCGGCGATCTTCATTCCGCCCGGTACAGTGGTCGACCTCGATTGAGTGCGCAACCAAGTTGCCACTTCACGCACCGCGGTCGAAACGTCGCCATTGTGCGAGTGAATATCTTGGCCGGCGAGGTCCGAAACAAACCTCTGAAATCGATATTGCTCACGGTCAAGGATTAGGGTCTTTTTCTTCTTTTGATCGCCATCGCCAAAGCGTCTGGCACCAAGAAAAAGGCCGAGTTCGAGCGGCATATTGAAACGAGGCAGAGGAGGATTGCCGCTGGTTTCAGTTCGCGAAATATCATGGATGCCGTAGCGGCATTCCTCCACGATTTGCTGAATCTTCGAGAAGCGGTTCTCTCCCGCGTCGTCAGATTCGGTCGCGCACCGCGCACGGAATCCTGACCGAATCACAGTAAAAACTATCGCGTGGAATAGGGGTTCAAATTCGGCGTCGAAGGCACAATTGATGAACACATTGCGCGGATGCGCAGCCATCAAAGATTCTTACTACTCGATAAGCGGCCGTCGCTCCCCTTCACTTCCTTAATCGTGCCTCGTATCTCACTTTGCGTGAAATGCGTCGGCTTGGTGGCAGGCTTCAGGATCACAACCCCGTCACTGGTCCGTCCAACCGAATTGGCGCCCTTCGTAGTGACAAACTGGCCTGATGACGCCGAGCGCCGAGCGGTAGTTGCATGTTTCGCCATGGTCCAGATATGGCGCAAGCAGCGCGCGGGCGCAAGGTCTCGCGGTAACGTCTGACCCAAGAAGTGGGAAGCCTGTCCCGCTGCCAAGACGAAGCGGCTCGCAATAGCACGGTAGTGCCGGTCGCACGCCGGCGTGCCAGACGCTCTTTCCGAGCGCATAGGAGCTATCAGAGGATCCCCCACGCCCGGTAACGCCCCCTGCCCGTGATCTCGCGCAGGCCGAGTTCGGCGACGAGATTAAGCGCCCCACGCGTCGTCACCTTCAGGTCCTTTTCGATCATCGCGCTGGAGACGAGCGGCCGCGCAAGAACGAGGTCGACGAGTTGCGGCAGCTTCGAATGTCCCCGCCGGCCGCGCAGGCGGCGCCCCATCTGTTCCCGGGCGAGCATCAGCCGATCGTGTTCCTTCAGCCCGGCGACGGCCGCTTCAGTGACGCCCTCCAGAAACCCGATCAGTCGCGCCGTCCTGTCGCGGGCGCGCCGCCTTTCGCGCGGAATGGCGCGCAGCCCGGTGTTAAGACAGACGAGGTGAGCGCTCGTTTTTCGGGCCTGCCTGAGCATGGCGCCCACGAGCAAGTGTCCGAGCCAGGGCAGATGCTGCAGCGGTTCTTGTGTTTCCCACGCATCCCATAGCAGGGCGGCGCTGAGCACGGGCGGCTGGCCCGTGGTCCGGTTCAACACGGCCCGCCAGTCCGACAGCCGTTCCTCCTCGTCCCAGTCGGGATCGTAGACGAGCGGACTTTTTTCGCCCGTCGGTACCTGTTGCGGTCGCGACACCGGCGCGGCGGAGAGCCCGTCGAGCACATTCCGCGTGCGATCGAGCAGCGCATCGATGGCGGCAAATTCGGCGCCGAGGCCATCGTTCAGATCGTCGTTGGCCGGCTCATCCGCCTCTTCATCGCCTGCGCCCTCCGCTGCCGTCGCATGAATCTCCGGTGGCAGAGCGTCCGGGGTGCTAGCGCCACGCCCGCGCAATTGTCTTAGGCCGTTCGGGCTCAGCGCCCAGTCCGGCCTGTTGGCAACAATCAACCGCCGTGCCCGCAGCACCGCATGGGCACGGGTGAGCTCGTGAGTCGGCGTGCGGATGTCCATGTGGGTGTCGTGCAGGACCAGATCCTCGACATGGACAAGCTCGCCCTCGAGCCACAGCGCGGCGGCGGCGTCGAAGAAGTGAGCGCGCGCGACAGAACCTTCGCGCACCGGACTTCTGGCCAGCCGCTCATCGAGGCGCGCCAAAGAATCCTCTGCGGAGACGAGCGGTCCCGCGAGCTCGCGCCACGGGATTGCATCGGTACGGTCAAAGTCAAAAACAGTCATCGGGTGTCGTTCCGCCCTTCGTTCTGGCGCTGCCAATTGAAATCCTTAGGCAAAAATCGGCGCACCCGCTTGCGGCCCGTCTACAGCCTCTCTTGATGCAAAGTGGTGACGTCGTAAGCCATTGATATCGCTTTAGCCGATTCGACTTGCTGAAGCTATCTTGCACTTTGCTTCACTCACACCGGCTCTCCTGGGGGGCAACTTTCACTATCGATAATTGGCCCATATCGGGACTGTACAGCACCACGCCCTAGGGCTCTCTGGAGCCTGAAAAACGGTGCTTTTCAAGCTCACCGAGGCCGTAGGGCCGATGCAAAGGGTTGCTAAAGACGTTTACAACCGATCGGTTATCCGTATCTTCTGTATTTGGAAAACCGCCCTCAATACCTCTATCAGGCGCTCCGGATGGCCGCTGACACGCAAAATCGCGCTTCCCGTCGACCACAGGGCCGGCAAATCGGCTATGCGCGCGTCTCCACGGACGAGCAGACGACTGAAGCGCAGGAAATGGAGCTGCGCGCAGCAGGCTGTGACCGGATCGTCCAGGAGCACGGCTCCGGTGCCTCGCGCACCCGCCCTGCCCTTGCGAAGCTGCTCCGCGAGATCGACGCCGGCGACACCCTCATCGTGGTTCGCCTCGACCGCCTGGCGCGTTCGGTCAGTCATCTACTGGAGGTGATCGAGGATCTCGGCGAGAAAGGTGCACATTTCCGATCACTGCGCGATCCGATCGACACGTCGACGCCACAGGGCATGTTCTCTCTGCAGGTGCTCGGTGCCGTCGCCCAGCTCGAGCGGGCGCTGATTTCCGAGCGAACGAAGGCCGGTATCAAAGCCGCCAAGGCGAAAGGCCGGCTTCCCGGCAATCCCGGGATCCGTGAACGGCGACCCGAGACGCTCGCTAAGATGACGGCCGCGCAGAAGGCAGCCTATGGGTCCCGGATTCAGGTTTCGGCAAACCAATGGCTGCCGACGGTGCGCCGCATGCGGCCGGACCATACCTGGGACGACATTGCCCGCGTGCTCAAGCAGCGAGGGCTCAACTGGACTCCGGAGCGCTTGCGCCGGGCGGTCAAATGGCTCGTCGCCGAGCATCTCGCCGACCCTGGGCTGCTCAAGAAGTCCCCTCCCCGTCTGCCGGAAGACCGGCTGATGACGCTGGTGGCTGGCATCCATGCCTCGAACCCGGACCTCACACTCCGCGAGATCGCTGGCCAGCTTGAGCGCTTGCACGAACGAACCCCGCGGGGTGGCTCGAAATGGTCTCCCTCATCGGTCAAGAACCTGCTCGACAGGGCGCGACGCGCGGGCCTCACAGTGATTATCGAGAATAATGCGCCGACGCCAACTTAGCTACGACAAGCTACGCCCCGCTTTCGGCCAGAAACTCGCTAATAGCTGACCTCGCTCGGTCCGCACGAACGATACGGTCAGCTTCAATTCGCCCTGGATCTCTCTCTGCCTTCCCACGGTCGCCCGCACTTCCACGGCACCAAGTTCTGTCCTGACGCAAGCCGCGCGTCACCGGCGATCTCCGAGCAGCTGTCTGCAATCTTTATGCTGCGCACGATACCTTCCGCACTTTTCACCAGCGCAACGGCTTCGCCGTCCTCCACTGCGTTGCGGCCCTTCGGGTGCGCCGGCGCGTGCTCCAGGTCTTCGAGCTACGCAGATTGCAAACAACCGCTCTCAAGGAGTCGCCTAAATGAAAACGCTCGTAACCTACTGCCAGCACACCGGCCGCCGTATCCGCAAGTTCGTCAACCGTCTCATGGCCCGCCTGACCCAGAAGGGCAAACTGAAGCTGACCGTATCGTTCTCCATTCCCTTCTTCGCCAAGGTCGAAGCCAGCTATGAAGCCAGCATCGAAAAGGCAGAAGAACCGGCGGCGTAGCCGCCTTCGCCCCCGCCCTAACGGCGGGGGCTTCCCGCTTCACCGCCGCCACCGCCTGTCAGCCGACACGCGCACGCCATCCAGAGCGAGAGACAACCCGGTCCCTGATGGACCGGGCAAGAGGCAGAGAGAGGCTCCGCCTCACCCGCTCCTGACGGAGCTCTTCGATGAACATCGCCTCGCGCCTCTCGGCACTCGCCTTGGCCGGCCTCACCGCCGCCTGCACGGCGCCGGCCAGCCGGCCAGCCGACATAGACCGTATCGCGGTCTCTCCACCGCCTGGAGCACTTTGCTCCAAGCCCATCATCTCCAATGACGGTCGCGTCATTTGCGGTGAACGCAAATGACCATCATCCACCTCAACGGCAAGTCATTCGTTCCGCTCGCAGGAATCCGAAACGAATGTTTCGGGTATTACCAGGTGCTCGCGCGCTCGCTTCGCCTCTACGACGCCGACGGCGCCGTCATCGGCGCAATCAGCGAACACGGCGTCCTTTACCGCATGGTGCGGTTCGGAAACGGCCGATTCTACTTCTCGTACGATCCGATCCCCGAGATCGGTGAGTTCTCCAGCCCAGCCATGCAGCGCCTCGAATGTCTCGACGCGCTGCGCCGTGCCGTCACCACCGAACCCCCGCTCCGGAGAAACACGATATGACATCGCTCACCTTCAAGCACGCTGAGTTGCAATCGCTGCTCCAGGAGGCCGAGGCGCGTTGGCCGCACGGCATCCGCCGTCGTTACCACGTCTGCGACCCCGCCGGCTTCTGGCTGGTCGGCGACGAAGGCGTCTACCTATTGCACAACGGCGTCGTCGGCGATCAGAAAGCATCCGTCGTCTACGCCGCCGAATGCAATCCGAAAATCATGTGTTTCGACGCCTGGTGGAACGTCAAACACGCCACCTTCGGCGGCGATGACGGCGTCGATTTCATCGAAGCCGATTATATTCGCAACGCCGTTGCCGCCGGCTCGGACCTGATCATCAAAATGTCACCCGACAGTTTCGAGGTCATCTATACGCCGCGCGCAGACAAAGCCGGGCGGCAAACATGACCGACCGGGCCATGTACTGCCGTAAACCCGGCTGTGACCGTTCCTGGCCGCGCGATCCCGCCCTTGAGGTCGCATGCCCTGACTGTCGAGCAAAAATCGGCGCCCCCTGCAAGCGCCCGTCCGGACATCCGCTCTTCGCGCATGGCGTCCACGGCGCCCGCGACCTCGCCGCAGACGCCGCCGGCCAATATGGCGTCTGCCCAAGCGGGCGATGCGGTGCTGCCCGCAAAGCCGCCGAACCGGTGCAATGCGACCTGTTCGGCATCTAGTGGTCGAAATCTGACGCTTGGTGCCGGAGCCGTAGGCCCGCACATGCGGTACCCACTAGGTGCCATTAGCGCTCCACCTGCTGCCGTTGTCAGCGATCGATAGGTCGCGATGCAAGAGGCCGCAACCTGACACATCTGCCCGAGCAATGAAGGCCCGGCCAGCCATCCATCAGCGCACTGACAAGCCGCTGATTCACGTAAAGTCCCAGTTGAGACGAACAAAAGCCCTTCGCTGCTGCCCGGACATGGCCAGTTCGGCTGATTATCCATCAACTCGGCACGCAACTCATGGACCTGACAACTCTGCCGGTGAAGACAGGGAGGACAAAACGCCGCCTTGCAAACCCGGTTCCACGCAACCGATCACGATGGAGCAACTGGCGTCTTCCGGCATATCGTCGCCGCATCTGCGTCACGACCAGGAAGCATCAAGCCGCAGGCTCGATCATCAGCATGCCGGCAGGACCGCCGTACGTCGCCATCAGCCGGGCAGTGCAGACGCCTTGCCGTCTCCTTGGCGACGAAGACGGATTAATTCCCTAACGCCCTTATTCGATCGGCGTCTCGATCCGGATCAACCGAACCGGCCCCTACGGGGCGGAAAAATGGGGGTTTCCCCATAATCGCTACGCGATCACGGCTTCGCTGCGCTCGCCGCCCTACGGGTGAGAGATACCCCTCCCCCATTTTTCCTGCCGGTCCGGTCAAGGCCTCGCTGCGCTACGGCTGACCCCGCTCTCGCTTGCCGATTTTCATGGGCGTCATCGGGAATTACCCCGCTCGCCAAGGAGAACTGAAATGTCTGCAACCATCGCCCAGCTTACCGCCAACAAGAACGGCTTTGCCGGCACCCTCACCACCCTCGCCATCCGCGCACCGATCGCACTGGTCGAGAACAAGAAGAAGAGCGACGACAGCCGCGAACCCGACTTCCGCGTCATCGCGACCCGCAACGGCTTCGAACTCGGCGCAGGCTGGAACCGCGTCTCCCAGAACACCGGCAACGAGTACGTCTCCGTGACGCTGCGCGCCCCCGAGTTCGGCACGATCTACGCCAACATGGCTCCGGCGCCGGGCGACGAAGACGGCAAGTTCGTCCTCATCTGGAACCCCCGCGACGCCAACTGAGGCCTCGCAGGAGCCCCCGCCGCAGTGGCGGGGGCTCTCCCTTCACCCGAACCGCAGGAGACCGACATGAAACGCCTTCTCTCCGCAGCTTCAATCGCCCTCTCGATCAACATCTACATCACCCTGCCGTCCTTCACGCAGGAGCCGGCGCCTCAACAGGACATCGCTGCCATGGATCCCGGCCAGTGCGGTGCAGCCGGCCGCGGCTGCGCCTCCGACCTCGAAAAGGCCTGGATGGCCCACGGCAACGATATCGCCGATCTCTCTTCGGCCGACCTGGCCGTCTACGCCGCCACCTGCGCCGCCCGTCCTGACCTGCAGGACGCCTGCTACCACGATCCTTACCTGATCCTGGATTACGTCGGCGTCGCCTATCACTGACCTCCCAAGGCCAAACGGCCCACCTCGCCCGTGCTTCGGCACGGGCTCTTTTTTTGCTCGCCGTTCGCCTCTCTGGCCTCAACGATGGCCATCATCAATTTTTCCGCCGCCACCTCTCCAGCGCGCTGCGCGCGCCTGGAATATTCCAGCGTGTCCGGCTCCGCTTCCTGCGCAAGCGTCAGCAGGGCTTCGGCCTGCAGCATGGTCAATCGCAGTTTCACTTGAATCATTGCATCAACTCCTGTCCTCCTCTCCACAAGGCCAAGATTCTTCTGCTTTGTGCGGCCAACCAGCGCATATTTCGTTGCTGTGGCCGCTCGCCCGAAGCCCCCCCGCCCATGCTGGCACTATCTCTTTGGTCGCGTCAGCAGTTACCCACCGGCAATCCTGATCACACTGCTCTCCGCCCTCCCCTGCCCCGGATGGCCCGGCCAGATCGGGCAAACCGCGCCGGTTGCCCGGAACGCAGCATCATGGCGGCGACACCCCCGCCAGCGACAACAGGCAAACACGCCGCCATGCCATCCGGTTCGATACGCCGGACCACGATGGAGCAGCTGATCGCCGCCGGCACAGTCGACCTTGCGTCTGCGTCTCGACCAGGCGGCACTGGACGAGATACTCGATCGTCAGCATGACGGCATGGCCGCCGAATGTCGCCATCAGCTGGGCAGTGCAGACTCCATGCCGCCTCCTTGGCGACGAAGACGAAATAATTCCCTACGCCCTTTAATTCGTACCGGCGTCTCGACCGGGATCAACCGCCCCGCGCCCTTCGGGCCAGAAAAAGGCGGCATCCCCATAATCGCTACGCGATCACGGCTTCGCTGCGCTCGCCGCCCTACGGGTGGGCGATACCCCTCCCCCTTTTTCTTCTCGGGGCAGTCAAGGCCTCGCTACGCTTCGGCTGATCGCGGTCTCACCTGCCGGCAACTCATAGGGCGTCAACGGGAATTATCCCGATCGCCAAGGAGAACTGAAATGTCTGCAACCATCGCCCAGCTCACCTCCAACAAGAACGGCTACGCCGGCACCCTCACCACCCTCGCCATCCGCACCCCAATCGCTCTGGTCGAGAACAAGAAGAAGAGCGACGACGGCCGCGAGCCGGACTTTCGCGTCATCGCGACCCGCAACGGCTTCGAACTCGGCGCTGGCTGGAAGCGCGTCTCCCAGAACACCGGCAACGAGTATGTCTCCGTGACGCTGCGCGCCCCCGAGTTCGGCACGATCTACGCCAACATGGCTCCGGCGCCGGGCGACGAGGAAGGCAAGTACGTCCTGATCTGGAACCCACGCGACGGCAATTGAAGCCGCCACCGTCCAAGACCCTCCGCCTCCGGGCGGGGGGTCTTCTCGTGCTTCGCCCCGCATCCTCATTGCCCTCCGGCATCGCCCACAAAGCTCGGACAGGAGGACCAGGAGCGAGCATTTTCACCAGCTGAACGGTCTCCAATCCGACCTGCCGGTCGAATACGGCAAGCGCGCTGGTCGCGCGCTTATTTCTCTCTCTCAATGACGGCCCATTCTATCGCACCTCCTCGCGCGTCAAGGATGAGCGGTCCCCCCAATTTGCCGGCCTATGGCCGCGTCCCTACGGGCCGTTCGCAAATCGGTTCCCCCACTCCCCGCCTCTGGCGGCCGCTTCGCGGTCCCTGACCCGCTCGTCGATTACCGATGAGCCTCCTTCGTCATTGAAACGAAGGAGATGATGATGACCATTGAACAGCACATCGAAGAACTGCGCGCCTTATCTTGACAGTCTGCACCGACACCCGCGACCTTGCCTACGTCGATGCACATGCTGAGGGAGGCGCTTTCCAGGCCGGCCGCAGCGCTCCCACATAGCTGGCGGAGGCCGGCCTGGAGAGTGCCGGGCAGCTTTAGCATCTCCCGTTGACACAGGCTCCCGGGTGGGGGTCCGGGGGAGGGGTGGATAACCTGTGGATACTGTCGTTGCGCCTTCGAGCATTACGATTGAGGAGCGGCGGTCTGCTGACGGCCTCGATGCTTATGTGCCGAGATTCCTACGAGGCGGTGCGCTCTACGATCCTGATGTCGATCGCTTTTTCCTCGATCTGCCCCTTAATGGCGTCCGCTCACGTCATTCTCTCCGTGCCTACGGCTACGACATCACCGTTTGGTTGCGGTTCCTTGCCGATGCCCGCGACAAGACGGTCTGGGAGGCTAATCGGAAAGACGTCGAGGATTTCCATCGCATCCGTAGAAGAGGCGAACCCGGAAGCCGGATCTCGGCGGCATCATGGAATCGGTCCGTCGCGGCAATAGACAAGCTTTATGAGTGGGGAGTGCACGAGGGGCTTCTGTCTTCCAGCCCATTTTCGCATCGGGAGGTCTGGCGCCGCAATCGGACGCGGGGCCAAGGTCGGATTGTTGCTCGCAACGATGCTTTCGAACGACGGGTAAAGCGATCGGATATTCGTTTCGTCACGCTTGAGGATTTCCGAAGATTTCGGGATACAGGGCTGCGTGGCCTTGCTCCGGATGGAGTCGAGCGACCCGGAGCTCGTGACAGGAATGGACTTCGCAACGCGCTGTTTGCGGAGATGCTGGTGGTAACCGGCTTGAGGCTCGAGGAAGCATCGTTTCTCCTGGCGTTCGAAGTCGGCGCCCTGCCGGCGTTCGGTTCCGCGATCCGGCAGACATGGTTCAATCTGCCCGCAGGCCTTACCAAAGGCGAGCGTGGCCGGGCGATTCTTTTTCCTGACGGGTTACTTCAGCGGCTCCGGACCTACATTCGTGTGGAACGCGCGCATGCCGCGTCGAAGTTCAAAGCACGTCAAGGTTGGCAGTCGATAGAGCACCCGATCTTTGTCCGCCGACCAGTCTCAGGCCCGGCCAGCCTTGTGCTTGTCGACGGTCGAGCCGTTCCTCTGGAGGTCTTCTCGCCGGATGAACGGCAGCGTCTCATCGTCTGTGATCTGGACAATGCACCCGCCGAGCCGGCAGTGCTGTGGCTAACCGAGGTCGGTCAGCCGGTGCGCCCAAACTCCTGGGAGGTGGCGTTCGCTCGTGCCTGCCGTCGCTGCCGGGCGAACGGATTTCCGATCGACATCAGCCCACATCAGCTTCGTCACACTTTTGCCGTCCATATGCTCGCGATGCTCATCCAGCGCCAGCTCGAAGGCGCAGCTTCGGCAATCTCCGCCGGACCCGCAGAAGGTTACCGCAGGCTGCTCGGTGATCCTCTTCAGCAGGTGCAGCGGCTTCTCGGGCATGCGAGCCTGGAGACCACCTCCCTGTATCTCGATCATATCGCCACGCGCGCCGACACCGTCGATACCGCCGTCGCCGAACTGCTCGCGCTGCTGCCAAGCGGGAGCAGGCTATGAGCCTCCGCCCCCGCAAAGGCCAACCTGTCGCGTTCGGTCGCGAACTCGCTGTTCAACCACAGGAGCCGATAAAGGCGATATCGGGTCTGCGATTCAACATTCAGACGCAGGACGGCGGTGAGGTTCTGGTTGACTATGCTCGCCTGACGCCGCGTTGGCTCGCACTTGCGTTCGCCCGTGCACTGAGGCGGCTGGCCGGTCTTGGCGGGCGTCTGTCCGTCAGATCGACTGTGGCGGCTTACGCCCGCACCCTGTCGCTATTTCTCACCTACATGGCAGAGACCGGCGACGTGCCTGATGCCCCGGGACTCCTTCAAGCGCGCCACATTGATGGCTTCGAAGCCTGGCTGGCGGCAAACGGCAAGTCGCCAATCCACCTGATGACCATCCTGACGAAGGTCATCGTGGCTTTGCGAGAGATTGCCGCTGAAGGAACGACCACCTTTTCCGACACGCTGCACGACCGGTTGGCCTATACGACGTTGCGGTCGATACCGTCGTCGCATCCCCGGGATGCATACAGCCCATACATTGCGCGCCAGCTTCGCGATGCGGCTCGTGCGGATATTGGGCGGATCTTCCGGAGATTTCGCAAGCCCAGGCCGGTTGCCGCAGACTCTGATCTAAAGATCCTGGAAGACAGCGCGCATGCGCACATCGATGCGAGAGGCGTTCTCTTTCATACCGATCGCAAATATAAAGCTCTTCTGCATGCCCGAAGGGTGCGAGGTCTCTCGTCGGGGAACTTTTGTCACCAGCTTCACGAATGGCACTATCTGACCTCGCACCATGTAATACCACTTTTGGTGTTCCTGGCGCTCGAGACCGGTCTGGAGATCGAGTGCTGCAAGACCTTGACCGTCGAATGTCTCCAGAACCCTGCAAACGGTACGGTCGAGATCGCCTATGTCAAACGCCGGGCGCACGGCGCCGAGCACAAGACGCTTCGCGTGCGCGATGGCAGCTCGCGCACGCCGGGTGGACTAATCCGGTGGGTCATCGCCATGACGGCCGCCGCTCGCAAGCACCGGCCAAGCGATCGTCTTTGGCTGCACTACGGATTCGGTGGGCTAAAGTCCGGGCTAAAAGATACGCAGTATCTCGTCGACGCGTGGACAAAAGAGCACAATATTCTCGATGATGGTGGACATCCGCTCCATCTGGAGCTTTCGCGCCTCCGCAAAACGCACAAGGCACTCTGGTATCTGAAGACCGAAGGGCACATGACGCGTTTTGCCGTTGGCCATACGCGGGAAGTGGCTGCGCGGCATTACGCTGATATCCCTGCACTCAGACCGCTTCACGAGACTACGATCGCCGACGCTTTTAACGAGGCGGTCACATCGGCCCTGTCGCCGATCATCCTGACGCCGGAGAATGAGGATGCCTGGCGCAATGACCCGGTCGCCGCTTCAGCCGTCGCTCCCGCGGGAAGCGATCCAATCGCCCTCCTCGACGGCGAACAAGATATCTGGCTTGCGAGCTGTGGCGGCTTCTTTTCCAGTCCCTATGGCGAACGCGGTTCACCCTGCTCGTTGCCGTTCTGGGGCTGTCTCGAATGCCCGAACGCGGTGATCACCGCTCGCAAGCTTCCCGCAATCCTGTCCTTCCTTGATTTCCTCGAGGAGCAGCGCCTATCGCTTTCCTCCAACCATTGGGCGACCAAGTTCGCAGCCGCGCATACCCGCATCACCAGACATATTCTTCCTGCTTTCAGCGCGGCGACCGTCGACGAGGCACGTCGCCTGCTCGCTCACGAACCGGTTTCGGTCTACTTGCCGCCGGAGGTATCACTGTGAAGGCCGCGCTTTCCTCCTACGCCGCCATCGCGGTTGCCGACGATCGCCCGGTTCTGGCAACAGCGCCGCTGCATGCTGGTTTCGACAGATCCTCCCTGTCGCGTTACAGCGATGCTTACTGGGATTTGGGTCCGGCGGTTTTTCGTGAGAATGCGCGCCGCTCCGACACCAGGGTAGACGTCGATGCCGTTGGCGACCCTGCCATCGCGGCAGCCATTCGCGACTACCTTTATGTGCGCCTGAACACGGATTTACCCGGATACAAGATGCGAGCGTCACCGGTGAGCGTTCGTCGCCTCTTTCGTTTCGCGCTGACCTTCTTCAATTTCGTCAAGGCCGAGTGCAGGGTCTGTGATCTGCACCATGTCGATCAGGCGTTGCTTGACCGATTTGCCAAGTTTCTCCGCGCCGGCCGGAGGCCGGTCATCGTCTCCCAGTGGCTGGGGATCGTTTTCGACCTCTATGCCTTTCGTAACCATTTATCCGTGGCGAAGCTGTCCTTCGAGCCGTGGCGCGGTCGTAAGCCGGCCGACATTGCGGGTTATCGTTTCTCCGTCGAAGAGAACCGGACGCCCCGCATTCCCGAGGACATCATCCGGCCACTGCTTGCATGGTCGCTCAAATACGTCACGGTATTTGCGCATGATATTCTCGCGGCGCGCAACGAACTGCGGACGCTCGAAGATGGTCATAGGCTGTTTGTTGCCGAGGACGCGCTGGCGCCTCGCAATGCACGGCGGGCCCGCCGCCAGGCGCGTCTGAATGCCTATCTCGACGAACGCCGACGGCAAGGCCGCGGCATTCCGGTATGGCCGGTCAGGATCGGTGGGCCGGCATCATCTGTAGAGCCAGAGCCACCTTGGAACTGGCATCTGATCTATCTGCATATAGGCGCCGACGCCAATCTCCAACGACCCGCCGTGGGCCAACCCAACAATAACATGCGACGGACCGTTCAGGCTGCTGGCCGGGAACTGGGAACCGAGGTCGGCGGAATGGATACGCAGATTTCAGTCGATCCAGACACCGGCGGTCCATGGCGCTCCCGGTTCGACGTGAAAGCGCTCGCGGCGGAGGAGCGGATGTTGCAAGCCGCCTGCTACATCGTCTGCGCCTATCTCACCGGCATGCGCGATAGCGAGGTCCAGGCCATGCGACCCGGCTGTCTGTCCGTCACCAGGAGCGAGGACGGCCTGATCGACAGGCACCGGGTGAAGTCAGTCGCCTACAAGGGAAAGCAAACGCGTGGTGAGGAGGCCGAGTGGACTACGATCGCACCCGTCGCGGTCGCCATCTCGGTGCTCGAACAGCTTATCATCCGATCCGTCGAGCGGCGTGGTACGCAGACGCTCTGGCCAGTTCTCTACGTCGCACGGGCCCGTAAGCAAGCTCTCGCGACCGATATTGTATCTCGCCTGAACCAGTTCCGCGACCATCTCAATGAACGTTTCGGAACCGCAGGCGAACCTGTCATTCCGACCGGCCCCAATGGGTATCCGTGGCAACTGACGACGCGTCAGTTTCGCAGGACGATTGCCTGGCATATCGCCAATCGACCCTTCGGGACGATCGCCGGCATGATCCAGTACAAGCACGTTTCCGTCGCGACCTTCGAAGGCTATGCGGGTTCGAGCCGCTCGGGCTTCACCGCCGAGGTCGAGACAGAGCGTCGCCTCGGGCAGATGGATGACATACTGAGCTATTTCGATGAGCGTCAGCTCGGAGCGGGTCTTGCCGGCCCCGCCGCAACACGGATTGGCAGATCACTGGATAGCATCGCCGCTGAGCTTCAACCTTTTCCAGGCATGATCGCCGACCGCGCTCGCCTTCGTGTCCTGTTGGCGGATACGGCCCGCACACTTCACATCGGCGTGCTGGCCGACTGCTTCTTTGACCCTGCCACCGCCGTCTGCCTCCGCCACGTCTCATCAGGCGATAAGACTGCTCCTATGATCTCGTTGTGCGAACCGACGCGATGCCCGAACGCCTGTATCACAGCACGTCATCGTCCCGCATGGGCGGGCGCTGCGGAGAACGCCAAGGCGATCCTCAAGGAGAAGAAGCTGACGGAACTGCAGCGGCTTGCCGTCGGCGGGGACCTGCGACGGATCGAGAAGATCTTATCCTATAGCAAAGTCGTGAGCGGCTGACCCCAAAGGAATACGGTCGCGACCCCTGGTCGGGGTCGCGGGGTCTCTTCTTTCTGCCGTCCCATTCTACGGCTGCTCAGCCCGCGTCAAGGACGAGTGTGGGCCCCCGATTTTCTCTCCGCTCCGGTTCCCTGCGCTCCGACAAAACCGGCACCCCACTCGCCGGCGCTGCCGGTCGCGTTCCGCGATCCCTGACACGCGCTTCGTGCGCACGTGGCTCCGTTGACGTCATAAAAAAGGAGACGATCGACATGACCACTATGGACGAGATCATCGAATTACGCGCCGAGCTTCGGAACTGCTATTTCACGAAGAAAGAGCGTGCTGCGGCCAAAGCCCAACTGGCGGCTCTGATTGCAAAGGCGCAGGCCGAGGATGAGCACTTCGCGCGCTATATCGACATCTTTCTCGCGGACCTCGCGTGAGAAAGAAAGAGGAAGGGCGCAATCCCCCCTTCCTCAAATGAGCGCTTGACTGTCAGGATAACGCGCCGAGCTGCGGAACGCCGTGTATCCCGACGAGCGTCGCTGGATCGAGGTTGAACTCGAAAAGGCGATTATCGAGCGTGACGCGCTACTTGCTGATCTGTTCGCGGAGGACACCGAGATTCCCATCTAGGGAATCTCTTTCTTCTCATCGGCCGAATGATCCGACCGACCTGTCGATCGACAAACGCCGGCACCAGCTGCTCGGTCAGTATATTCGACCTGCCGGTCGAAACGGCAAAGCGCGCTGGTCGCGCGCTTTCTTCTCTCTCTCAATGACGGCCCATTCTATCGCACCTCCTCGCGCGTCAAGGATGAGCGGTCCCCCCAATTTGCCGGCCTATGGCCGCGTCCCTACGGGCCGTTCGCAAATAGGTTCCCCCACTCCCCGCCTCTGGCGGCCGCTTCGCGGTCCCTGACCCGCTCGTCGATAAACGATGGGCCTCCTTCGTCATCGAAACGAAGGAGAAGATCATCATGACACCTTTCAACATCCCCGCCGCACTCCTCGCAGTTATGGAGCGCAATGCTCTCGCCAACGCCATCGGCCTCGATCTTGGCCAGGCGCCTTTCGATCATCAGCCCCTCATTCGCTTCCACGTTCCCCTGCATGACGCTCAATGGCTTCTGACTGAGTACAATCCCGACACGCAGACCTTCTTCGGTCTCGTCTACTGCACCGAGCATCATGAACACACTCTCGGCCACGTCACAGTCGCGCGGCTCGCCGCCATCCGCGGCTTCGCTCGCACCCCCGTCGAGTACGACGCCGAGTTTCGTCCGGATCGCCCTCTTTCCAGCTATTGCGATCCCGATGACGGATATGCGGAAGAGTACTTCCGCCGCCCTGCGCACACTCGCAGCTGATCCACGATCCGCGAGGGCGCTTCGGCGCTCTCGCATCACCTCATCACCCAGGAGATCGCCATGACCACTGTTTTCTCAACCACCATCGAATCCGAAGGCTACGAACTGGAGCAGACCGTGACCACAGTCGAATGCCCTTCCTGCCGAGGCTGCGCCATCCATCGTTTCTACGAATCTGCTGAAGGCGGCTCGATCAACGCGTTCACTGTCATCCACTGCGAGCAATGCGACTACTACCGAGAGCGTTGCGTGCGGTAATCCTCCCAAGGGGGCGTTATGCCCTCTTGGTAATCCACCTCACAAGCTCCAATCCCTCCCTGGCCGTCTCCGGGCATCGAGCCCGTCGTCGCCCGTGGGGGGTGAGACTACCGCCTCTCCCCCCACACCCCCCTCACCTTCTGGACTGCTTCGCAGCCGGCCTTTCGGGCCGGTTGACGGACGCTGCCGCGAATTCGCCAATCAAACCGGGCTTCACTCGCATCAGATTTGCTTTGCCATCTGATGCATCGCTTCGCCCTACCGTGGCGCTCACACCCCTCACCTAGCTACAGCTTCGCTATCAACGCTCCGCGATTTGATAGCTCGCCGTGACGCTGTTTCGGGTGTTCGCTTCGGACTTTTACACTGGGAGACTGCCATCACGCTGTCTGCTGCATCCTTCCTCAGCCCGACGGATCACTTCGCGATCCTGGCTTCGTCGTCTGCATGCCACCTGCAAAAATTCACCCGTCCCGCAAGCGTCTCGGCCAAATTTTCTTGGTGACGACAGCTCCTGCCAGTCTCCCAGTGTAAAATGGCAGGATAGGCTAGCTGGGGACAGCTAGCCATTGCGCCCGAGGGGCGCTTTCCGACTACGTCGTTGGGGAGGGTCCGCGATCAGATTGCCGTTTATTCGGCCATGCAGCGCCGCCAGAGCGGCATCACGGCAATCGCCGTGTGGGTGGAGCGCGGAAGCACTGACGCCTCTCCTACGCGATTTACGGAGGTTTTTGCAAGCGACTCGGTTTAACCTTACGGCTTGGAGGCTCTGTCCGGGTACTGCAGCTGGCTTCGAAATGTGTTAATCCGCTAATGCGTTAATGCGTGAATACGTCAATAGCGGAAAAGCGGAATAACGTAATCGCGCATTGACGCAATATAGCTTAAAAATTCGGACCTTGGAACGGGTGCAAATCACGCATTGCGCTAATCGCCAATTGTGCGATTGAGTTAATACGGCATTGCGTGAATCGGGTAATGCGTGAATGCCACATTGCGGTAAAGCGTTATTACAGTAATCGCGTAACGGTGCAATGCGCTAATTGCGCAATGCGTTAATACGCTAATCGGATAATCCGCTATTGACGTATTCACGTAATCGCATGATACGCTAATCAGCTAAAAGCGCATTCGATCAATCACACAATCGGCGATTAGCGCAATGCGTGAACAAGTTAATATGTGATTCACACAATTTCGACAGACTGCCGTCTCGCAGCACACACAACAAAGAGGTCCGCCCACTCATGGCCGCCAAAGCCCCCACCGCAGCCCCATCCATTTCACTTGCCCTGTCCACTTTCAAAGGCGGCGGCGGCAAGACAGTGCTCAGCCTCAACCTGGCAGGCGAATTCGGCAGCCAGGGCATCAAGACGCTGCTCATCGACTGCGACGAGCAGCAATCGCTTTACCGCTGGTACCAAACGTCTCGCGCCCGCAAGCTTCTCACTGACGATGACAACATCGACGCGATCTCGATCCTGCCCAAGGAAGATTTTGACGAGAAGATGAGATCCGCGCCGCCGGCCGACATCCACATCTTTGATGTCGGGGGCTTCGCCCATAGTCGCGCTGTTGATGTGTTCAAACGCGTCCAGGCAGTCATCATCCCGGTCATCCTTGAGGCCACAAGCGCGACACAAGCAGCTAGCGTCTCGAACCTCCTGCACCAGATCGCAAAACAGGAGGGCAGGGAGGTCATTCCGCACGCTGCTATCTGGAACCATGTCGATCATATCGCGATGAAGAGCAATCGCGCCATTCCGGAAGTGATCAAGCTCCTCAATGCCGCCAAGGTGCCGACGTTCGACACGATCATCCGCAAAACCACACATTTCAGCGACGTCGGCGCAGGCTACGGCACGCTCTACACAAAGCTTCGCGAGATCGACAACAACCCCAAATTGGTTCCATCGGCAAAGAAGCGCGCGCGCGAGAGCGTGCTTGACGCCATCGACCAGATCAAAAGTCTCAACAACGAGTTCATCAACCTCATCAGCATGGCAGCATGATCATGGCAAAAGCGCCGAAAGAACGGGTGCAGGTCGGTGGCAACCTCGCCGAGCTCGCCAAAGGGTTCCGCAAAGCTGAACCGGTGGATCCAAGCGATCCCGCCCTGACATTCATACCGCCATTGGCATCAGTCGACGAATTGACCTCTTCGAACGTCGAGACGAGCAATCCAGCGATCGCCGATCAGCCGTCTGCAGAACCAGAAGCAAAAGTCGATGCGCCGGCGCCTGCCTCATCACCCGAACCGACACGGCCGTCAGCGCCAGCCACACGCGCGCCGGCATCCGAACGCACAGCGCCGCGGCCGCAAAAAAAGGTCACGCCAGAAGCCCGTATCAACCGCGCCGTATCGCCCGAATACACCCGAGTCGCGCTGCAGCTGCACAACGATGTCATGTCCCAACTTTTCACGATCGCGCTGAAGCAGAACAAACGCTACACCGCGGTGATCGAAGACTACATCATGGCTGGCCTTGAGCGACACAAGGGCTGATCATGCCCAGCCCGAAATACTCATTCCGTCTTCCCCAACACCAGGCCGACGAGCTGGAAGCATTGGCAGCGCGGATCGAGACCACGCCCGGCATGATCGTGAAGCTGCTCGTGTCACGCACGCTTTCTGAGGTGGCCACCGTCCTGGACGATCACGACCAGCAGCTTGAAAATATCCATCTTGCGATCCGCGACATCGCCCAGGTCTTCCGCGAACTGATCGCCGGCGATGTCGTCGCCTCCGACGAACAATCCACGCGTATCCTCGATACGCTGGAACATCTCGGCCGAGCCGTCGACTCTATCCGCGACTCCGCTTTTGTGCGACCATCGACAACTATACAGGATCTAATTGCCGCCCACGATGAAAAGCCCGTCCAGCAATCGCTCCGAATCTAAGCGTCGCCTGCCTTTCTTCCACGAGCTGCTCGAGGACGAGGAACGCCGCGGCGGTGGTGGGGGAGGGGGCTCCGGCCCGGCATCTCGTCGCAGTCGTCCTTCGCGCCGGCCGAGCGCCGCTCCAACCACACCTTTCAGCCGTGCAACCGGCAACAATGCCGTCGTCGTCAAAATCCTCTCCTACGGCGCCGGTGCGAAATCGGCTCGCAACGTGCTCGAGTACCAGGCCAAGGAAGAACGCGCGCTCGACCAGGACGGCCGCGAAGTCACCAGCATTCAAGACGCTCTTGAGCAATGGCAACGCGATTTCACCGAGCGCCAAGGGTCGAAGGATGTTGTCCTGCTCAACTATGAACTGCCGACCACCGATCGCGAAACCGTCACCAAAGCGCTCGACGATCTCGCCCGCGACGGCATCATTCAGGATGACGACACAAAGCGCACTTACGCCTACAGCATCGGCCCTGGCGTGAAGGGTCAAACGCGTCTCAGCCTCGCGATCGTTCTCGCACACGAGAAATCCGACCGCGCCGACCGCGGCACCGACAATCAGGCATCGCCGACGATCGACACCATCCGCGCTCTCGATCTGCGGATCTCATCGCGCCTGAAAGGGCAGGGGATCGAACCGGTCTCTCGCTATCCAGCAAAGTTCGCCTCCGGACAAAAGGGGCTGACAGCCACACTGCATGCCATGCAGCGTCAGGACAATGAAGTGACGCTGTCGACGCACTCCCACCTGCAGCAACGTGAGAACAAGACGCCGATCTATAAGAACGGCGACCAGCGTCGCTCCATCACAACCGCCAATCACAAAGAGCTGACGACAGAAGGCCGCACCGTCGGCGTGCTGTTGCAGAGCCGCCAGCCGCGCGACTTCATGCATCTTCTTCTTTCCGGCCCGGCCAATGTCGATCGCGCCAAATTCGTCGAGGCCGCAGGCGAATTCCTGCGCACCCAGTTTCATGGTCATCGCTACGCCTATGCCGTTCACAACCGAAACGAGATGGACAAACATCCTCATGTCCATGCCATCGTCAGTCTGAAAGGCCCCGGCAAGACCCGCCTCAACCCCAATATCCGCGATTTCACCGAATGGCGCGAACGCTTCGCCGACAAGGCCAGAGCCCGCGGGCTCGCCATCGATCACCAGCGCCGCCTCGAACGCGCCGGCCCGCCGCCGGTGAAGCGCTGGGAATGGGAAATGTTCCGACGCCTCGGTGCATACTCGCCGCCCAATGTCATGACCAAGGTCATGAGCAAGATCCGCGACAAGCCAACAGCGCCGAAATTGCCGGCCGGTCTCGATCGCTTCAACATGACAAAGAACTCTCTTAACCGTGTTCTTGATATGCTGGACACGATCGCTAAAGATCGCACACAGCCGAGTACCGCTCGCGAACTGACCCGCGACCTTGCTGTCGGGTTACGCCGCGAGTACCAAAGACTGGAAACCGCCGTATCGCAGGGCAGGGACCCCGCACTAGAGAAAGGTGATACCCACATGCTGCGCAACTCGCCAATCACCGCGAGCCAGGCAAAGACGGCTAAGGACGCCGTCGCCGCCACAGCCGCAACGTTCGCCAAGGCAATAACCAATCCCGCCGATCGCGCCCTGTTCGAATCGGCGACCCAGATCATCGGAAAAGTCGTCAACCTTCAGCTCGACGCCCGCGCGGCCAAAGGCAAGGAACGCGATAACGACAAAGCCACAAACGCCACATCGACCAAGTCGGCCGCCGGCCGCGATCCAGTGCTCGAAAAAGGCGAGATCGACCGCACCTCGAGCAATCGCACCGTCGATGAATCGCGTATCGCCCAAGCCAATCAGGGCCGCGCCGCCGACGATCGCAGCGAACGCGGCCGCGACAAGGGCAAGGAGCGCGAACAGCAGAAACAGACCGATCGCGAGCTGCCGACCCGAGTGGTGCTCACACCGCCCAAGGATCGCGATCGCGGCGATCGCAGCCGGTAGCGCAGTGCAGGGGAGAGCATGACGAACGTCATCCAGTTTCCGATCAGATACGGCCAATCCGGCGACGTCGTCTGCGAGCCGCTCGGCTTGTCTTTCCCCCGCATCTTCCGCATCGAGCAGTATGTCACGTCCGTGCTTATCAGCCGATACAATCTCGCCGGCGTCGAGCCAGGCACCAAGACCACTCATTCACTGCACAACGACCCGGCCGCCTATCCCGGTATGGTCGAAATCAAGTCCATCGCGACGCTCGATCGGTACGACCGATATTCGCTGATCGTACGCTACCACGCCTCCGCCGAAGCCGGCATGGCCTACCTGCAGGGCCTCAACGATTACGGCCTGGCCGACCAGATCGAGATCCGCATCAGCGGGGCAGAGGAGGGAGTATTTACCTTGGTCAATCGGATGACCGCGCCTGAGTGGCCGTCACCAATGATCATCTACTGCGCCAACTATCGCCAAACCCCCGCTTCGGCCGAAGAGACCTGGCTGCGAGGCGTCTCCGTTGCCGGCGACTGGTATGACGCCGCTGATCTGGCTGCACCACTGCACACGGCTTGAAATGGCATCGCAATCGGCATTGAACCTGGCTTATTCTACGCTCCTATTGCAGCCTAACCCCCAATTTTACCGTCCAGAATAATCCGGGCCTCCCCACGCCATGCGCGCATCTTGAAGAACGTCCGCTTTTCTTCGTTGTAGCCTCGGAACACGTAGAAGGTGGCATCATCGTCATCAGAGAACTGCGCCAGAAACGCCAACGGTGTGCCGTTATGAAAACACCAATCGACCTCGCCAACCCATATGGGTGGTTTGTCCACGGAACGGAAAAGCCCCTCCGTGGCCGACGCCACCCACGTCATGAAGTCAGCGGGCGCTTCAAGCTCGAAGCGCCTGAAAAGTTCGTCCTCGAAATCCTTGTCCCACGACGATGCCGCGTAAGCGCTCTCCGTGAAACTGTGAAGTGCGGACGCAAATTGTCCTCGCGGCGACTTCAGTTCGGCGACGGCAGCACGGCCTTTCTCCTGAAATTTCTTTCTCAGTTGGCCTGGTCGGCCCGAAGCTGGGATTTCGGCCATCACTCGAAACCTACCCGGCCAAATAGGAGATACCTCAATGCGCGTAGCTTACGGGCCTAGCTCATTAATTGAAAGAGCGAGTCTATTTGTGTCGTTTTCAGAAGACGGCTGCACTGAACGTCAGAAGCCGACTGCACTATAGCAGCGGAGGGGTTGGATCCATCAGGCAACGACGGGCTGCTGCCGGCCATCAGCGGACGCAGGGAGGACTTTCCGCAACCGGCCGTTCGATGCGGCACCGATGGCCTTCGCGCAGGGGTAGTGAATCCGCCAGGATTGACTTGCGCTGCCCTACCTCTCACTAGTGAGGGGCGGCAGCGCATCAAGCGGTGAGCGCACTCCGGCACCGCCAACTTTCAGCACATGCGTGTAAATCATCGTCGTAGAGACGTCGGAATGGCCGAGCAGATCCTGCACGGTTCGAATGTCGTAACCGCTGCGGAGCAAGGCCGTCGCGAACGAGTGGCGGAGGGTGTGCGGTGTGGCGGGCTTCGTGATGCCTGCTTGTTCTACGGCACGTTTGAAGGCGCGCTGAAAGGTCTGGTCATACATGTGATGGCGACGCACGACACCGCTCCGTGGATCGGTCGAATGCGTGTGCTGCGCAAAAACCCAGAACCACGGCCAGGAATGCCCGGCGCGCGGATACTTCCGCTCAAGGGCGTCGGGAAGCGCAACGCCGCTGCGGCCCTCGGCCTGGTCCTTCAGCCACCATGCCCGTGCACGCGACAGCTGCTCGCGCAGGCTGGGTGCCAAGCTCTCGGGTAACATCAAGGCCCGATCCTTGGAGCCCTTGCCCTCCCGCACGATGATCGTGCCGTGATCGAAATCCAGATCCTTGACCCGCAGTTGCAAACCCTCACTGATCCGCATGCCCGTTCCATACAGAAGCTGGGCGAACAAACGATGCTCGCCTTCCAGAAAACCGAGGATGCGAACCACTTCATCCGGGGTCAGCACCACCGGCAAGCGCCGCGACGGCCGAGGTCTTCCGATCTCCTGAAGCCAGGGCAGATCCGTGCACAGCACCTTGCCGTAGAAGAACAGCAAGGCCGCCAATGCCTGACGATGCGTGGAGACCGAAACCTTGCGCTCGTTCGCCAGCCAGGACAGAAATGCCTCGACTTCGCTGCTGCCCAAGGTTGCCGGGTGACGCACACCGTGGAAACGGATGAAGGCACGAACCCAGTGGACATAAGCCTGTTCGGTTCGTAAGCTGTAATGCAAGTAGCGTATGCGCTCACGCAACTGGTCCAGAACCTTGACCGAACGCAGCGGTGGTAACGGCGCAGTGGCGGTTTTCATGGCTTGTTATGACTGTTTTTTTGTACAGTCTATGCCTCGGGCATCCAAGCAGCAAGCGCGTTACGCCGTGGGTCGATGTTTGATGTTATGGAGCAGCAACGATGTTACGCAGCAGGGCAGTCGCCCTAAAACAAAGTTAGCACTCAATTGGGAGATTGCCGTGGCTTGGATCTATCTATTACTCGCGGGGTTGTTTGAGATCGGCTGGCCAGTTGGGCTAAAGATGGCCCAAGAGCCTGACACTCGTTGGAGCGGGATTGGGGTCGCCGTAGTATTCATGGGCATTAGTGGCGCGCTTCTCTTTCTAGCCCAGCGAACAATTCCTATTGGCACAGCGTATGCGATCTGGACAGGGATCGGCGCCGCGGGAACCTTCTTAGTCGGCGTCATGTACTACGGAGACCCCACGTCATTCTTTCGCTATCTGGGAGTAGCGTTGATAGTGGCCGGAGTAGCGACGTTAAAGTTGGCGCACTGAGCGCTAACAATTCATTCAAGCCGAACCCGCTTCGCGAGTCGGCTTAATTCAGGCGTTAGCACTCAATTGGGAGATTGCCGTGGCTTGGATCTATCTATTACTCGCGGGGTTGTTTGAGATCGGCTGGCCAGTTGGGCTAAAGATGGCCCAAGAGCCTGACACTCGTTGGAGCGGGATTGGGGTCGCCGTAGTATTCATGGGCATTAGTGGCGCGCTTCTCTTTCTAGCCCAGCGAACAATTCCTATTGGCACAGCGTATGCGATCTGGACAGGGATCGGCGCCGCGGGAACCTTCTTAGTCGGCGTCATGTACTACGGAGACCCCACGTCATTCTTTCGCTATCTGGGAGTAGCGTTGATAGTGGCCGGAGTAGCGACGTTAAAGTTGGCGCACTGAGCGCTAACAATTCATTCAAGCCGAACCCGCTTCGCGAGTCGGCTTAATTCAGGCGTTGAACGACAGCTTTCCCAAAAGCTCTACGGCTGCTCTGGGTCGACACCGGTAATCGGATCGTTGCCGCACTGAACAGCGCCCCGTTCCAGGTCGCCTCCATTTATGCGGCTGAACCGAGGGAGAGCAGCTTTACGCCGTCTGGCCGCAGTTCGCCCTTGGGCGACACGTGCCGGTAGAGCGTCTGCCGGGTAATCCCGAGTTCTTCGCAGAGATCGCCCACCTTGGTTTCCGGTTGCCCCATGCTGGCCATCGCCAGGCGTAGCTTGGCGGCGGTCATCTTGAAGGGGCGCCCCCCTTTCCTGCCGCGAGCGCGCGCCGAGATAAGTCCAGCGACTGTTCGCTCGGAAATCAACTCACGCTCGAACTCGGCCAGCGCGGCAAAAATACCGAACACAAGCTTGCCGGCGGCAGTCGTCGTGTCGACCGCCGCACCGTGACCGGTCAGGACCTTCAGGCCCACGCTACGCGCAGTTAGGTCGTGCACGGTGTTGATCAGGTGGCGCAGATCACGGCCAAGCCGATCGAGCTTCCACACGATCAGCGTGTCCCCTTCACGAAGCGCCTTCAGGCAAGCAGCCAACCCTGGGCGATCATCGCGCCTGCCCGAGGCCAGATCCTCGTAAAGGTGCGCAAGGCTCACACCAGCGGCGATGAGCGCATCGCGTTGCAAATTGGTGGACTGGGATCCGTCCGCCTTCGATACCCGCATGTAGCCGATCAGCACCTTTTCACCCGTCACGTATACGTTCGATTATGTGACAGTGTGAGCCGGAAAGCTCTATCCGTCAAAATTTGTCACTTAACCCGTCATTTTGTTTAAGACATGCAAAGGGTGCATCAGGCAGGTAATGTGACAGAAATTCCGGCGGGATGCCTTCCTTCACGAAGGTGGCGCGCAACCGTTCCAAGGAAGCGGGATCGCGCCGACCATAGGAAGCCAACGCGAACAGCGAGCGTGCCGTCTCGGGGTTGTGTCGCGCTTCAATGATGGCCTCGTCGATGGCCTGGACTGCACGCTGCCAGTGATTGATGGGCTCGGGCTTCGGCGCTTTCGTCGGCAGGCCACTGGTGAACCCGGTTTGGGGCTCGGACCAGAATAGCTTTGCCTGCTCGCCTGGCGGGCTGATGTCCCTCACCTCAATCAAGCTGATTGCCGTTGCCGCCGCCTCCAGCATCTGTAACCGTACTATCGGATTCAGGGTTTCATACGGTCGCCACAGACTTTGCCCAGCACGCAGCGGATGCCCGCAGCCTTCCCAGACTTGGCGGGGATACCCCGCGCAGGTTCCGCACGCGGAAAGCGGGGTGTTCAGCTCATCGAGCAGCGTGCGAAGAAGTCGAAACCACAATCCGGCGTGGATGCGTCGGCGCGGCAGCTCCACGTGACCGGTTGTCAGTGCCTGCCAGGTACGCTGGTCCATCGCCGCAATCGCGTCGCTGGCGGTGCGCGGTTCGGCGTCGGCGTTCTCCCAGCCGAGAAACCGCCCTGGCACGCCCCAATAGGATTCCAGCCAGCAGCCATGCAGCGGGCAGCTCAGCATCAGGGGCAGCTTCCACGCGAGCAGTACGGCTTGGTTCTCCGGATCGCTCAGGCAGAGCGGACAGGCGCGGTTTATCGGCTGGCTGGGCAGCCAGGCACGCCAGCTCGTGATGGATCGCGTCTTACGGCGGAGTCTTGGCAGCAACACCGAGAGCTGAAACGCATAGGTTTCCAAGGCGTCTGGAATCTGGTCATCAAGGCTGTCCAGTAGCCAAGGCACCCATCCGGCGAAACTCATACAGCGCAGCCGGTCCAGCTCGATGCCGCTCCGCTGGGAAAGCAACGCCAGCAGCGAGAGTGGTGGCGCGGTGTCCAGGTCATCGACCTGGCCGTGACCAAGATCGTGCTCCAGCAGGTCGGGCTCCTCCATGTGATAGCAAAGGGCCACGCGGTTGAGCCATGAGGACAGCGCCTCGCCTTCTTTCGGGGCGGGATGCAGCGGCCAGCGCGGCGCAGGCTTCACATCAGTTCCCGCTCGAATTGCCGCCGCCGCTCGCTGGGTCCGGTGTAAACGGCCATGCTGAGTGTGCGATGGTTGATCGCTTCCTCGCCGCTCTCCACGGCGACGATGGCCGCCGCCATCAGCAAGTGCGCCAGTTCCCCTATGGTGCCCTCGCTGCGTGTGAGCAGGTAGCGAGCCATGTCCAGCGTGGCAATTGGGGAAGGCCGGCGCAGCGGGAGCGAAGCGGCGAAGCTGGCCAGCAGTGAGCAGCAATCGTCGTTGGCCTCCCATACCGGCAGCATCATCGGCTCGAAGCGATTTTCCAACTGGTCATCGGAGCGGATGGCTAGGTAGGCGTCGCGCGTGCCTACCCCAACCAACGGGATGCGCAGTTCGTTGCCGAGGAAGCGCAGCAGGTTGAGGAATTCCCGGCGGTTGACGCTGTTGCCGGCCAGCACGTTGTGCAGCTCGTCGATCACCAGCATGCGCACGCCGACCTTGCGCAGCAGTGCCAGAGCCAGTTGCTCCATTTCCGGCAACCGTGGGCGTGGGCGCAGCGGCGCGCCCATCGCGGCGAGCAGCGCGACGTAGAAGCGGATCACGGACGGCTCGGACGGCATCTGCACGACCAACACCGGGATGTGCTCCTGGTCGGCGTCGGAGCTGGCCGGGTGGGTGCGGCGGAACTTCTCGACGATCATCGACTTGCCATTGTTGGTCGGGCCAACCAGCAGCAGGTTGGGCATGCGTTGCTTGTTTGGCCACGCATAAAGGGCTTCCAGCCGGTTCAGCGCCTCGACTGCGCGCGGATAGCCGATCCAGCGGTCGGCGCGAAGGCGCTGGATGCGCTCGTCCGCCGGAAGACGGGCCAAGCCCTGGGCCGCCGGCAGCAGGTGGGACAGGTCGATGATGGGATATTCGTCCACGGCTACCACTCCTCAATCTGGTCGAACGGTTTGGCGGGTGGCAAGTTGTCTGCCTGCGGGTCGGCAATATCCGTATCCGGCGGAACGGGCTTGTCCGGCCGAGCTGATGTCTTGAGGTGCTGGCGGCGATCCGCGTCACGCCGCGCCTTGCGTGTGGCCTTCTGCGCGCTGGTCACAATCTCACGCATCTGGCCGATCATGCGGAACAGCGCCGACTCATCCACCTGTTCGCGCCCTTGCTGCCGCAGTTTCGCCAGCGCCTGCCGTTGTTCCCAGAGGGTGACAGCCGGATGCGACAAGGTACGGTAGGGAATTTCCAGGTAATGCTGTCCCTCCGGTTCCAGGACCCAGATACGGCTGATGTCGCGCGGATCGCGCCGGATCAGAAAGGACGGCCAGCGTTCACGCCGCGCAATCCACGGCTTGAGCGCATCGGCGTAGTAGTGGATGTGGTCGATGACAAAGCCGGTGCGGGTCAGCGTGCGCCGGAGGATCGGCAGAAAATCGACCAGGAACGAAGTAGCGCGTGTGACGACGGCCGGTACGCCGACACGCGCCACGGCCTCGGCCCAGCGCGCGGCCGGCGGTTGGAGCAGGCCGTTGTGCACCGAACCGTGGTAGGTGCCGACCGCCAATGTGAGCCAGCGCTCTAGCTCGCGCAGCGTCAGGGCGGCCTTGTTTTCGGAATCGTAGTCGCCGCGCTGGTCAGGGTTGGAGAAGGTCGTTCCCGGCAGTTCGTCGTGAATCATCTGCATCGCCGTGCCGATGATCCGTTCCACGATGCCGCCATAGTGCGGCTGTCCCAGCGGGCGATAGTCCAGCCGGATGCCATGCTGCTCGCAACCCCGGCGCAGGGCCTCGCTCTTGAACTCGGCCGCGTTGTCTAGGTAGAGCAGCAAGGGCTTGCCGCTCATCTGCCAATCCATTTCCACGTTCAGTCCTTCCAGCCAAGGGCGCTTGTCGCAGGCGACATGCACGAGGCACAGGCCAACCGAAACGGCAGACGGCGCTTCCAGCGTGACGACCATGCCGAGCACGCAGCGGGTGAACACGTCGATGGCGAGGGTCAGGTACGGGCGGCCAATAGGTTGCCGGTCGCGGTCATCGACCACGATCAGGTCGATGACCGTATGGTCTATCTGCACCTGCTCCAGCGGCGCGGTCACGGCAGGAGGCTCGCCGCCCACACCTTGTAGGTCACGAGCGGCATCCTGGCCTTCCCGCCGGCGGATGACCTTGCGCGGGTCAAGGCTAGCGATCCGTAAGGCCACGGTATTGCGCGCCGGCACTCGCAGTTTTTGAGCCTTGCACACCTGAGTGACTTCGCGGTGAAAGGCCGCTAGGCTGCGCTTCTGCTTGGTCAGGAACCGCTTTTGCAGTAGCTCGTGGATGACGCGCTCGACCGGTTCCGGCAAGCGCCCCTTACCTTTACCTCCACCGGACTGGCCGGGCACCAGATCCGTCACGAGGCCGCTGCCTTGCCGGGCACGCCGGATCAGAACGTATACCTGGCGCCGAGACAAGCCCAGCGCCTGAGCCGCCATATCGGCCGCTTCGTGCCCGACCGTCTCCGACTGCGCCAACGGACTGATGATCTCCGCACGACGGCGCGCACGCTCCCAAGCCTCATCAGGCAGAGTGGCCACGCCTTGTTCTGGAATCCGTGGGGTGTCCGTCGCCATGCTCACCTCGCTTTGGTGCACACGAGTATTGAGCATAGTCGAGATTGGTGCAGATCACTTCTGATATTGAACTGTCAGGAGCTGGCTGCACAACAGCCATTACGCCCAATCAACTGGTGCAGTCGTCTTCTGAAAATGACAATTTGGCCATGCGCCAAAAGACCACCCATCTGGGCCGGCGTTGTGGATTTTCTGACGCTAGGGGATGATTAGATCAGACTGCAGCTCCAAGAAGGGTCAGCGCTGCCCTACAGGCACGGCCAACGACAGATTCGGCAGCAGAAGGTAGATTCTTCAGGATAAGTCACAAAGCCCCCTATTTGCGAGTTGGACTTCGTCGGTTGCGATCTTCCCGTGCGCCGGAAGCCGTAACGAGTTTTCTAAATGTGCGCTGGCCAAAGCCTTCGCAAAGGGGAGCTGCCGGCAGGTCACACGCCTCTATCGCTACCAGATGATTCCCGAAGCGGATCGGGATGGTGCCTCGCGTCAGCTAACCTGGACGCGGCGCGCCTGGCCGCACTAATAATTCTAGTAAAATTGCCGGGTAAGATGCTCGTGCGGAACCGCTATTTGCGAAAACGCGCATCTGTTATTCGCGCTCACGCACAAACCCGCTGACTTCCCAAAGAATCCACTTGGCGATCTGATGAGTTCTTCCTACAACTAGGAATATGGATGGGGGGCGCAATCTGCTAGATGCTGTCGGACCGGCGCTTTACGGCGCGCGGTGGCAGAGCCCGCTTGCGCGCGATCTTGGCGTCACAGACCGGACTATGCGGAACTGGGTCGCGCAAAAGCACGAGGTTCCGGACCACGTTCCCCGTCAGCTTCATCGTCTGCTGCTCGAGCGCGGCAGCGCAGTACAATCCACGATTGCGCTCGTCGAGCGCCACCTCCACAGGGCCGAATGATGCTTCAGACGATAGTAGACGCATGCGAGTTCAAGCAGGACGCGCTGGAATACGCTCTATCCAAGCAGGTTGAGGATCTCGGCGACCTCGCCGAACACAGTGAGGCCGACGCTCGCAACTTTTTTGAGAGAACCTACGTTACCGACGGCATGGCGCAATTGCTCAGGCATGGTCTGCGGCGCCTGTCTGGAGGCAATGACCAAGCCACCTTCGAGCTGCGCCAGGCGATGGGTGGCGGTAAGACGCACTCCATGCTGGCGCTGGGCTACCTTGCGGCGCACCCGAGCGTTGCCGGCGCAGTCAGCGCACGCATCACGGAAGGCTTCACGCCGCGACCGGCCAAGGTCGTCGTGATAAGCGGCCGCAATATTGACCACGATAAATTCCTGTGGGGGTCTATTGCCGAACAGCTAGCCAAGGGCGATGAGTTCGCACGCTTTTGGAGCAACGGGGCTCGTGCGCCCAACGAAGGCGATTGGATCAACCTGATCGGCGACGCGCCCGTCCTGATCTTGATCGACGAACTCCCTCCTTATCTTGATAAGGCGGTCACCATCACAGTCGGGTCCGGCACGCTTGGGGACGTCACGTCGGCGGCGATCTCCAACCTCTTGTCAGCAGCAATAAAGCTTCCCCGCGTCTGCATTGTGCTGTCGACGCTCGTCGGCCAGTACAAGTCAAGCGCCGAGCTTTCGCGCATTATGTCCCAGATTACCAACGAGGCGCGCCGGCAGGCGAAGCCGATCACCCCCGTCGAGCTTGGCTCCGACGAAATCTATCATATTCTTCGCAAGCGCCTTTTGGCGCGCGAGCCCGCGCCCGCCGTCATAGAGAGTGTCGCCGACGCCTACGGGCGTGTGCTCGCGGATGCGGTGCGATCAAAAACGCTGGAGCGCGCGGCGGAGAAGATCGCGGACGAGGTCGCAGCCACCTATCCCTTCCATCCGAGCCTCAAAACCGTGGTCGCGACCTTTAAGGACAACGAGGGCTTCCGGCAGACGCGCGGCCTCATGACGATCGCTGCGCTCATGATCCGCTCTGTCCAGAAGCGGAAGACAAACGACGTGTATCTGATCGGTCCGCAGCACCTAGACCTTGCCGACCGTGGCATCCGGGACATGGTAAACAATATCTACGACCTGGACGCGGCTATTACCGTTGATGTGGTAGATACCGGGTCGAGTGACGCACACGCCGAGCTGATCGACGCTGATGCTGGGAATGATGCCGCCAGCCAAGCCGCCCGGTTGATCCTGATGGCATCGCTCGCCGAGTCCTCGGACGCGGTAAAGGGACTTCAGCCCGCGGACATACTCTCTTTTTTGGTAGCTCCGCTGCGCGAAGAGAACGACTTCGTCGCCGCACTCGAGAATCTAACCTCCAAGTGTTGGTATCTGCATAAGCGAGACAATGGTTCATGGTACTTTTCGAAGAACGAAAACCTAACCAAGAAGATCGAGAACATGGCGCGCAACGCGCCGCCTCACAAAATCGAGCAAGACCTCGCCCGCCGGCTTGAGGAGATATTCACCGCCCGCCGTCGGACTGCCTACACACGTGTGCTCGCCATGCCAAAAATGGACGAGATTAATACCCGCGGCGACCGCGCTCTGATCGTCCTCTCGCCTGACGCGAAGGTGCCGCCGGATAAGGCGCGCAAACTCTTCGAGCTCACCAAGGACAGGAACAATTTTGGCATCGTCAGCGGTGAGGGGTTGGACCTCGCCTCCGTTGAGGAGAAGCTCAGGATCGCCTATGCAATTGCTCGCGTCCTTGACCAGGAAGGCCCCGGAAGTCCGAATAGGCCTGACCTCGAGAATCGTGCATCGGATGCCGAGCTTGACGTCTATCAGACCATCGCTTCTACACTGAACAAGATCTGGTATCCAGGACGCGACTCCAGCGGCGAATGCCTGCTCGGCGCCACCTTGAAGCTAGACAATTTCCGCCTCAATGGAGCCGCCGGCTACGATGGCGAGACCGCGGTAGAAAATGCCCTTACTGCCACTGGCAGTAAGAAGCTCGTGACCGACATCGAAATGAATTACGAGATGCTCGTCGAGCGTGCCGAAGATATACTTTGGCCGCCGCACACCCGCACGACGCTTTGGGGCGACATTCAAGACAGGGCGATGAGTAACGTCCGGTGGCTCTGGTTGCCCCGAACTGGCCTCGAGGAGCTACGCCGCCTCGCTATCTCGCGGCAGCGCTGGCGGGGCACCGACACCGGCAGCATCGAGAAAGGGCCGTTTCCCAAGGAGAAGACCAGCGTCGGCGTCATTGAGGCGGCCTACGACGAGCAGACCGGAATCGCCACGATCAACGTGCTGGCGAAGAATGCTGGGCGACGCGGTCGCATCTACTGGTCGACCTCTCCAGACGTCTCCACGTCCTCGCAACGTCTGGATGAGCCGAGGTTTGAGACCGCAGAGATGCGCATCTACTTCCTGGCAGTGGACCCCGAGGGCGATCACGAGACCGGCGGAGCCTTCGCCTGGACGAACAAGCTTAATCTCACCCATAATCCCAAGCCGGCGGGTACGGGCTACGAGGTGACGCTATCGGTCGTCCCATCCGGAGAGATCCGATGGAACACGGACGCCACCGTCGCGAGAGAGGGCAAACTCTATGGTGGGCCGATACGTCTTGATGGGGAAAAGGACGTTGTCATCTACGCCTATGCGGAGGCCGCCGGTGTCAGCACGACGAAGGAGTTCAAGATCCCGCGTCGCGAGGGCGATGGGGCGAAGATCGACCGCGAACGACCGGCGCGAGCCAAAAAAGCAGTGCAAGTCACGACAACGGACAAGGTTTTCGCTGTCATAACCAAGGGCAAGGAGGCCCGCGTCCGCTTCCGCAACGTGCTGGTCACGGTCGGCTCTGGAAGCAGGAATGTCAGCACGCACTTTGGCTCTGAGGTTGACGTCACCGCCGAGGCAATTGAGCGCATCACCAAATACGCGCGGACAGAACTCGGAGATGACAACGCGGACGTGACAATCAGTTGGAAGAGTGCCGACGTCGACCGTGCGGCCGACCTCGACGATCTCATGGCAGCGATCAGTGAAACGCTCACCATAGGCGAAATCGAACAGAGCTGAGAGAATCCGGACAGGATGGCCCGCACAAGGAATAGAGATGTCAAGCAGACCCACTGCCGGATTCGGCGTGCCGGAGAATGAAATCGATCCGCAACACTTCATCGTGCGGATCAGCCCATCTGGGCGCGAGCTGGTTACCGTCATTGAAGACTACGGCATCTCCGGCCCCAAGTTTGACTCCGAGGAGAACGGCCCAGTCGACCAAGTACTACGCTGCCGGGTGGACCCGCGACGTTGGAGGATGGTCGCTACACCGCTCAGAAACGCATTCAACGAACGTCTGAAGAGCCGAAAATTGCGGTCGGGTCGGTGGGAGGCCGGCGATAACCGGGTTCACCGCTTGCTCGGACGCGAGATGTGCGTGCTGCTTTGGGCGATCGATGAGTGTGACGAGAGCTTGGTTCCGGCGGCGGTGAATGCCTGGACAGGTCTGCGTCCAGAGGAACGCTGGTGGCTCTATGCGATGGCTGCCCACAATTCGGGCAAGGCCGACGAATATAACCGGGGTTGGCGCAAGGCGATCCGCTACGGACTTACAGAAGGTGCGGCGCTGCCGGACGCGTACCGGCCGACGCTGCTGGAAGGGCTCTGATGACAGTGACGACACTCGATAGGCGCGAGATCAAGGTGCGCACGCTGGCCGATGCCCCGGCTTTGATCGAACGGCTTTGGCCGGCTCAGAAGCTCTCCGCCGAAGCGAAAAAGGAACGCAAAGCAGGATCAGGTCAGACCCTTACGGCGCTGGGCTCGTACTGGAAGGGTCGCAAGCCGCTTGTGCTTGTCCGCGCCTGCATTTTGGGTAGCCTGCTTCCTGCTACAGACAATCCGGAAGCAGACCTCAGGATTTTCGAGCGTCTCATGGCGATGGATGACCTCGCGTTCGGAATTCGCGACAACCGCACGAGCGTCCCGCAACTTGCGACGCTCGCTTTGAAGCAAGGTGTTCTTAAGGATCAGTTTGTCTGCAAAGACGGCTCGGCGATTCTCGCTGAACAGTCGGCTGCGGCATCGGAATTGTTACAGGATCACCAGTTCAGCGAACGGCTCCGGACAGCGATATGGAACCCCAAGATCACTGCAAAAGAGCGGATCCATATCAAGGCGATGCTGCTTTCCGCGGTGCCATACGAGGAGCGAGTGTCGCGATCGCTTCGACCCGAGGAGCTCGGCAGAGAGGACTACGCCGATATCTGGCGAGAAGTAAACGAGCATCTTGGCACTAGCGCCAATAGCCATGCCGAGCTCGTTGAGCAGCTTGGCATCATGCGCTTTGGACGGAAGCCGAAGATTGCCGACACTTTCTCGGGTGGTGGTTCAATCCCGTTCGAGGCCGCAAGGATGGGTTGCGATGTACATGCCTCAGACCTTAACCCTATCGCTTGCATGCTGACTTGGGGAGCGCTCAACATCATCGGCGCTTCCGCGGCCGGTCATGCCGAGATGAAGGCGACGCAAGCCGCGCTATCATCGCGTGTCGATCGCGAGATCACGATGCTCGCTATCGAGCACGACGAAGTCGGCAATCGCGCTAAGGCCTTTCTGTATTGTCTGGAGACGCGGTGCCCTTCATCCGGCTGGATGGTACCACTACTGCCGTCCCGGATCATCAGCAAGACGAGGAGCGTTGTAGTTCAACTTGTCCCCGATCGCGAGAACCGTCGCTACGAGATTGAAGTCGTGGACGGTGTAAGCACTGCTCAGCT
Source organism: Aminobacter sp. MET-1 (assembly GCF_026521175.1). Taxonomy (NCBI): domain Bacteria; kingdom Pseudomonadati; phylum Pseudomonadota; class Alphaproteobacteria; order Hyphomicrobiales; family Phyllobacteriaceae; genus Aminobacter; species Aminobacter sp. MET-1. Next base: position 70,902 of record NZ_JAMSHL010000014.1, on the reverse strand, counting down.
GAAGGCAGCGGAAACAGGCACGCTCGTGGATGGATATCTGGTCCATAGCGTAGATGGGGAACTGCATCGCACATCCATTAAATCGATTCGAGGTGACCATCGGGCACCTGATGGATCCAGCAAGAACCAGCTACGCCAGTGGGAAAAGGCCGACTTCATTCCTCGCGGCGACGATATTTTCCAAGAACGTCTCTACTGCATCCAGTGGATTATCGCCAAGACGGTCGGAAAACAGCGCTATGAGACCTTCTTTTCCTCAGTCAATGACTCCGATCTACGTCGCGAGAAGAAGGTGCAGTCGATCGTCCGCGAGAACCTGGCGAAATGGCAAGAGGCAGGATGGGCTCCCGATATGCCGATCCTCGACGGCCGCGAGACTGAAGGTCCGATCAGGACCATGGGCTGGACCTACTGGCATCACTTTTTCAATCCACGACAGCTTCACATGCTGTCCTGCTTTCGACGTTTTGCGGATCCCGATGCACCGCACGAGGCCCTGCTGCTAGCCAAGCTCGCTGACCGCATGGCGCGTAACACACGTTGGGACGCTTCCGGCGAGAAGAGCCAAACTGTTTTCGATACGCAGGGCCTCAAGACGTTCTTTAACTACTCTTGCCGTGCCTTTCCCTATCTTCGGGACTTGGCCGAAGACCTCCCAAATCGTCATGCCCTTACCGGCCACGCCACGATTGAAACGCACCCGGCCGACGATGTTAGGGAGGTCGCGGATATCTTTATCACTGACCCGCCCTACGCGGATGCGGTGCACTACCACGAGATCACAGAGTTCTTCATCTCTTGGCTTAGGCGCAATCCGCCATCGCCATTCGACCAGTGGACGTGGGACTCCAGACGTCCACTCGCGATTAAGGGCGAAGGAGAAGATTTCCGCCGGGAGATGGTGGCCGCCTACGGGGCCATGGCAAATCACATGCCGGACAATGGCCTTCAGGTCGTTATGTTCACTCATCAGTCGGGTTCAGTCTGGGCAGATCTCGCACAGATATTCTGGGGGGCGGGGCTGCAAGTCCAGGCTGCGTGGTACATCGCCACTGAAACGACAAGCGAGCTCAGGAAAGGCGGCTACGTCCAGGGGACGGTGATTTTGGTACTGCGCAAGCGGCGTGGGTCAGTTTCCGGATACGAGGACGAAATTGTCCAAGACGTCCGAGCCGAGGTTGCACACCAGATAGACACACTCGTTGGCCTCAACCAGTCGCTAAAGGGCAACGGGCGCGTGGAGAACCTGTTCGAGGATGCCGACCTTCAGATGGCGGGCTATGCGGCCGCGCTACGTGTCCTAACCGGCTATACCAAGATCGACGGCCGCGACATGACGGTCGAGGCGGTGCGCCAGCGGCGAAAGGGCGAGGTAGGTGTCGTCGATCGGATGATCGAATACGCCGTCAGCGTCGCAAATGAGCATATGGTTCCCGATGGGATCAGTGCGCGCTTGTGGCAGCAGCTCAAAGGCCCTGAGCGCTTCTATCTCAAGATGGTGGGACTCGAAGCCGGAGGACACTCGAAGTTGGATAACTATCAGAATTTCCAACGCGCCTTCCGTGTGTCCGACTACAATCCCTTCATGGGCAATGTAAGACCAAATTCGGCTCGCCTAAAGCGTGCCACCGAGTTCGGGCCCCGCGCGGGTTTTGACATTCCCGACTTTGGTGACGGCGCGATTAGGGCCGTGCTGTTCGGTGTAGACGCGTTGGTTAGGGAGGTGGAACCGGAGATTGTTCTTGCACAGCTTCAGGACATCATGCCCGACTACTTTAGGCGTCGACAGGACATGATCGAGGTCGCCGAGTATTTTGTCACGAAGCGAGGACGGGACGACGATGAGGGGCGTCATGCAGGTGTTCTTGCTAACCTCCTCAGGAATGAGCGGCTCTGACACCCATGGAGGAAAACCCTTTCCGTTCCAGCTGCACCCAGTTTGCTGATGGCGGCGGTCTATCGCGCTTCTCTTCTCGGCACGGCCGCCTTTCTCGCACGTACCTCGCCGACCGGCTTAGAGGTGCGCGGACATACGACCGCATCGCGGGTTATTTCCGGTCATCTATCTTCGAGATAGTTGGCGAGGAAATTGAGGCTATCGAAAAGGTTCGTATTGTCGCAAATGCGGATCTCGATGCCGAGGATGTTGAGGCGGCTCAGAAGGTTCGCGACGCCAAACTGTTCCAACGCTTCACCGACGACGACATCGTCGTGGATGCGACAGTGCATCGCGGGCGCTATGCCAAGCTATACGAACTTCTGAGCGCCGGCAAAGTTGAGATACGAGTTGTGCCCAGGACGGTCGCCCCTTTCCTCCATGGCAAGGCTGGCGTCGTCAGAGGTGATAGCGGGGCCGTCGCTTTCATAGGATCAATCAATGAGACGCGGGCCGCGTGGGAACACAATTACGAGCTCGTTTGGGAAGACTCCTCGCCGGAAGGCGTCGAATGGGTGCAGGCCGAGTTCGATGAGTTGTGGGCGCAGGGAAAGCCGTTGCCCGAGGCGATCATTCGTGAGGTTGGCCGACTTGCGGAACGACGCGAGGTCGAAATCGTAGAATTTGCCACGAACCCAGCATTAGTGGCGCCCGCAGCTCTGGTCGAATCCCCGATCTATCGCGACGGCGAATCCCTTCAGCCTTGGCAACGCGCTTTCGTCTCTCAGTTCCTCGCGCATAGAGACACATATGAAAAGGTGCGGGCGCTGTTGGCCGACGAGGTCGGTGTGGGAAAAACGTTGTCGCTCGCGGTTTCCGCCCTGATCTCGGTGCTGCTTGGCGACGGTCCTGTCTTGATCCTTGTTCCTTCCACGCTCACGGAGCAGTGGCAAATCGAGCTGCTCGATCGCCTCGGAATGCCGGTCGCCCGATGGCACAGCACCAAAAAGTGTTGGATCGACCCAGCCGGCCGTACGATCAAGGGCGCAGGAGCGTCGGATGTAGCCCGCTGCCCGTATGCCATTGGGATTGTCTCAACAGGCCTCATCGTCCACGGGATGGACCGCCATGGCAGCCCGAAAGCAGGATCGGAGGCGGAGCACCTCCTTCGGCGGAAGTTCGGCATGGTCATTCTGGATGAGGCCCACAAGGCACGTGGGTCCGAGCCCATTGGATCTACCGCTAGGACGCCGAATAATCTGCTAACGTTCATTGAGCGCATAGCGACGCGGACACGGCATTTATTGCTCTCTACTGCCACACCGATCCAGACGAGCGAGAAGGATCTTTGGGACCTGCTCGAAGCACTTAACCAAGGCGCGGAGTTCGTTCTAGGGACATCGTTCTCCCATTGGCGGCGTCCCGACGTGGTTCTTCCCTACCTCAAAGGCGACAGGCAGGTCGCCGACCTTCGAGAGGGATGGCAGCTCCTCACAAATCCGATGCCGCCGATTGCGGATGATGATCTCATCGCGGACATCCGCGATGCGCTCGAAATGAAGCCGGGTGAGTGGGCGACAACGAAATTCGCGTCCGACATCTCCAATCCCGTGGTCACAGCGAAGGCAGACATGGAACTCACGGGGTTGCGGGAGGGTCTCGGTTATTTCCAGCGCGATAATCCGCTTCTGCGACATGTTGTTCTCCGGAAGCGGCGCGACCTTGAAAAGTTGGGGCTGTTGCCAAGCCTTCCCGTCGAAATTCACCCAAACCGGGACGTCCCGCCGCCAGGCCATCTGTTCAGGGAACTCAGCCTATTCACGTCCGATGCGTTTGACACTGCGTACCAGGCCGTGAACGCTTTCACAAAGGCCTATGCGAAGCGCGACAAGCCGGCTGGCTTCATGAAGACTCTACTATTGCAACGTCTCTGTTCGAGCCAAGCCGCGGGAATCGCGACGGCCCTTGCCCTGATGGGCGAGGGCGAACTTGATGACGATGTTCAGGAGGAAATGGAGGGTGAAGCGTTTGACGCATTAGCGGATGAGCGGCGACACCTGCGCACGATGATTGAGGCGCTCCAAGGCAGCGACGACCCCAAGCTGCGAGCTGTTCAATATTTCCTAGACGAGTACCGATCAGCCTCCCGTTCATGGCGCGAGATGGGATCGATTATTTTCAGCCAATACTACGATACATCGGCGTGGATCGCGGAATCGCTGAGCAGGGCTTATCCTGAGCAGGTCATTGCCCTCTATGCAGGTTCGGGAAAGTCCCGCCTTTTAGTCGACGGCAATGCGACTTCGATCGGCCGCGCGCAAATCAAGAAGCTTGTCGCGAACCGAGATATCAAACTCGTCGTCGCAACAGACGCTGCGAGCGAGGGACTGAATCTCCAGACATTGGGCACGCTCATAAACGTCGACTTGCCGTGGAATCCATCCCGCCTCGAGCAGCGTATTGGACGCATCAAGCGCTTTGGTCAGACACGTACACGGGTCGACATGGCGAACCTAAGTTACGCGGGAACCATCGACGAGAAGGTGTACCGCGTGCTTTCGGAGCGAATGAAGGTATCCAGCGACATTCTAGGTACTCTGCCGGAGACGATCGACGCCGATTGGATCGAGGACATCGAGACGCTGGAAAAACGACTTCGCGACTACACCGTGCCGCGCAAGCGCTTCGACCCGTTCGAATCCAAGTATGCGGCTGGTCTCAGCAAGGACGATCAGCGCTGGGATGAAGCGAGCGCGGTGTTTGCGCGCAGCGACATCGAACGGATCCTCTCGACCGGCTGGCCCACCAAACGTGGATAGTCGTGAGATGATCGGTTAGTCGAGGCGCCGAAGACGTCTTGTTGCCGAGCCTCGCGCGCCTGAGACGGCTGCTTGACCGGCTTGCTCGAGAATGCCGTCTTGGAGGCAATCAAAACTGAGCGTATGTCAGACGATGCGTTCGCCAATCCTCTAGTCGACCGCAAGCCGGCGGACTCTACGAACATTTTGTAAAACGGCGGGCTGCACGAAGTTGGGCAGGCAGGGGGCGTTTTGCGCTCGGCAAAGAGACGGTCTGGTATCACTCACAAAAGTCCGCAATGGGGTCGAAACTTGCCTATCGAGCAGAGGCAGCAACTACCGTGAATCGGTGTCCGAATAATGCACAGGGGCCGCAGCGACGCGCCAATCACTTTTCTTCGCTGAGAATCTTTTCCTCTTGACGACGTAGTCTGATAGGGTGTTCTCCTTTCGTTCTTTTCAGGTGCCATATGCGCAAGCCCGAGACGATCGAACGCCTCTACCTCGACTTTGATGGATTCTTCGCCAGCGTCGAGCAGCAATGCGACCGCCGCTTGCGCGGCCGGCCGATCGGCGTCGTGCCATTCGCCGGCACCGATCGAACCAGCATCATAGCGTGCAGCCGCGAAGCCAAGCTGCAGGGCGTCAAGAACGTCATGGGCGTGAAGGAGGCGAGGGCGCTTTGCCCTGACATCATCCTGGTTCCACAGAAGCCAGACCTCTATCGCCGCGCCCATAACGCTTTGCTGTCCGAGATCGAGACGGTCATCCCGATCGACACTGCCAAAAGCATCGACGAGCTTACCTGTCGCCTGGATGACGCGGGCCGCGCGTATCCAGAAGCACTCACCGCTCGTATCAAACAGGCATTGACCGAAAATATCGGACCATGGATCACATGCTCGATCGGCTATGCCGCCAATCGCCAGCTCGCCAAAATGGCCTGCAAGGCAGGCAAACGCAGCGATAGCCGCTATGGTGACGGCTTGGCCATATGGCGGCCGCAGGATCTTCCAGCGCCTCTGTTCGCCGTTCCCCTGGCCGATATTCCCGGCGTCGGCGACAAGATGGCAAAACGCCTTCATCGCGCCGGCATTTTCACGACGCAAGAGCTCTATGCTGTCCAACCCAAGCACATGCGCCAGCTCTGGCACAACGTCACCGGCGAACGCATGTGGTACGCCCTGCACGGCTACGACATCCAGGCGCCGATCTCCTCCCGCGGCATGTTCGGCCATGGACGCGTCCTGCCCCCCGAAGCGCGCACGATCGACGGCGCCCGCGCGATTTCGCGTCTGCTCCTGGTCAAGGCCGCCCGTCGCCTACGCCGCGAAAACTTCTACGCCGGCGGCCTTTGGCTCTGGCTCTCGCTTCGCGACGATTCATGGATGGGCAAGCGCAGGATACCTGTCGTCAACGACGACCAGGCCATCCTTTCCGCATTAACCGATCTATGGCGCGACGTTCAGACCGCGTATCCGCGCGGCCTCACAATCTTTCGAATCGGCGTCACACTCTATGACCTGTCGCCGGCGGCCGAGCGACAACTCGATCTGCTCCTGAATGACGATCGGCAACGCCGGCGCTGGGAATCGGCTTCCAACGCGATCGACGGTCTCAATTCCAGATATGCCGCCACCGTTGTCAGCGTCGGCCAGTGGCAACCGCCAGCGGGTGGAAACGCCGGCGGCAAGATCTCCTACACACGCATTCCCTCGGCCGAAGACTTTTGGTGACGACATGGGCTGGAAACAGGATCTCCGCGTCGGCGATCTCGCCGAAACACAGAAGCTCGAGGCGCGCTGCCTCAAATGCGGTCACACTCGCTATTTCACCCGGGCAACCATGTGCACATCTCCGGAACGCCAGTTCATGCGCATCGAGGAGGTCGAAGAAGAGGCCACCTGCAGAACCCGCGGCTGTAACGGCCGCATCCGGCTTTCCATGGTGCGCCTCGACGAGCTAACAGGATTTGTTGGAGGCCTTGCCTAAACACGACGATGCGGCGAGGGTTGCGGCAGCAGTCCGAGAAGAGGCACCGACTATGAAGAAGAGGGGAGGCGACGCCGGCGTACTGTCGATACCCCCTCCTGGTTTCATTAAGCCATGTCTTCCAAAACTCGTTGATCGCACGCCCAACGGCGAAAGCTGGGTCCATGAAATCAAACATGACGGCTACCGCCTGGCCGTCCGTGTCGCCGACGGGAACGTTCAGCTCCTTACGCGTCGCGGCCTGGATTGGACATCCCGCTTCCCTTTGGTCCATCAGGCCGCCCAGCTGCTTGCCGCTTCTTCTGCCTATATCGATGGCGAGGTTGTTATCGAGGGCGACAATGGCGTTTCCGATTGGGTTACGCTTCACGCATGCGCCAGCGCCGGCCGATGCCCGCACGCAACCCTATGGGCCTTCGATCTGCTCTTTCTTAACGGCCGGGATCTGAGACGGATTCCGCTAATCGAGCGAAAACAAATGCTCGCCGATCTCATTGGGCCACAGCCCGCCGGGATCCACTACGTCGAATACCTTCAAGGCAACGGCCCCACGATATTCACACATGCCTGCGCCCTTGGCCTTGAAGGCGTCGTCTCCAAATGCCTCGACAGCCAGTATCGATCAGGCAACACCGTTACATGGGTGAAAAGCAAATGCGAGCAACGTGGCCAATTCATCATCGCCGGTTTCATCCCGAACAGCGCTAATGGGCGAGCGGTTGGCGCTCTCGTTCTCGCCGAAAAGGCCGGCGATGATGACCTGAAGCTGGCCGGCCGCGTTGGGACCGGATGGACTACAAAGACAGCCGTCGAGCTTGTCGACGCTTTGCAGATGATCGAACAGTCGGCGCCGCCCTTGACGCTGCCTAAACAAAGCTATCGCAATGTTCGCTGGGTCCAGCCACTCGTTAGCGTCGACGTCGCATTTCGCGGGCGGACAGGAGAGGGGCTCTTACGCCACCCATCCTACAAGAAAATCGTTCACGTTGACCGAGCCAGGCGACGACCTCGCCCATAGGGTCGAACGGGTCTTTAGATCGGGTGGTGGGCACCCGAACTAGCTAGCAGATGCCGAGACTAGGTGCCGGCCACGCCCTCAAGTCTCACCCCAACATACTCCACATCCTCAAAAACATCCGGCTTGCGTGTCTCGACAACGGCACGGATGACACCCTCGCAGGACAGCACAAGGCTCAAAACGCGTCGCGCCACGGTCTCCTGCAACTCGATTTGAGCGGCGCTCTCCAGGGACTTTATGAAGCCGTAGATCTTGTCGTAATCGAACGTTCGATCGATCTTGTCGTTCTCTTCAGCCAGGTCCGCGACATCGACTTCAACGCTCACTATAAGCCGTTGGCTAGCTGTTTTCTCGTGATCGTGAACACCGATCCTCACCATCAGCTCTTGTTTGCGCAGGACGATCGTTTTCCGGACCACGTTCATCGTCATCGGCTCCATTGCCATTCAAAGCGCTGTTGTCCACAAAGACGAGAGATCGAATCAAGGATTCGAGGCGAAAGCAGCAGCGTCGGGCCAGCGGCGCACTCGGAGAGGATGGGCCACTCCGACCGAGGCGACGGCCTCGCTCTCGAACAGGAGGTGCATGCAATGTGGTTTCTACCACTTAGCATCACCCTCCAGATGAAAAGAACCCGGATCAGCTGGTCACTGACACTCCGGGTTCAATTCATGCTGTGAGGAAAGGGGCCGGCCGAAAGGTCGGTCCCACTCCTGCAGGTAATATATAGCCTAACAGCGTCCCTCATTCAATCTGCAACCCACTCCAACGGCCATTCGTCATAGCTTTGGAAGAGCGCTCGGGCATTCTTACTAATCTCCCGCCCTCTCCTCGGCGATCGGCTCTCTCGCCACCGCCCCATACGCCCGCATCTTTTCCTTGGCGTCTTCGTCTTCCAGACGCTCGATCGCCATCGAAACCATCGATTCGATCCCCTCGTTCATGGCCAATGGTTCCACATCCTCATCGGCCTTGCCGAACTCCGCGAACATCGCGTTCAACTCCGAATTCATCCGACCAAAAGTCGAACTGACTTCCTGGCGCTGCAAGATCGGCGAGCGCACCACGTTTAGATCGTCGCGCTCCGCATCTTTGCGCGACAATGACGGCGACCGATCATAGTGTGTCGGCGGAATGAAAGCAGTGTTGCTCAGCTTCTCGACATTTACCTCCAGGTCATCATTATCATCGCCGCGGCCATACATCGCGTTTACGTCGACGTCAGGAAGATCTGGTTCAACGGCCGGCTTTGGCTTCCTTGCCTCACGGTCTCCGGCTCCCTTTGCAGCAGCCTCGCCACCAGGCCGCTCGTCATGCCGGCGGCCCTCGATCGACGATCGGCCGCCAGATGCCTCCTGGCGCTTCTGACTCGCTTCTTCAACCGTCAGGCCGGGCTTGCGGGTCGCATCAAGCCCCAACCGAACCGCCAGTTCGTCAAGCGACGAGAAGAACACATGACGCTCGCCTTTGATGTCCTGCCACAGGAAGTCCACCGGCCGGATGCTGGTTTTCTTAAGCGTTCTGTTCGTCACGCCGGCGCCCTTCAGGGCTGCAACCCGCCGATGAACCGCTTCCGGATCCGGATAGTACATCTGGCGCGTCATCACGCCCTGAAAGGCGTCTAGCCGCGTCATGTACGTCTCGTTGTCCTCGATCGTCCAGGCGCGCGGCTGTATGACCGGCTTGCCGATCGCGCTGTACTTGTCCATCGCACGAAACTGACGTTCACCGCCGGAATCGAGCTTCATGATCCGCATGATCGGCATGCCGGTAACCTGTAGGATCGCCTCTTCAGGCTTCATCTGCATCAGCACATGGACCGGCAGCAACTCCACCCGCACCGGCGCTGAAGACCCACTACGGTCACGCCGGCCGTGCCGATACGAATAGGCGGGCTGGGCGACAAATCCGGTCTTGAAACCCGCAATCTGCGTGACGGCTTGGGCGTCCTCGACGTTCTGAAAGTTCATATAGAGCTTGATAGTTGACGCTCCCATAAGAATCTTTTGACCCGGCCGCTGATACAGCCGCTCCAGCTGCGCGCCATCCTGCAGGATGAAGACGAAGCGCACACCGTTCTTTCGGATCAGCGGCGCCAACGTCAGCACCGTGTCGAGGCGGCCGCCATTGCCAAACTCATCCAGCATCATGAGCACTTCATGCTCGCCGCTGCGCAGCGGTCCCAGCTGCACCAGGTTGTCGGCCATTTGCTGCACAAAGATCGAAATCAGCCGCTCATACATCTGGATGATGTTCCAGTCGGCCTGCAGGTAGATGACCATCTTCTTCTTCCGGATCTCGGTGATCGGAATTGTGGTCACAGACGTCATCGCCTCAATGAGCTCGTTCTGCAGGAAGTTGAACTTCGCGCCAATCTCGGCCGCGATGCCCTCGCCCAGCTTTTCATGACGGCCGATGAACTTGGTCAACTGCATCCGCGTCTGGTCCGACAGATGATCGCCATAGCGCTCGAGCAGCTGCGCGATCGCCGTGCGTTCGTCCGACATCGAGTTGAGAATGCGATACAGCTCGCTTAGCGACTTGCGCGTGTCCGGACACTCGATCACAAAGCCCAGCATCGCCACCAGCAGGATCCTGGCACTCTCTTCCCAGAAATCGTTCGAATCCGACCGCAGCCGTTCCGGCATCAACATCTGCGCCAGCTTCTGCAGATCGGTAATGCGCTGATGCGGATTCTTGCTGATCACATCGAGCGGGTTGAAACAATGCGTGCCATGCTGGCCAGGCGCCATCAGATAGACTTCATAGCCCTTCTGTTTCATGTAGCCGGACGTCTTCTCGTAGAGCTCCCCGCTCATATCGAGAATGAACATCGACCCGGCAAAGTTCATCATCGACGGCATGACGAACGCGCGCGACTTGCCCTGCCCGGGGGAACCAACCACCATGACATGCTGATCGCTGTCAGAGCGCAAAAGCATGCCCTGCTTGTAACCAAGCACCACGCCGTGTTTCTCGCGCAACCGGAAATCATATGCATCCTGCAGCGTCGCCAACCGCGAATCGCCCATCAACTGGCCCTGTCGGCGCGTCACCTCTTTCGCGATCGGAAATCCAATCAGAAACCCTGCGGCCGCCAGCCCGGCGAGCGCCGCAAATACTGTCAACCTCGCCGGCTGCACATACTGGCCTGCGGCGTTTGTCGCTCCAAACGGAGCCTGGTACATCGCGGTCAACGCGTTGCCGTAATAGTTCGCCACAGGCTCAAGCGTCAGACCTTTGGTCGCCACAAGGTAAAAGACGATCCCGTAGGCGATCACGCCGGCCCAGCACGCGGCGAAAACAAGACCTGAAGTCGTTACCAGGCTGAAGGTCGATCGCACATGAAGCAGATAGAGAAACAGGCGTGACAGAGAGCGGCCGCCCTTCAGCATCCACCAGACCACCCAGACATAGATGAAGGGAAAGGCAACCACGAAAGCCAGCACGGACAGCCCGAACGTGTTGCGGGTGAAAACGACCGCCGCGACTTGCCTCAAGCCGTCGGCGTAAGGCGCTATGGTCAGGTAGTCGATAAAGGACGGCTGCCCGAACGACGTGGCGTACATGTCGTAGATCAGCAAGAATGTGCCGAGCCAAATCAGAGCCGCGATCGTCAGCACAAGCGGAAATGTCAGGAACGACAAGCGCTGCAACGGCGACCAGGACTGCGAACGCGGCGTCTCTTCGGCCGCCTGGCGCAAAACCGCCGGATCGATCTCGAATGGATCCTGCTTTAACCCGCTGTCGGCCGAGAATTCGACCGGCCGCCCATCACCCTTTTGCGGGATCTCGATACGCCTCTTATCGTTCTCCTGCGACGCACTCGCCGCCAAGCGATCGCCGTTAATCGCTGCCGTGGACCCTTTGGCCATTTTCGTCAACCTCGTCGCGGAAATAGATCTCGCTGACACCCCGGCTGACTTTCTCGTCGCCCTTGCGAAGCTGGACAACGATTGGGATGATCGAGCGGATGTATCTCAAAATATCGTCCCGATCCATGCGAACACCGGCATTCACGATCAACGTCGATAACCGATTGAACGCCTGCTGCGGTGAGTTCGCATGAATTGTCGTCATCGAGCCTGGATGCCCGGTATTGATCGCATTCAGGAAGTCGAACGCTTCGGCGCCGCGCAACTCGCCCATGAAAATCCGGTCAGGCCGCAAGCGCAGCGCCGTGGCGAGCAAATCTCCCATCGACACTTTCGCCTCACCCTGATCGCCTTTCGAGACAAGCAATGAGACGACGTTTTCCTGCCGAGGTTCCAATTCGCTCGTGTCTTCCATCGTCACGAACCGCTCATGCATCGGGATTGCGGTCAACATCGTATTCAAGAAGGTCGTCTTGCCTGACGACGTGCCGCCCGAAACCAGCATGCTGCGCCTCTCGACGGCCGCAAGCTCAAGAAATTTCCGGATTTCCTTCTTGCGCAGTAAGACTGACAGCTCCCGGTCGACATCATCGATATCACCCTCGCCCGTCACCTTAACGCGCTCGAACGCACCCCGTTTTTCATAATCGTCCAGCGACAGCCGGCGGATAAATTGCTTGCGGATCGAAAAAGCATGGCCAGTCGCTGACGTCGGGCGGTACACGAACTGGACACGCTCTCCCCCCGTCAGAACGGCCGACAGAAGCGGGTTCTCGCGATTGATCACCTGAGACGTCAATGCTGCCGATCGCGTCGCCATCGTCTCTACGGCATACTCGGTCAATCCGGGCTCTTCGATCTTCTGCATCACCAGGCTGCCAGCCTTTTCCAGCCAGAGCTCACCGGGTTTCTGGCAGGAAATTTCGATGACCTCCGGATCGTCCAGATATCGCCGGATCGGCGCAATAGCCTCGCCCAGCCAATGGAGCGCCGTCTCATGCTTGCTAGCGCGCGCGTTCACTTGAAGACCTGCCCTTCCGGCTGCGGGATCCCAGAACGCTGCTCGATCCGAGGACGTGGAGCTCGCTTCAATCTCTTTAGGCGCTCGAACTCGGCCTGCACCGGGTCCACATAAAGCTCCGAGAAATCGAGATCGCGGGTCACGAACACATTGATGTCCGAGCCCTGGTTGATGTGGATCGTCGGCCTGATGTTCTTCGAACTGCCGAATGCCTCGGCCGCCATCTGCTGGATACCGGCTGCGATCGTCTCGGCCGCGATGCCGCGCGCTTCCTCTTCCGGCGACTGATTGCCGGACTGCGGAATTGTCGTCACGCTGCCATCGGGATTTCTGATCGTGATATAATCATTGCGCGATGGATTGCCCAAGGTCGCAACATACTGTGCCGCACCGCCGATCATCGTCAACAGTGCCGGCGGGCCGAAGCGCTCCCAGTACTTCTTGTCGACCCTGCCGGTCATGCCGGAACGGCCGAGGCGATCGGTGCCGAACGAGCCGAGCTGGATTGAAACGCCATCGCCCCTGATCATCCGCGTCCAGACGATGAAAACACGCTCCTGGCCCTGCTCGATGTCCGCCTTATAGTCCCCGATAAGGCTCGATCCAGCCGGGATCAGAATGCGGCGGCCGTCGAACGAATACACATCGTCGCGCACGATCGCCTTCACCATGCCGGCCAGATCGGAATTGATCGCAGTCTCCAACGTGCCACGGATCATCGTGCCTTGTGGGATCCAGGCGTCAGTCCTGTTGTTCTTCTTGGCCGTCGATACGTCAACGTCCTGCGAGCCCATAGCCTGCAGGAAGGCGCGATTTGCATCACCGCCACCGGCCGCTCCACCAACGCCACCGATGCCGCCAGGACCGCCAGCGCCACCTTCCGAGACGATCGGGTTGCCGTCAGCATCCGTTGTACCGAAGATACCACCAGGTGCTGCCGCCGCGACGTTTGCATCGACCCCGGCAGCCGCCATCTGTTGCGATTGATCATACACCATCGCATTCGCCCGAATCCGCTCCTGGAGCCTCTGGAGCCGAGCGAGCTCGATGCATTTCGGATGATCAGGATTGTTTCCGTTCGAGCAGTCGACCGGCATCTCCGCCGGCGGTTGTAACTCCGCCGGCGGAGTTACAACCGCCGGTTCCGCGGAAGGTGGCGGCGGCGGCGGAGGGGGCGCCTCCGGCACCTGCACAACCGGAATTTGCGGCGGTGGGGGCGGCGTGTTGAAAGACGGGTTCTGCGGCGTCTGCAGCGGCGTGAACGTCTCCGTCTCCGGTTCGTTCGTCGCAACCTGCTCTACCGGTGATGAAAACAGCAAATAGAGCACCGTGCCGACACCGAGTGCGGCTACAGCGACGGCCAAAGGCTTGCCAATGCCCATGCCGCGGCGCCTCACAGCGCCGCCGATCGCCCTCTCGTTCTCGATACTGTGACTGTAGTGAGGATCCGACATCGCCTACCTCGTCGAGCTTCTGTCAGAGTTCGCCGGTGACGTGACCGTGCGGCCCTTTCCGATCGGGCGCGGTCCAACCACACCCTCGATGGGCGCCGGGACATCCGCCGGCGCAGTGCGCAAATTGAACAGGCAGGTTTCCGTCTCCGTGCCGAAGCGCAAAGTCCATTGCCGCGAAACAGCATCGATCACGATGTAGTCCTGCTCGCGGCGATAATTGATCAGCGATTCCCGACGTTCACCGTCGACTGTAAAGATCGCCGGCGTATCGCCGGAAAACTTCATGAACGTCTTGATGCCATCATCGAACACCCAGACCGGTTTCGCGCCAGCATCACCCTTGAAGCCGTAGTCGTAATTGACCTTGTCGCGACGAATATTTTTGATGTTGGGGTTCTTCTGAGCTTCCTGGGCCTGCTCCCAAAGCTCGGCCATGCCCTTCATTCCCGCTTCTTCGGGGTAATGAAATCGAAGCTTGTATGTTTGGTTCCTCGCGTTCTTCGAGTCATTCACCAACAATTCGAACGAATAGGTGCGCTTCGTCGTGATTACCGACAAATTGGTCGGAGCGTCCTTTTCCATCGGCTTCAGCGTCAGCGATCGCCGATCCGCCGAGGTCAGGATCTGCCACGACACCGTGTCGCCGGCAACGACCTGCGTGATCAGTTCGTCCGATCCAAACAGGATCGTCGTGACCATGCCGTAGGTGCCGGTGACGACAAAAACCTGCTCCGAAGAATATGGCACAGAGCGAATGCGCGGATCATATCGGCCCGGCCGCGCCAGCAGCTCTGCATGCGCTATCGGCGCACTCAGCGCTACTGCTAAAACTGCCAGCCCTAGCCGCCTCATTGAGGCAGCCCCGACGGCATCATTTCCGGAACCTTGGTGTAGTCTGTCACCACGAAACCAAGAGGATTGAGCAGGCGAACCTTCTGGTTCATCTCAAGATTGGCCCTGCGAAAACGAACAGTCGCCGACCACCTATCGACCTTCGCCATGCCGCCCTGGCGGCGCTCCTCCGTTTCGAAGCGCACGTTCATGGTCGTGTCATTGAGCGGATTGACAGACAGCAAATTGGTCTTGATGTCTCCTTGCGCGCCAATTTCTTTGATCGGCGAGCGCGGATTGCCAGGGTTCATCAGGTCTTCGTAGTCGCGATAGGCTTTGCCGTTCGGATCGGACCAGATCGCGATCGTATCGAACGCGTCAGCGACATAGCGTGGATCATAACTTTCGCGCTTGATCACATAGTTGCCGACGAATGACGCCCTCACCGCCTGGAGCTCAGACACCGACTTGTCTTTCTCCAGCGTTGTCACCGTCTCCATGTAGCCGGTATTCTTATCAACGATCAGCGGAACGACTTCGACCGTCTTCAGCGGAAACAGCTGTGACGACGCATAGACCGAAATTCCTGCTACGACCCATCCAGCTGCACCAGCAGCCGCAAGAGCCACCGCCAGCAGCGACATGAGTGACTTTTGCCTCGCCCCCCATGTCTGGTGTTGCTGATAGATTTCTTCAGGCCCCGCTACTTTTCCCTCAGGCTCCGTCGCCGCCTTTTTTTTGAACCACGCCACTCGAATTCATCTCCGCATCGATTTCGAGAATCACCGTCAAACCTTAGAGCCTGAGGCAATGCCACAGGCACCCTAAATTACACTAGAGTAGAAGAAAAGCGAAAAGTGATGCAATGCCGCAACAGCACCACGCTATCTCTAACCTGCCCGGCCTCTCATGCGATTGGCAAGCATACGGCCCATGGTAGCGCCACCCCTACCCGCTGCCATGGCGGCTCGACCTGCGGAAGCGGCGCCAGCCGCACCGGCGACAACAGCGGCCTTGCCTCCTGTTGCCACAGCCGCCACTTTTGTTGCTCCACTGACAGCAGCACTCCGCCCGCCATCACCAGGAAGTACGTTAGACATCACAGTGCCATACGCAAATGTTTGTGCAAAATCCGGCACTTTAAAAATGAAGAAAGTAACTAGAAGCATGTAGGCAATCATCGCCATCGCGATGCCTAAGGCGCTCTCTTCTACCGCCATTCCCGTATTAATCTTATCGATAAATGTCTGAATGAACCCAAATGCAAAACCTGCCATTACGTATGTGAACAGCAAGGCAAACATGCCATAAGCGATCCCCTTTACCCATGCTCCGAACACAAAATTTGAGATCGGAAAGAAGTAGCATAAAATTGCTATAGGACCGATCGCTAGCATAACTGCTACAATCATCTTGGCGAACAATGTTACACCGGTAAGCACCAAAAGCATCGGAATTAACCCAAAGCCCAACACCATAAATACGATCAAAGAACCCACGATGTTTGGCCATGCGGCAGATTCATGAGCGGCAAACAATTCCATCGTGAAATCATAGACCTTTTGTGCCACCAATCCGACTTGATCCGCCATGTTGGTACCGCCGCTAATGCCCCCCATTCGAGCTGACAAAGCCGCGCCTAGCTGTTCTGGCGTTTCCAGAAGCAGCTTTCCAACATTCTCGTGGAACAAAGCCCAAGACATCACAAACGCGTAAGCGAGCGCGACCTTGAAGCCGGTAACCGCCATGTCCTGCACGCTGATGTGAGAGCGCCCCAACGCTCCCCACATAAAGTAAAGTATCAGGAAGAGCGCCAATATCGACGAGACAAGGCCCGAATGCTCCGCAAATAGGCCCCACGCACGACCGATCGTCGCGGCGTTTATCTCGTTAAAATACTGCAATGCTGCCGAGTAGAAATCGACTAACGCGCGCCTTGGGTCCATTTACCGTACTTTCAGACTAGAATTGATTGACTGGCCTCATTGGCCCGCAATCGTCCGCCAGCTGCTGCACAGCCACCAAGCCCGCATTTTCGGGCTTTCCCTCGTCGGCAAAAGCCGTCGCGGCTACCGGGCTCTCATCGGCGGAACATTTCGCCAAAAGCTCTTTGGTTGCGCAGCCGCTCAGAGCCGCACAACCCATTATTGCCAGTACGATCAGATACTTCACTGCGACTGCACCTCGAACTCCTGAAGCTGTTCGCGGACAGATTTGCCATTCGATTGTTGCCCGCCCGCACCTTTCTTCGGCAGTTTAGAGAATGTCTTCAACGACTGTGACGAAGCTGCCAACGCCGCGCGATATCTTTGTGATTCCAACACTACCGAGTTGTTCAAAGCTCCCACCGCCTCATTGGCTGTCTGGTTGCCCTGCAACACCATCTGCGTGTTCTGCTCCAGCGCACCCTTCAAATCCTGCGCCTTGCCAATCTGGCCGGCGGCACCGGTAAAGGCGGTGGTGCGCTCCTTAGAAGCCGCGTTCATTGCGTCCGTCATCGCTGTCAACGTCGTGACCGTCTGGACGCCCTGATTGTAAGCATTGTTTGCGCCAGAAAGCTCGCCACCAGTCGCAGCATCCTTAACCATCTTGACCAGGTTCAGGCCGTTGATCAGCTGCGCTGCCATGTTCTGGAACTGCCCACCAATGCCGCCAAACGACGCCTGATTGCCCTGCAGGATCGAGCCGAAGTCAGGCGCCTGGCCCATCGAGAAGCCGCTTCCTGTCGCCAGCGACGAGAACTGACCGGCATCCTGTGTGCGATCACCCGTGATCGCCTGCAGCGTCCGCGTCGTGTTGTCCTTGATGACCGTCGTGTCCGACTGAATCTGCGACGTCAGTTGCTGGATCTGCTGATTGACCTGGATGTTCATGGCATCCGTCACCGGCACCTGCGCATAAGCCACGGCCGTCGATGCCAGCAGCCCGATTGCACTCGAGAGAATAATCTTCTTCATGACCTGTTTTCCTTCCGCTCTCACTGTGTCCGACGGCTATCAACAACCGTCACCAAACCAACCACATTGTCTTCAATTGCCGCGAATGACGACTCCAGTCCCTGGATGCGCGCCTGCTCCTGCAAATATGCCAGCATCCGCCCGACATCCGCGCTCGATGCATTCGGCGGCACCGCATAGCACCGCGTCGATCCAGTATTGACCACAGACGACGGGCACTGGATCTCGTGCATAGCGATCTCGCCCGAGCCGTCGCCAAACCTATTATCGTCACTTCCAGCACCTGAAGATCGCAAACTCGCCGACGCGCCCTTCAGCTGATCGAGCATCGACTGCTGCTTCAGCTTGTTGAGCTCGAGCGACTTGCCGACAAGTGCATTCCACTCCTGTCCCCGAGCAACCTGCGCCTCGGTGTTGCGGTCCATCGCCTCCTTCAGGGCCTCGCCGCAACCAGCCTCGGCCGAAACCGTCTCCGGCGTCGGGTTGCCCGTCGGCGTCTGGTCGCCATTCTGCTGCTTGTTACGCTCGTAATAGCCGCTCACCTTGCGCACATAATCCTGCGTCTCCTTGAACGGCGGGATCTTGCCATTGCGAAGCGACTGCCTGTGCGGACCGGCATTGTAACCAGCCGCCACAAGATCCAGCCGACCAGGATACATCGCCATGATCTGCTTCAGGTACTTCACGCCACCGCGGATGTTGTCGCGCATGTCATAAGAGTTCACGCCCAGCTGCTTGGCCGTCCCCGGCATCAACTGCATGACGCCGCGCGCCCCGACCGGCGAAACCGCGCTTTGACGGAACCGCGATTCCTGCTCGGCAATCGCCATCGCGAAATTCGGGTCAACGCCCTGGCGCCGCGCCTCCTCCGCCACCATCTGCCGGACCTGTTCCTGCGAGGCATTGCGCGGATTGTTCGGGCCAACCTGGCCGCCCCATCCATTGCCGCCGCCGAACGACGAGCAATCCATCCCGCCAGTGCCCTGCCCCGGCGCGAAGCTGTTCGTCGTGTCGCCAGCATTGCCGCGCGTCGTGCGCTGGTTCTTCTGGTACTGGTCGTACCATTGCTGCGTCGTCTTCTGGATCGTCAGCCGCGCACCGTCGATCACCGGCACCTGTGCATATGACGCCGTGGACGCGAGCATGGCGCCCGAAAGCAGCCATGCCGTCGCCGATTTAAGCAGTCTTGCGTGCATCATCGCCCTTCCCTCTCCAATCGCAGAACTTGTCCAACCACCCGCGCGGATCATCGCCATGCTCATCCCTGAGCATTTCGACTTGCCGCACCGTGTCCTCACGGCCCGACAACACCTTCACGAAATCCATCATGTGGCTCATGTCCACACGCGCAATCACACTGTCACGCGCATGCTTGATCAGCATGTAGCGTTGCGATGGATCACCATCCTTCACCCAGCGGAATTCGGCCGCCGACAAGCCAAAATGCTTGCGATAGCTGTCCTCGTCGGCCTTCGGATTGGCGAAGAAGATGTTGGTCGACGTCTGCTCGATGATCGTGCGCGAGACACTCGACTTCACCACGTCGTCAGCCGACTGCGTGCCAAAGATCACCAGCCCATTGCGCTTTCTGATCGTCTTGAAATAGTCCTTCATCGAGCGCTTGAACTCGTCGTCGTCAAGCAGCTTCCAAGCCTCGTCCATCAGATTGATCACCGGGGTCTTGCCGTCATAAATCTGGTCGAGCCGGTGGAACATGTAGAGCAACGCCGCCGTGCGGACCTGTGGGTCATCCAGAATGCTCGTCATGTCGAAGCCGATCATCGGCCTGGCAATGTCCAGCCTGTCCTCAGCATTGTCGAACAGCCAGGCGTACTGCCCGTCATCAATCCACTTCTCCAACCGCGCCTGCAGGCTTGCTTCCGTCCGCTGCGACCCCGACAACAGCGAACGCAGCGCCGACATGCGCCGGAACTTCGGATCGCTCGTCGACATGATGTTCTTGATCGCCGTGCGGATGATCTGCTCTTCCTGCGGCGACAGGTTCTCACCCTCCTTGTTCGGCTTCAGCATGAAGCTGATCAGCCGATACAAAAAGACCCGGTTCTCTTCGTTGTTCTCCATCGAGAACGGATTCCAGCCGGACGGCTCGCCCGGTTCCAGCGTCATGTACGTGCCGCCGGCGGCACGAACCATGATGTCCAGGCCGCGATCCTTGTCGAAAATCACCGTCTTCAGGTTCGGATTGACCCGGTACGCCTGGTTGATCAGGAAACCCATGATCACCGTCTTGCCCGAGCCGGTCGGGCCGAACACCGTCGTATGGCCCACATCGCCCTGATGGAAATTGAAGAAGAACGGCGTTCCCGAGGTCGTCTCGAAAATCGTGATCGCCGGCCCCCAATGGTTGCCGTCCGGCTTGCCATAGGGATAGGCGTGAAAGCTGCTCAATCCCGCGAAATTCAGCGTCGATATCGTCGCCCGTCGCGCAATATAGGGCTGATTGCCCGGCAGCTGCGCCCAATAGCACGGCTCGCAATTCCAATCCTCGCGCACATAGGATGCACCCAGCGCGCCGAACTCGGAGCCGATCACCGCAACCGCCTCATCAAGGGCGTCAATATTCTTGGCGATCGGCATCACAGTCAGATGATGCTCGGCATAGGCGACGTTCTTACGCGCCAGCGCATCGCGCGCAAACTCCAAGTCCGTCTGGATCGAGGAACCGCCCTCATCCGACTTCGACAACTGGCGATCCAGCCGGTCGATCTTGTATCGGGCCGACTGATCGTCGACGAACGAAAGAGATTGCGTCACCACCATCTCGAAAGGTTGCTTGATGATAAAGTCGAGCATGCCGGCGCCGGTCTCCGGCGGATACTCTTTCAGCGACACCATCGCCGCAAAGCGATCGTCGGCCCTCGTATCGCCCTCGAGCTGGATCGTGCGATTGCCGAATGTCGTGCGCGCCGCCGGCACCATCTCGTCCAGCGGCATATCTCCAAGCAACATCGGCCGCACCCGGCCACCATTCAAAAGCGTATAGAAAAACTCGGCCTGCTCGGAAAACCACACAACCCGCGCGTCCGGCTCCAGAACCATATCATCACTGATATCGCGGAAAATCCGACGCCCGTCAGGCATCTTCACTTCAACGCGCTTCACATCGCGCAGAACTTTCGGACCATAGGCATCCAGGCTCTTTTCCATCGCCCGCGTCGCCTCGACCAGCTTGTCACGCATCGCGCGGAACTGCTCCCGGGCAACCATATTACCGCCGGCGCCCATGATCCGGCTGAGCAACGACCCCTTCTTGAACACCGGCCGAACCACCACCGACACATAGGTGTCGTTCACGAACATCTCATTTTTCGAAATGCTCGACTGATAGACCTCGTCCAGCCGCGCCATGAACGGATCAGCATAATTGCCCGGCAAGGACGGCTTCACCTTATGGCGAATGACATGCGTATAGATCGCAAAGCTGCCCAGGCCCGAAATCGCCCTGAATGCCGAATTGCGCTGCCTCTGCAGCAAATTCACATAGTCGATGTCCGCCGTCTCGAACGAAAACCCGTTCAGCCGGATCGTCGTCACCAGGCAATCATTCTTCAGCCGCACAATGCCATTCTCTATCGGCGCAAAATACGGGACATGCGTCGACACCCCCTTGTCCGCGAAGATCTCCCATCCGCGCGACAAATTACCCCTCAATGCACCCGCGACTGTCGTCATCTCATTTCCCGTATGTGGTCAAACCACCGCCCAGCCTGCGGCCAACCGGATTGACGCCGCAAGCCGACTTGCGCGCGATGATGTCGAACAGCCACAGATCGATCTTCGTACACGCCACGTACAAAATGGCGTGCAACACCGTGAAGACGACCGGAAACCACAGGATCGACCCCAGCGCCAAAAACGCCATCAACGACACAAAGCATTCTGCCAGAAAGAAACTGTACGGAATGCCAAGCACCGTCGGCGGCCGCGTCATCGCCAAGATGACGCGATACGTCTCGACTTCCTCGATGTCGTCTTGCTCAGCCATGGCGCGTCACATCACGGCGTGCCGCCACCGCCACCACCACCAGCCAGGAAGCTGACCAGCTCGGCCGCCGCGAACATGCCCGCCAACGAGCCGCCGACGCGCAGCAACGCGCCCCAGTTCCAGTAGCCGAACGCCGCCGCCATAAACATGCCGATGAAGGCGATCGCGCCAACCGACCGGCCGAACGGCCCGGTGAAGAACTGCACGACACGCTGTGCCGCGCTCTCAAGAGCCTGAAGGTTCTGCGCCGCTGCCGGCTCCATCGATGTCAACAGAAGCACGCCAGCCGTACCCGTCGCCATGACCGAATGCACCACCAGCTTCTGGCTGCGCGGAGAATTCCACCCTTCCTTAGCGGCGTCCTTCAGGCCCGCCCAAAATGTCTTTACGCTGCTCATAGACTGCCTTCCTTTCTAATTTTCACAGGACCATTCGGATCCTGCGCCTGCTCCTCAGTGGCGCCCCCCTCAAGGACGGGCTCGTTCGCTGAAAACACCAACATCGACGATCGCGCACGACTTCCGCCGCGACCTGAAACCTGCCTTGATCCCGAGGCGCTTACTCCACCCCGCGGCTTTCCAACTTTTCCGATGTCGCCTGCCTTGTAGGCATTGGTGTAAAGACCAACGACGCGCGTCACATAGTCCGCCGTCTCGCGAATGAGCGGCATCGACGTGCGAACATCCACTTTCGGCTCGCCCGCATTGTAGGCGGCCGCAACCAGAACCGGATTGGCGTACTTGTCGACCAACACTTTCAGGAAACGTGCCGAGGCCCGCACATTCTGCACCGGATCATTCAGATCCTCGGCTCCAAACGACTGCCCCGTCTCCGGCAGCATCTGCATCAAGCCGATTGCGCCGGCGCTGCTCACAGCCTGCGGATCAAACGCGCCGTTTTCCGTGCGCGCGATCGCCAGCATCAAATTCGGATCGACACCCTCGTCGCGCGCCGCCTGGACAATCAGCCCCGCATATTCTTCCGGTATGCCGACTATCAGATCCTGACGCACTTCTGTCTCGCCGCCGCCGATGGAACCCGTCACCAGCTGCTCCGTCGCTTCTGCCGCCGTCTTGGCTACAGACAGATCACGCGGTGCTTCAACCCGTATCGGCCCATCCGCATAGGCAAACACATTCGCCGACGAGCGTGCCGCCTCCTTGCGCCTGGACGGAACATCGGCCGCCGCCGCCCTCGGCGCCGATGCCGCCTCCCCGAACCTTTGTGAAAATGCGCTGTCGCTCAGCGGCGCCAAATCCGGATCGACGCTCACCACGACCGCCGGATAATCCTGCGGCTGCGCGAATCCAGACGCGGCCGTGGACAACAGCGCCACAGCCGCTAATTGCAAGACGCTACCGCGCGTCCATCTCGTTGGCATTGCCCGCATCTGTAAGACCTGAACGTTTTTGGCGCTCTATCTTACACTCTAGTAGAATCTTTTTCGCGCGGCGCAAGCCTAAAAAATGTCACCACCGTCACATTTTTTGTTTGTCAGATCGCAAACAGCATGTCGCCACACAGCCATCAAGGCTGATCTACCCGCCCTTGCGATCCCAAGGATCGCGCTCGCGGCGATAACGCAACTGCTCCCGATTCCCGAGATACTTAGCAAGCTTCACCGCCGTCCCGCCCTTCACGAAAACCGAGCCGGCATCGGCTCCAGTTCGATAGCCGACGATCGTGCAGACATAGTTCGGCAAGGGCGGGTTCACCCGAACGATCTCATAGCAGGACGTGACCTGATACTGGTACTGATCGCCCAGCGCCTGGAACCGCCGGTTTCTCTGCTGCACTGGCCCCAACCAGGTCCCGACATAGGCCGAAACCGTCGTCTGCACCAACTGGCACTCCGAGAAATTGCCATAACCTCGACATTTCGTCAGCTTCAGCCCGGCCCACGGATGCGACACGGCATATGTCTGTGGCCTCACCCCTGATGCACAAGCCGTCAATGCAATCCCCGCCGCCGCCAGCGCTATAAGTCCACCAATCCGCATCCTATGCCGCCTTCTCCGACCAGCCATATCCATCATTCACAAGACCTTCGACGATCTGCTCATACGCAAAAACACAAACCTTTCCGGCATCATCAGTGCAGCTCAGCGAACTCACGACAATGCCGGCCTGCCCGAGCTGCTCGACCATGACGCCGACTTCTCGCCCGCCGATCGCAGCAACCGCCGTCCAATCCGTCTTGGCCCCCTTGCCGCCAAAGCGAGCCGACCAGGCATAGCTACCACTACCCAGATCCAGCATGAACTCGACCGTCCCATCTTTGCCGCCCGGATCCGTGCACGCACCACGCGCTACAACCGCGAATGACGGCCCGATCGTCTCCGACACCTCAATGATCGTACCATCATGGAAATTGGTGGTCTCAGCAGCCTCTGCGACGATCAATTGCCGTTCGTTGAACATCGCCCGCTGCGCACCCCACTGCACAAAATTCTCCATCACCGCATCGGCAACCTGGTCAAGACCGCCAGATTCGCCGCAATGCTCGCACACAAGCGACATCACGCCCTCGCGCAGCTGCAACAGATCCTCCGCCCGCTGCGCCACAAAATCACAGCCATGCAAGTCGGCCGACCTCCAGCTGCGCACCACGCCGTAAATGCCGAGACGGTTCACACTCTTCGCGGATCCCACACTGCATTCTGTGTCGATGACGCCGTCAACGATCTGGCTCATCGGACCCAGCACCACGCCATAGCTTCGGCTTTGCGCCCCGCACTGCCCACAATCGAACTGTGCCGGCACCAGGAACCAATCCTGCGAAAACACCGCGTTAACGCTCGCCTGCCGCGCCTCAACCATCCTGCTTTTCCTCCGGCCAGATGCTCACCGTTCCCCGCGCCATCCCGGTCGACATCAGCGATTGCGCAATCAGCGCCCGTCCAGCCAGAGTGACCAAAGCCCGCAGCACATCGCCCTTGCTCTCGTCGAGGCATGCCTCGGCCAACCTCAACGCCAACACGTTCTCCTCGCCTTCCGCCTGGATCACAAAGCGCTGCGGCCCCTCTTCCCTTGAGCCGCCAACCTCGTCTTCCGCCAAATCGAAAACCTCGTTCCGATATCGTCAGAATTTCACTACAGTAGAATTTTTATGATCGCAATCACTCTCGAAAATACGGCCGGCAGCTCCTTCGGAACCGCCGGCCGAACACTTCGTCCGTCCACATGCCTCCCGGCCGCTATTTCTCTATGGCCGTTGCCGCCGGCGCAATCGACGCAGATTCCGACAAATTCAGGACCTGCCACGTCACCACGCCTGCCAAGATCACAAAGAGCACAAAGAGCACTGCGATCACGACCTTGCGATGCTGCTCAATTCGCCACCAAAAACGCTTACTTCGCATCCGAAGGGAGGTATCGTTTATGATTAAGGCCGTCGCCGTTACGCCTTGTATTTCTTGATCTATTTCCGTTTCCAGCCCTTGCCGGGTCTTCTCCAGAATCTGCTCGTAAGAAGCACCCAGAAATCCCGATTTGATCATCCATTCGTAGGTGTGACGGACCAATCGCCCTTCCTCCAAGGCCGGCAATTCCATCTGCAATTCGCGCATGCAGGTCCGTACCGCGTGCGCCGTACGCTCCAATGTAATGAGATTATCTTCCGCCAGAAGTGCTTGAATTCCCGTCGCTTTCAGCATTCGCACCAATTTCCCCGCCGTTTGCTGATCCCGCTGCGGAGCCATCCGCAATTTCATCGCCAGAACCCGCCAAGCACGCCGGCGCAGCCTCGCTTACGCCAGTTCCGGCGACGCCAACTTTTCCCGTAAATTACACTCCAGTGCAAGCCGCTACGCGGACGCGCTCTATGCCTGCGGCACCGAGCCCCGCACACGGGTCTCGGCCCATCCGGGTGACGATCGCTCTTGCAGCCGTCATCACCGCCGCGCTTGCCCGCCACCGTATTCGCCTCGCTGGACCAGCCAGCGAACCTAATCTTCAACGATCATCTTAAGACGCGACCCAAGGGGGACAAGCCCCCCTTACCGTCGCAAAGCGCCACCTTGCGCCTCAGGTGCAGCAGCTAGGTCGCGCCTGCGGCGCAACCTCCATGCGCACCCTCACCGCTGCGCTGACGCTTTCCGCCATCCCCCCTTTCGCCGGCAAGGAGAAGGCCGGGCGTGCGCCCCGCCTTCAGCACAATTGTCCATACCCGGAGACCAAAATGCCAAGCCAAACCGCCGGCTACCTCATCGACCCGACAACCGGAACCCTCTCCATCGCAGCCATCCACGATCCAGCCGATCGCCTCGGCCACGACACCGGTCACCAGATGCAGTTCATCCTCTCCGCCAAAACATTCGACGTCCTGCCCTTCGAAATCGACGGCGTCAGATACCTCGCCTGGCACGACGCCCTGTGCTTCGAAGGTTATGCGACAGGCCTCATCACCATCGACAAATCACCGTTCATCGCCGGCCGCTGCATGATCTTCGCCGACGACGGCAAAACCCCGGAAGACGCCGACGCAACACCCTTCGGCCTCACACCCCAAATCGCAATCACTGATCTCGCGAAACGCGTCACCTGCTACCGACCGGTCATCATCCCGCGCCTCACAAACGGCGCGCCAACCGGATTCGATCTCGCCCTCGAGCGCTCCAGATTGACCGTCGTCTCCTGATCAGCCAAATTCTCAGAATAATCAGGGGCCACCTCACCATATAACAAAGCAGGCCGGCGACGCAGCCGGCCTTATCACGATCGGGGATCTCCTCAAGGCATGTTGAATACAATTCGAAAGTGGCTGAACGGACGCGCCGACCGCAAATATGAACGTATGCCGCCATTGCCCGCACACCAGAATGCTCCCGACAACCTCTACGACATGATGCCGAACGATCTTGCCGCCCTGGCCAAGGCCGGCGACGGAAAGGCTGCCTATGTGCTCGGCGATATTTTCGATCAGGGTGATCGAGATAGGCCTCGCAACTTCAAGGCCGCGCTCGGGTGGTATATGCGTGCCGCCGAACTCGGCGACGGCGATGCATTGAACAATCTGGGCAGCATGTCCCAGCACGGCGACGGCTTGCCAAAAGACATGATTGCAGCCCGCAACTATTATGAACGCGCCGTGGCAGCCGGAAATCCCGTCGCGATGGGCAATCTCGGGAAATTCTACCAAAAAGGCGACGCCGGATTGCCCAAAGACGGTGTCAAAGCCCGCGAACTCATGACCAAGGGCGCCGAACTGGGGGACGCAAATTCAATGCTTTCCATCGGCTACGACTGGCGAAACGGAGTGAGCGGCCGACGCAATCCGCGCAAGGCACTCTTCTGGTACAGAATGGCAGCGAAGGACGGCCATCGGAGCGGATACTTCAATCTCGGGCAGAGTTACAGGCTGGGAGATATCGTCCCGCGCGACTATGCCAAAGCAAACGAACTGTACGAGCATGCTCGCTTGAGAGGCAGCGCCTCTGCAACCTATTGCCTCGGCCTGCTCTACTGGGACGGCCTTGGTTGCGAAAAGTCGCCCGCCAAGGCGCTCGGCTATTTTCGCGAAGCAGAAGATGCAGGCGATCCCGATGCCCCAGAGGCCATCAGAATCCTGCTAGAACAACACCCAGGCCTCCAACCGGAGGAAGATATCTAGCACCCGATTTGCGCTCCCTTCCGCCAACGGGTCGGTCATTCGCTTCCCAGCTAGTCGAGCTTCATCCCAACCAGTTTTCGACCTTCAACTCCCGAATCCGTGTGAACTCGCTCGTATTGCCTGTCACCAGCACCGCCCCCAGGGCGTACGCATGTGCTGCGATGAATAAATCGTTCGGTCCTATGGGCCTGCCAGCTGCCTCCAGTTCAGCCCGTATGCCGCCATATTCGGCGTCTGCCGGCACATCGAGCGCAAGCACTTGCATACTCCCGAGGATGGCCTCAATCTGCTCCAGCAACCTCACTGATCCCTTCTTGGCGCATCCATAGCGCAACTCGGCCGCGGTGATGATGCTGACGCACACCGCATTCGACCCAACCTCGGCAATCCGACCCGCAACTACACCCTGCGGCCTGCGGGCAAGCTCAGACACGATATTCGTGTCCAGCATGTAGAGCGTGCTCAAAGATGGATTTCCTTCAACGGCAGCAGGCCATCATCAATGTCGGGAAATTCATCCTCCGGCCCTAGCGGCGTCAGACCAGCCAGCACTTCCAGCAGATCCTTGCGGCGTATCGGCTCTATGATCAGCCGATCTCCCTCGCGGTGAATCATCACCTTTTCGCCGGGGAGCTCGAAATCGGCCGGGATGCGCACAGCCTGGCTCTTGTTGTTGCGGAAAAGCCTAGCCTCACGGTGATCATCACTGGATAGCGCCATTGCGGCCTCCGTATGCATATGCCGTTGTATATACATCACGGTGCGACACTGTTCAATGTCGTGTGTCCATACCGGAATCTGGTGATACCCAGCCCTCGCAAAAGCTGCTGTCCTTTCGCGAAAAGGACAAGCCCATGCCCATTATCTCCCGAACCCTGGCTGAAGATATCACCGGCCGTTGGCAGCTGGTCTACGATGCCGCCGAACTGCACCTCTATATCGGCTTCGCAAGACCGGATTCCGAGCCGCCACCCGAGGAGAGTGTGACAGTCGACGACTTCATCGCGACTATCCCCTCGACCGATCTGCGGGCGCAAGCCCAGAATGCGCTAACGGGCTTCCTGGAAACCGTCATCGACGAGCCCACCGTCGTCGCCTCGTTGCGCTCAAGAGCTCACCAGTTGCGCCGCGGTTCAATCGACATGACAGACGTCAAGGCCGTCGCCGCCACCTGCGCTTTCCATGCATGGTGCGACGCCCAGGAAGACGAATACGGCTTCTGGATGAATATCTTCAAGGCGCTGCCGTAGCAGCAATATTATCTGTCAACGTTCCCGCTATAGACGCGATACGCTGCCAGACACCACAGTCCAAATCCGACCAGGCCGCCGATCCCGAAGATCCAGCCCACACCGGCCGGCAGCCACGCCATCATCAGGCCACCGAGCACCATCAGCAGCGCGCCAAGCAATACCGGACCTTTCACCAGCGCGCTTGTGTTCTCGCCTTCTGTCATCCTCTATCCCATTTTCGGCTCACTGATTGAGCGCGTGCCAACCATAACCGCCTGTTCGGATTCGGCGTCGAGTTCCACCACGATAAGCCGGCGTCTTCAATGCGGCGCGCCGCCTTGCAGCAGGTAGCGATAACCGTGTGTGGTCATCCATTTCGCACGAGCAAGATGCGTTTCCCATGCCTTCCTTGCCCGGTCATGTTCCTTGTCCGGATCGATATGGAGCACAATTCTTGCCACCTCGCGCCAGTCTGCGTCGTCCGCGTCCGCATCGAGTAGTCGCAAATAGGTGACGAAATGCTCCTCATCGTAACCGGTGAGCACATGCGACTCCGGCGCTACATCGGCGACGTTCGGGTCCAAGGGCGTCTTTCTCATTCGCTCCTGCCTTTTTTGTAACTTGTCAGTTAGTCCGGGGCATGAATCTCAATTATCGCGATCATGAGTGGCCCTGCCACCCGGGTTTTCTTTCAGGCACGATGTCCTTGGCGTCCTCGTCCCAAAGCGGATTGCAGTCTGTCGGCTCGCCGCCATCAGTTTACAGAGCTTGATCCATCGAAGACGGCAAGCTGATCCGCCGAACAGTCTTCGGCATGGAGGGCGCCGCGCGGCCTGAAGCTTACCTTTGCAGGACGACTGCCTTTCGGAATAGGATAGATGATCCCAATGATATGGCCGATCCTGCCGTCAGAGTGTTCAATCAACTGCTGTCTTTTTTCGTAGAACAGCGTCTGCGCCTCTTCTTCAGTCATGTGCTCTCCTTCGCGCCCAGCCGCAACCACCTACCGCTACCATTCACCATCGTCGTTCGTGCCTGTCAGGCCACTCTAGAGCTACTGGTGAGTGTAGCCAGTTGGCATCACCCATTGGGGTACAGGGTCGCTACCAACTAGCGTAATGTTCAGGCCGTTTGTCCGGATATAGGCGAGCGCCTCTTCCTCCTTATCGAAGCGCATTGCTTCGCGACTGTCGCGGGCGATGCTTTGGCCGTCAAAGGCCAGAAGCGTTTGACCCAATATGTCGCCATTTAAGCTGATTGCCCACGGTTTCATGGTCTTTCCCAATCTCCCAATCGTGCCTTTGCTGGAACCGCGAACGGCTTCCCTCTCCCTATTTGGATGATCGTCTTCTGATCCAGTGCTCGTACAGAAAGATCAGCACGGCGATGATTGCAAGCAGCCACGAAGTCCTGTCATAACCATTGAAAATCGCGATGCCGGACGCAACAGCGACAAGGAGTGCGACAAGCGTTCTCCAGTCGTCGCTGATCCCTGCTTTTAGAACGCGCCGCATCTCTACCAATCGGCCTCGTAGATCATCCATCCGCCGCTCCCATGATGATCGTTTCCATGTCTCGCCTGCCTTTTCTGGATTCTATCCGGCGAGAGCCTGCGGTCGCCGCTCAACTGCGGCGAAGCCTGCGACTACAGCATGTGCCGCATTTGCCTGGCCATCCCGTATTGCCGCAGGCACGCAGGGCAGGCGCTGCCAGCTTGGCGAACGGAACGAAGTGCCTTCAAATTCCATTCTCACCACCTCGAAAGTTTCCGGAAAGTGTCCTCGAACCGGATCATGCTGATAGAAATGGAACCGCGACGGGTCGAGCGGCGGCGCATCGACGCGGCGCTTGAACCAATTGGACCATGAGCGGCGATGATCCCGACTGTCTATCCCTTGTTTCCTCCCGGTCGTCAGTTCGCACGCCTCCCGGAAAATCATTCTCGACGAAATGCGCGCCCTCGGCACCTTCGCCGGCAACCCGCTCGACGCAATCCCGATCTCAGCGATCGACGGTCTCTTTCTCGCCAGCTCGGCCACCTTCTCATCCGCCCTGGAAGACCGCCACATCAAAACAGGCGGGATCCGAACAATGCGCGATCTCGCCGACGCCCCACAATTCATCGAGCCTGGCCGCAACAGCCGCATCGCCAAAGTCCAGATCACGCGCGGTCAGTTCAAGGGCCACCTCTCCCGCTATCGCCAGATTTCCGCCGAAACTGTCTCGTGGACGGCGTCCGGAGATCCGGATCGAACGGCTTCCCTAATCGACAATGCCCGTCAGATCGGTGCGCTGCGCAAGGACGGCTATGGCGTCATCGCCGCTGTTACCGTCGAAACAGACCCGGCGATTGATCCCCTAAGCTTTAAAGGCCGCCCCTTGCGCCCTATCCCGGTAGATCATCCATGCGCGGCCGACATTGATCCTGCGACCCCACAGGCTGAAGACACCTGGCGTCCGCCTTACTGGAGCGCGGAGAATCGAGCCCGCTGTTATCTGCCCGATCGGCAGACCTTCAACTGAGCCGCGCCATTGTGACCGCTACGAACGGCCCCAATTCCACCCGCCAACGGAGGGGCCGGCAGCAGAATCCGGCGCTATTGCCCGCGCCAGCAACCGCAGCGCCTGGTCGGACCGTTGCAAGGCCACTGTTCGTCCGCCGGCCCCTTCTTGACGGTCCGGACCTCCTGACATGGGCGAAAGCTGAGGGCTTCCAGGACTGCCTTCCAGCTTCCGACCTGCACGTCACCATCATGCTGAGCCACATCGCAGTTGACTGGTCATCAATGCCAGCCCTGTCTTGCGCCCCCTTGATGGCTCGCCGCTCGAGTAAGCGATCCGTGCGCCGCTTCGGAGAGATGGTCGTGCTGACGTTCGGCTCCAAAACGTTACAACGGCGATACGCAGCTTACCGCCTCGCTGGCGCCAGCTGGGGGCTGCCGTCTTTCCGGCCGCATATCTCGTTCTCCATCGACACACATCGCGACCTCACGGCCGTAACGCCCTATTCAGGCCCTCTCCTGTTCGGTCCGGAGATCCGCAGTGAGCCTTTCGGCGATTTGACACTGACGATTGACGCTCAAACACCCTGACGATTACACTATCGTCACATTATAAGAATCGCAGACATGTCAAAGATCACCCTGTCCATCATCTCCCTTGCCCTCCTTGCGCCGGCTCCGGCACTGGCCCAATCAGGATCATTTCCGCTCTGCTCATACGGCAAGCGATCACAATGCGTAGTGGACGGCGATACGTTCTGGCATGGCGGAGAAAAATACCGGCTGAAGGACATCGATGCGCCCGAGATAGCCGGCGGCGCCAAGTGCCAGCATGAGTACCAGACCGGCGTTGCAGCGGCCTACAAGCTGCAGGCAATGCTTGAATCCGGCATTGTCTCAATGACGCCGTTCGGCCAGGACCGCTATAAACGTAAACTCGTAGCGGTTCTGACAAATCAGGGCGATATTTCCAAGGCGCTCATCGACGCCAAACTTGCACAGCCATACGGCCGCGGCGCTTCACGAGCCTCATGGTGCTGAGCGGCCGCGCCGCCGACCCGCCCAGCGCAATCGGCTTTTTCCTGCGGCTGTTCGCCTTCATCATTTTTTCGGGACTTCTGGTCAGAGCCGGTTACTGGCTCATCGGTCCGCTCGACAACAGGTTCCGGGAGATCGAGCACGTAGTCAGGCTCTTTGTTTTCGGCCCGTTTCTTCTGTTGGCACTCTATCCCCTGCTGATCCTGGCCGTGGAAACGCTTATGCATTTCGTACCAACGCCGATCGCGCGCACCCGGTCCTGGAAAGAGGCCACACTCAGAAAAGCCGAAGAAAACGCCGCCCTGGCAGCATTCACTTCGGCTTTCTTCCTCGCCGTCGTGCTGGGTTTGCATTGGGTAATCGGCCAGATCGAAGATCCGATCAGTCTCATATTGCTGCGCTGGTCATACTGGCTGTCACTCGCCAGCTTGGCAATCTCGGCTGGCGCGGCACTGATGGGTTTCTTCGTCGTAAGATGGCGCGTTTAGCGATAACCCATCGATTGTTCCCACTTCGCCTGGTCTTCCTGGCGATTCCGTTGGGCAATTAGGTTGTCGTTAACAAAACGGTTCCGCTTTTCTTCTTCAGTTTCGGGCCTCAACGTAGCCGACAGCGCTCCTCTAAAAAGCCAACCGCCAATAACCACGACAAGCAGCAATGAGCAGACTTGGATCCAAAAGAAGGATTGGTAAACATCCCTGCCCCAGCCGCCGATTGCGAAGCTCAACTCTGCATCAATGAATGCCGTTCCAATCCACAGCGCGAACCATGCAACGATCGCTATGCATGGCAATACCACCGCTAGTGCAGCCAGAAACAGGAGGACTTTCACAGCAGTCCATGCTGCAACGGCTGACCACAACGCTAGGCGTCCCACGGCCGCCATTGTCTTGGTCAACCTATCAATCACCGCACTTTGCCCATCGTTTTCCAAGCTTAGCCGCTTGCACTGTCGTGTAATTTTCTTTTATAGCATAAAGTCGTCGGTTCCAAAAGCCGGTGGTGAGATGCGCGGACTAGTTCTTAGGATTTTAGCTGCACTGGCAGCTTCAACGGCGAACGTCGCTGCCCAGCAGCAGGCGTCGCCCAGTTCTGCCAAGTTTGTCGACTATTATCAGAATGCGTATTCGCAAGGTCGCGACCTGATACCAGGGCCACAAACGGCCCTTGATCCAGCTTCATTGATCAATTCACTCAAGCTCGAAACCGTCACGCCGGAAGCCGCATTGACCGGTGCCGCATTCATTGATGCAAACAACACCGTGATCAAGCTGGCCGGCATACAGGGATGCCTTTCCACCCAGCAGCTCCGCATGAGTACCAGTAGTGCCTCATGCTCGATGATCTCACTCGCCGGGCTTAACGCTGCGCTCCAGACCGCGTCGGCACCTGCAGGTGGTGCATTTCCATGCCATTTTCTTGCTACAAACACTGGCAATCCACCCGTTCGTTTTGCCGAGTGTTTCTTCATCAAGGAAGACGATAGCGTCCAGCCGCTCTCCGAGTACATCATTCGTCAGGGCTTCGCTTTCGCGGCACGTTCACCCAACGGCATGCCGCTCTTTCCCGAATATGCTGCCGCTGAATCTGACGCCGCCAAGGCCAAGGCCGGCATTTGGGCCAACTCATCCTTCGTTCACCCCTACGGCGAACGATATCGCAATCTTCAGATGAATTGATGCGAGTCTCGACAATCATGCTCATTGCTGTCATCGCCGGATCGCTCACATACGTTCATTTTTACGTGCTGCCGACCTTGCCGACTTCACCGTCGACAATTCAAGTTCAAGCACAGCCGGCACCGTCTGCCGGATCTCCAGCACAGCCACCAGATCCAGCCGGCAATGCCCCACCGTCAAACTTCTCGCCATTTCCGACTGAGGCGCAGTTCGAAAGCGGCGACAGCTGGATTGCGAATGGCAAACGCTACCGCCTCTACGGCTTGCAATCATGCCTCCGCGGCACCTCGATTACACTCTCACAAGGCGTCAAGCGCGATTGCGGCGAGCTCAATCTGATTATGGCGCAAGCTATCATTCGCGACGCCAAGCCAGTGTGCACGACTGTTCACGAACTCGACGTCAATAACATGCTCGTCGTCTGTCAAACGACGACAGGCAAAACTGGCTACGATCTGGCAACCTTCATGATCGCGCAGGGGTGGGGCTTTGCCGCCACCGGCTCGCAGGGTCAGCTCATCGTACCCGGCTACCGCGTTGCGGAAGAAGGCGCTCGCACCGCCCGCACAGGCCTATGGGCTTATTCTGATATGCCACATCCCGTCGCCGTTTTGCTCGACCAGCAGAAGCAAAAGATGCCGCAGACTACGGCCACACAACCATGATCATTCTTAAGTCACGTCCTATGCTTGTCGCTTGCGCCATCCTTGGCATAACCCCGGCATTCGCCCAGAGTTCACTCGACATCATGCTGCCGAAGCAGATTTATGGCCGTGTGCAGGTTCTGGACGGCTCGACTATCGAATTTCTGGAACCGAAACAGCCCGTTCGCATCGCCGGTTATCTCGCGCCAAGACTGGAGCAAAACGCCAACACCGACGGGGTTGAGTGGCCTGCCGGCCAGGTCGCCCGCGCCTGGCTCATTCTGCGCACGCTCAAACGCGACGTGAACTGCGCCCCCGTCACTCGGGATACTAACGGCACCCTGCTCGCTCACTGCTTCGTTGAAGAAACAAATCTGGCGGCGACGGCTATCGCCGACGGCATCGGCTACGCTTTCAATTATCCCGGCGAACCACAGGTACCGGCCTATTTCGACATAGAGCGCCGCGCTCGCGGTCTCGGCTTCGGCATCTGGTCAGATCCAAAGCTTCCGCCTCCGTGGAATTACAAACCTGCCGCTCCTACGAAACCGGCCACGCCATCTCCTACCCAGGAACCGGGAATCCCCGGCCTGCCCTTGCCGCCGCCCTCTCCAGGATCAAACGACACTACCCCGCGAGGCTAATTATGAAGACTTTTCTGATCGCACTTGTGTTTTCTGCCTCGGCAGCGTCGCCGATTGCCACTGCCGTTGCGCAGACTTCGCAACCACCGGCCGCTCAACTCGATCCCGCTCAGTGCGGCGCCGGCGGCATGGGCTGCACACCAGACGAGGTCCGCAAATGGATGGAGAAAGGCAACGAACTCGCCGATCTCTCCAACGCGGCTCTCAGCCAGTACGCATACGCCTGCGCTCAACACCCGGACTGGAAGAATGACTGCGATACCGATCCCGCCAAGGTGATGAAGCGGCTCGGCATCACCGATTACCAATAATGTGAGGCAGCAACCATGAACCAGACCGTCTCATTGAGCATTACCGGCCTCGTCTCTCTGCTTATCGGCGTAGGTGGTGGTTACGCAGTCGCCAACAATGTCCAGGCAACCAAGATCGCCGACCTCACCACCCAGCTTGCAACGCTGCAGAAGCAGGTCGATGAGTATCAAGAAGCATCGCGCCTTGATGCACCCACTAGCGAAGAAGCCTCAGCGGCTCTCCAGTCCGGCGTTTTCTCGGGTGGATCGATCAGTGTTGATGAATGTCAAAAAGACACTGTTACCCCAGGCGTCGTCTGCTCGGGCTTGGTCGTGACAAAGAATGGAACTCAAATGCCCAAAACACTCCGTTTTGTGAAGATCGGTGGCGTTTGGACATCCGAGCATTGATTACGAAATTTACGAGGAGAAAACATCATGAAACCTATCCGGTACTTACTTCCAGCAATCGCCGGCGCGATGCTCGGCCTCTCGGCCGGTCAGGCGGCGGCCCAGGACGCGGAATTCGGATGCAAAATCCTGCTTTGCGTCGCCTCTCAAAATCCGTCCTGGCAAGGCGTGCCCTACTGCGTTCCGCCGGTCATGAAGCTGCTTGCGATCCGCAAGGTTCATCCCGGCTACTGGCCGGCCTGCCCACAAGCTGGCACCGGCAAGCCCGGTCGCGAAGAATATGAAGACTGCCCGGCCGGCTCCACGCCGGTGAACATCTCGGCTGGCACCGGCGGCGGTGATAACGGACGAGAAAGATCGATTCCGGGCTGTGCTAAGCCGGTCCAGGTCGCTTGCTCTTCGCTCATTGATCGCGACGAGCCCGGCTACTACACGCGCGCCCGTCGTGTCGCCGACCAGCTCTGCTCCACGACCACCACTTTCCCGCGCGCAAAGCGCAAGGATCCCTACTATTTCGACATTCGCAACAAGGAGACCGGCAAGATCTCCCGCCACTATTTCAACCTTAGACACTGAACCGCGGCTTAGTCGGTCAATCTCCTCAAGCCCGCGATCCTCGCGGGCTTTCTCTTTCAGCCTCGTAGGCGCGTAACGACGGAATCAGGCGCGGCACCTTTGCCGCATAGACCGCATAGTCGGGAAAGGCCGCTGCGAGTACCTTTTCCTCATTGCCGGCACGTCGGTACTGCAACACACCCCAAACGATCAGCATAGCCAGCGCCGCCGGCGACCAATGCGCCAGCACGACGCCCACCGCCGTCAGCGCCTCGGCCGCGTAAAGCGGATGGCGCACATGAGCATAAGGTCCACTCACAACGAGCTGCCGCGCCGCGGCCGCAACCGCGAACGACCGCCCGAGCCGCATGGCGCACCAGAATGACAGGCTGGCGCCAACCACGATCAGGATGTTCGACAGGACGCCGATCGCCGCCGGCGGCGACCCCTTGGGAAACCCAATCAGCAGCAAGAGGCAGAACGTGCCGCCGATCGCCGTCAGGCGCGGCTCCAGACCCGCTGCCACGCTTTTCACATCATGACGAACGATCGTCAGCGCCAGCACCAGGCCGAGGAAAGCCAGGCACGCCACCTTCCCGGCGATCGCCAATGTTCCAATCAGTGAAACTCCGGCCCAGCTGTCTGCAATCTCGACAGCCTCCCGGTACGC
Organism: Aminobacter sp. MET-1; assembly: GCF_026521175.1. Taxonomy (NCBI): domain Bacteria; kingdom Pseudomonadati; phylum Pseudomonadota; class Alphaproteobacteria; order Hyphomicrobiales; family Phyllobacteriaceae; genus Aminobacter; species Aminobacter sp. MET-1. The sequence continues at coordinate 33,799 of NZ_JAMSHL010000014.1, read as the reverse complement.
CATGAACGAAAAAATCATCGCAAGGGCGACACCGCCCAGCTGATCTTCAAGCTTGCTCGTGCTCAACATCACTCCAGGCAGCCGTCATCATAACGCCGGTATCGCCCCTTCATGCGGCGGCTCGGCTATTTTAGAGCGACGCTTGCGCCCTGGCTCATCGCCCCCGCTTTTTCCACCGTCTCCATCGTCGTCCAGATCGTCATCCCCGATCAGTTCCGACGCGTCCACCCCGAATTCCTTGGATATGCGATTCAGCATCGACAGACGAACGTCACGACGACCACGCAAAACTTGAGACATGTAGCCTTCCGTGACCTGCAACCTCTCTGCCATCTCCTTGTTGAGCAAACCGTGCTCGTCACGGATGCGGATAAGCGCCTTGCTAAGCCGCTGATGCAATTTTTCGTCGTCCACTGCTTTACTCACACCGTCCTTCCGACCGCCACCGGCACCTTGATGTCGCGGCATCCCAAACCTTCACTTTCAGCCAGAGAATGGCCTCCCCTTCGCCACCGCCGCGAATCTATGACTCCGATGCCACTTGATTGTAAGAGCCGCATGCGCCCTGTTTCGGTTATTTTTCGGGCCTGTTTCAGTATCCGATTGGATGAAACAATCACGCTCAACCCGTCTCCCCTTCACACCACGTAACCCTGATTCCCATCAAATCGTAACAAATATGCCAGGAAATATCACTATAGTATAACCCGATCTAGCACTGCCGGGCGGAATCACATACGGTCGCGACTCAAGCGCAAGTGCGCCCCGTGCCGAATTTCACCATCTTGGAGATCTCGATAACGCAAAAAAAAAGCCCGGCCGGAGCCGGACCTTCTTCGGAGGAATGACTAGGCACTCCCACCTGCAAACTTTCAGAATTGCCGCTCTGAAATCACTTGGGTCCAAGCCTACCAATTCCCCGACAAAATGCAAGAGCCCGCGCTTCATGCGCCACGGCTTTTATTTGCCCGAATTCCGCCCTGCGATGGGATGGGAACCCTGACTCTATGGCATGGAAATATTTCACGATCGTATAATCCTGCCTTGCCACAATCAGGGTGAATCACATACCGTTGCGTCGCAACTGATTTGCCAACGATCGAAACTGGAGAAAACGAGAACGCAAAAAAAAAGCCCGGCAAGTGCCGGACCTTCTTTTTGGGGGATCGAGTGGACTGACCCTGACCACCTAATGTTCAGAATTGCGAGCTCTGAAACAACTTAGGGTCAGTCTACCCAAATCCCCCGAAGAATCAATAGCTGCGCTTTAGGCGCCACGGCTTTTTTTTGCCTGCGTTCCCGCTCCGCATGGAAGGGGACAACGATGTTTCATGGCCTAAGACCTGCCACAGCCGCCCACACCAGGGCGACCGATTGCGCGCGACAGTACAGCAGCGAGCATATCCGAACCAAGGCCGAAATCTGGGCCATCTGGGATGATGCGATCCCGGCTTTCGAGCTTAACGCCTCTGCGCGCCAGCTGCTCGACTTCCTGATGCGCGTCACCCAGGACAAGGACTGGAGCGACCCGAAGCGCCCGCCTGTCGCCTATCCATCCAACCGGATGATCTGCACCAGGCTCTGCATCAGCGAACGAACACTGGCCCGGGCCGCGAACACCCTCATCGAGGCCGGCCTGATCACCATGAACGACAGCGCAACGAGAAAGCGCTACTGCGCCAGCGACGGGACCGCCTACGGTTTTAATCTGGCCCCGATCGCCGTACGCTACTCCGAGCTGCAGGCGATAGCCGCAAGCATGTCGGCCGAGCGCCAACAGCGCCATGAACTAGTCTCCCTGATCGTCGCCACGCGCACAGCGATCAAGCAGAAGCTCATGGCCGCCGCTGACGATCATCCGGACGTTGACGACTGGCCCGATCTAGCCGGCCATCTCGATCAAATCGTCGATCGCTACGGAGATCTCGCCAAACGCCCGCGCCGGCACATCAGGGCCGACCTAAAGGTTCTTGGCCAGCTGCTCGCCGAACTGCAGCTGCTCGATGACCGCGTTGACGCCGCCAGAGACGCTTATGACGATGCTTCATGCTCTGAAAATGTGACGGCCGCGCCTGACAATTTCGACGGCAGCTACATAAACAACCGAGAATTCCATCCACAAACTTGTCAGAGAAGTGGAGCGGCCTCCGGCCGCAAGCTAGGAGGGAAAAGTGCGCCGGCCGTTGAGGTCGAGCTAGTGCTGGACGCTTGCCCGATTTTACGCGAGTATCATTTTGGACAGGTGCGAACCATGTACGACTTGATAGACGCCGCCGCGAAATTGCGCCCGAATGCCGGCATCAAACAGGAATTCTGGGCCGACACCTGTGCGAATATCGGCCGCGCGCCGGCCGCGATCCTGCTCGCCCACGTCCTCCAGCGCCAGGCCGACGGGGAGATTACACGTTCCGCCGGCGGGCTCTACCGAAATCTCTGCGATCGTTACGCCGCCGGCGGGCTTAACCTGCGCCGGCAGCTCCAGACACAGGCCCGCAAGAACTACGCCCGGCAGCTCAATTGATGCGGATCGTCTTGCGCGGCACACCAGCATACCACGTCGACCAGATATCGGCCGACGAAGCGACCGCGCTGCGCTCGTGGTACGGTCATTCGTCATCGGCCGACCAGGAAGCAACAGCGCTGGCCGTCATCCGCCGCGCCAAAACCAAGGATGGCTGGATCGAGTGCGATTGCGTCAATGGTGAATTCAAGCCGCTGCTGGCGCCGCTGCAGCAAGAGCGGACCTTCACCCTGCGCCGCCTCACCCCTGCCGATGGCGATCCACATGCCCGTGTAGATCGACCAAACCATGACGAGAATTGCCCGTTTCATGTCGATCGCGATTTCGAGCCGTCTTCGCACGATCGGGCCTTCAATCTTCGCCCTGTCCGCCATCGAGATACGGCCTATATCGACGCCCTGCCCCCGATTCCATCGCGGCTTGCCGATGCAAACCGCAGCGCTCCGGACCGCGACCGTGAGCGTAATGACCGACCCTCGAAACTTGCCGTCGTCCTCTGGCGGCTGCTCGACGCGGCCGCCATCAATGTTCTGAAGCCGCTGCAAGAACACCCCGAGACCTATCGGCTCAAAGACCAACTGGCGGCGATCCACAATGCCGGCGTCAAATGGCGCATCACACGCACCTGGCGCTTCAGTGCGCTGTCGACCACCTGGGCAGGAGACTTCAAGGACAAGACGTCGCGCTTCCAGCGCATGTTGCGGAAATCGCGCTCCGATTGGGCTCCCAATCAGCGTCGCACCGGCTTCATGATCCTGTTTACGCCCAGCGTGACCGAAAAACTCATCCGTCCGGCCGCTATATCAGAACCGATCGCGCTCCACTCGCGTCTGCGCCAGCCGCTGCGCGGCGATCCGCGCCATCGAGGCCCATTTCTGACAATCGCCAATGCCGACTTCGGCGACGAGGATGACGGAGATCTGCGCGCCGTGCAGGCTTACGCGCAGCCAGTGCTCAACGGCGACACCCTGTTTCCCGTCGAATCCGGCTTTGAGCGCGATGTCGCTCACCTGCTGATCTGGCTGCAGCTAACCTTATTCGACGCTGCGCCGCGGTTGCGCGTGACCATCATCAAGCCACTCTTCGCGATCTCGACATCAAAGGGCCTCTGCCGGCCTGACTTCATCATAGAAACGGCCTACGGCAACCATCCACCTGTCCGCCTCGTGGTCGAGGCGATGGGCATGGACACCGATATCTATCTCGCCGCGAAGGCGAAGACATTACCGCGCATGGAAGAGATTGGCCCGCTTTTCGAGATCACCCCGAAAGATATGCTGCCGGAGACTGCTGCCTCGCTCGGCCGGCGCCTGCAGCAATGGGTGCTCTCGCACGCCAAGGACCACACCAACGCTCTGGCGGACAGCTAAAATAGATCGAAAGAACTATACCGGCGTCGCCATCGTCCGGAACGCCGCCACGAGGTCATCAGGACTGACACATTCCGGATCAGCTTCTATGAGCTCAGCCAAATACAGCGCTTTAGCCTGCAGATCGCCATGGTTGCTAATTGGCGCTGTGGCGACAACCATCAAAGCGGACTGCTCTTCGGCCGAAAGGTGTTCATTTCGCCACACCGCCAGATCGTCCTTGGCTTTGCTGACGTTTTCATCGCATTTTCGCGCGAAATTGACCAGATCGCGCACAATGCGCCTATGCGCCGCTATGGCCGCGTGAACATTCACGTCAGCCACTTCCGCCTCATTTGACCATATCAATTCAAGCCGCATGGCCTCACTACTACGGGATGTTACAACCAATGATAGTGATGAATTCATCCCTATTTTTCGATCGCGGAGTAACTCCTTCACACATCCCTGCCTTGCAGGCGTAGCCTGAAGGGATTAGCGTGCTATATCAGGCGCCTAAGGTAACCCGTCGGCGCCGATCACAACCGTTACGAGATGCTATTCCGGGAGACGATGAAGCGCGCTCTAATTATTGAAGACCAGGATCTTATGCGTTTGACCGTCATGGAGATCATTGAAGAGCATTTTTCAGGTTGCAATGTCGAAGGGGCGCAAACGCTAGAAGCCGCCCTGGCGCTGTTGAAGCCCAACGCCTTCGATCTCGTCGTAATCGATCCGGGCTTGCCCGGTTTCAATCCCGGCCTGGACGAAGATCGGGTTTCTGTCGTGACACAGATCGTCAAGGCCTCTCCACATGCTAAGCACTTGGTACTGACCGGCACGGACAGCGAAACTGAAGCCGATGTCATGCGCGAGATCGGCATCAACGGCTATGTCGCCAAAATCGGCCTGTCGCGCTTGCGCCTCTAAGAGTTGCTTGAGGAGATCGTTCCCGACACGTTCGCGCTGCAACTGGCGGACCTCTCCAGCCAGCGCCGCCATGTTGGCGGTCTCGGCGAATTATCCCGGCGCGAAAAACAGGTCGTGGAGATGATGATCAGCCGGCCGACAGGTCAGAAGCGCAAAGAGGTCTACCTGAAAATGGCTGAAGTCTATGAGATCGAAGTCTCTTCAGCCGAGCGCTATTTCAAAAACGCAATTCGCAAGATGCGCAAGCAAGGCCATTCGGTCGGAGATATCTGATTTGATCGTTCACAATGTTCACCTGCCCCTCACCCCAAGCGATGTGTCGCCGGTCATTTGGGATGAGCTTGCAACCGGCCGTTACGAAGCCAAGGAAGTGAAGGCCGTCCAACGGGCAGTTCGCCGGCATGATCGCGTCCTCGAGCTCGGCGCTGGTCTCGGCATCATCACCAGTGTCATCGCCGGCATCACCGGAACGACAGTACACGCCTATGAAGCAAATCCAGACACCGTCAGCCTCGCCGAGCGGATCATCGCGGCCAATACGATCGACAACATCGAATTGAAGTCCGGTCTCCTCACCGCCGGCCCGTCACGGTCATACGAGTTCTATGTGCGCCGAGATCTCTGGATGTCGTCGTTGAACGAAGAGCAAGGCCCCTATGAAGCAGTCATTGCAATAGAATCCCACGACATCGATCAGGTGATCGCTGCCCACAATATCAATGTCTTGGTCATGGACATCGAGGGCGCCGAACGAGAGCTGGCGCGCGATGCCGATTTGCACGGCGTCGACCGAATCCTGATGGAATTCCACGATCACCTTTATGGCCTTGAGGGCATTCGCGACATCACACGAAGCCTGTCCGATAAGGGCTTTGCCTATGATCCGCGCGCGTCGAGCGGGCCTTGCGTGCTGTTCTCGAAAGACTTCAGCCCGCGCACATATCAGGTAGGAGACGAGATCTGATGAAGATACTCGCTATTGCTCTTTTCGGCCTATTGCTCACCGCAACTGCGCCAGCACACAGCGCCTACGACGATCCAGGCACCTTCGCGGTTGAAGAGGCCGCCGGTAAGCCGATCAAGGTGTTCACGACCGATCAGCTCCGGACAGTCTTCGAAAACGTGACCATCGACACCAAAACCCCGTGGAGCACGACAGACGACGAGAAGATCCAGTGGCGCGGTCCCCTCCTCCTCGATGTGCTGCAGAGCGGTGGCCTGGACAAGAACTCATCGGTCCAGATCATGGCCTATGACGACTTCCTGTCGGAGATAAAGCTCGACGAAATTCGTTCATACAACCCGATCATCGCCATCGAACGTACCTGCACGGCGACCGACATCACCAATGGGCTTTGCAAGGAAGGGCAGGACTTCCGCCCGATCGACCTCAGTGAAAGAGGTCCTCATTTCATCGTCTGGCCCCTCGATGAACTGCCCTCTTCCTATGTCCCGGCACGGAATTCCATCTGGGTCTTCTTCCCGATCGCCGCCAGACCAACACCACAATGAAGCTGCCCAAGCTCGCCTCGTGGCTGGTCATCCCCTATGTCGGCCTGGTGCTCGCCGCCGGCCTTGGCGCATGGTCTTATTTTCAATCCGAGCAATACCGGCTCGATACGGAAGAGATTCTAACCCAAACCTACGAGATCCAATGGCGCGTCGCCCAGGTCCGCGAGCGCATAATTCGCGTCGCCGGCTATCTGCAGATCGCCGACAAAACCGGTGACCTCGAGCCCGACATTCGACGCCAGCTTGGATTGATAGATGTCAATGTGAAGCAGCTTTTGAAGCTGCCCTATGTCGTCAGGTTTTTGCCGCCGCGCGAAGTCCGGCTGCTGGAGGCTTTGAACACCCGGATCGACACCGAAGTCACCTCGACGATTGAAAACCGGCAGAACTACGCGGCTGCACTGGCGACGATGAAATCCCTCGAGCAGGAAATGTTCGAGATCTCGAGCGCGACGGTCAATCATAGCGCGACGCTCCACCAGAAAACCCAGATCGATATCGGCGCTTCTCGAAACTGGTACTATTTCGGCGTTGCGCTCGGCCTTGTCGCCATCTGCTCGCTCGCCCTGCATCAGCGCTATGCGCTCAAGGAGCGCGATAACAAGCAGTTGCGATCCATGGCGGTGCTCTATCAGCATATGACCCATACGCGCATCAGCGCCTTGCGCCTGTTCATCGAATCCCTCACCGGCCGACGGCGGCCTTCCACCGTTCTGATAGATGCCGCACGCCGCGCAGCAACCGAACTCGAAACGATCAACGGCTCGCTCACTGCCATTGCGTGCGCCAAGCGCGACTACCAGCCTCAACCCCTTGGCGATGTTCTGGAACTACTCACCCAAAATGGTGGCGACAAGGTATCGATCGACGTCGACGAGGCCGCGCGAGATCTCCCCATTCCCTCGACGCTGTTCATGTTGCTTCTCGGCGAACTTGTCGAGAATGCCCGCACAGCCATTAACGGCCGTCCAAACGGCCAGGTGGCAATCCGGGCACAGGTCAAGCCATCGACATTATGGCGATCAAAGGAGCTGAATCTCGAAGTTATGGACAATGGCGAAGGCATGTCGCCAGAGGTTCTTTCGAAAGCCGATACACCATTTTTCTCGACGAAATCCGGCCGCCACATGGGGCTCGGACTGACAAGCTGCGCTGAGATCGTGGAAACACTAAGAGGGTCGTTGCGCCTGGACTCGGTCTTACAGAAAGGCACGATCGTGCGGATTAGACTGCCCATCAACGCGAAGGAAACAGCGACTCAGGCCGTCAGAGCAGCCCCTTCGGCTTCGGCTGCCTTATAACGACGACGTGGCGTCGGCTCCGCGCCGCCTCCCCTGGCAGCCTTGGCCTTCTCGGCATCCGTAATCAGTTCCGAGGCGTCGACTCCAAACTCTTTCGACATCCGATTCAGCATCGACAGACGCACGTCACGTCGGCCATGCAGGACCTGAGACATATAGCCTTCGGTCACTCTCAATCGTTCTGCCATTTCCTTGTTCAGCAGGCCGTTTTCGTCACGGATGCGGATCAACGCCTTGCTCAATCTCTCGTGCAACAGGCCATCATCGTCTCTCGACACATCGTCTTTGCGCTCAACGGCGCCCACATGTCGCGGCATCAAGCAACCTTCCTCTTCATTCTCACATTCGGTCATGCTCGCCCGCTTTATGACTCGAACGCTTAATCAATGGTAGCCCTTCACTACAAGTTTTCCTCATCGATCACGCTCTTTGGAACCGCCAGAGGAAGAGTTGGGCCGGGTCAGAGTGACCGGCCCTGGCGGGAGAGAGAGGCTTTCCCCGGCCGGCGCCAGACGATGAAAGGTTCCGACCATGACCCTCTATTGCGCTATTGCGCCCGCGAGTTCTACACCGAACGCACCATCAATGACGATCGGCTGCTCTATGTCTCACCCAACGAGGAAAACGTCTTTGTCCCTGACGCCTTCGCCATCAACCACAAGCTGCCGATCGCCCTCTTCACCGAGCAGGAACACGCCATTGAAGCGGCCCGACGCGCCTCTATCCGCGGCGGCACCCTCAAAGTCGAGGAATTCAAAGCTGATCCGATCATTCCGATCCAGCAGATTTCCTGGCTCGTCGCTCGCTTTCATGTCGCCACACCCAATGAAGAGCTGATCGACAATTTCCAGCAGCGAGTCAAAGCGTCCAAATTCTGCTCACCGGAACTCGCCATCGAGGTATGTGCGATCGCACTGGCCTATCACCGCGCCAACCAGTCCCTGGTGCGCGCCTTTGCGCTCTGACAGAAAGGAGCCGTGCGATGAAGATCCAACTCACCGCCGCGGATCACGAACAAAATGGTTTCGTGACCCTCGCGCAGTGGCTTGTTGCCGACGAGGCCCTTGCCCGCCGTATCGTTTCACAGATCGACGGAACGATCTCCGACGAACAGGAACCCGACATACGCACGGCTCCCTTCACCTTCATTCTCGATCTCGTCGATGCCAATTCCGACCTGGTCGACACCGGATTGCGACAATTGCCGCTGCAGGTCGCCATGCGCCTTGCGGCCGAGCAGGTCCAGGACTGGCTCAATAGCCGTCCAGATCCCGACGCCGTCTTCCATCGCAAGGTTCCAACCCTGCCTGTAGAGCGCCTTATCGCCTCAGCACTGCCGCCAGAGCCCACCATCTGACGCCGGCGCACCCCTCCTCCCTCAAGAGTAAAAGTCCGGCCGGCCCGCAGTGACGGGCCGTCGCGGGAGAGAGTGGCTTTCCCCCGGTCCTCCCCAGAGGAGCCGACTCCATGTCCACTTCGAAATCAAATTCGACCTCGATGCGCAGCGACGTCTATCAGCGCATCACCGACACCATCGTCGACCAACTCGAGGCCGGAGTCCGGCCATGGCACCAACCATGGGGCGCCAATGGCACCACGACACGTCCGCTACGCCACAACGGCGTACCATATCGCGGCATCAATACAGTTCTGCTCTGGATGGCCGCGACATCGGAGGGCTTTTGCTCGCCTTTCTGGATGACCTATCGCCAGGCGCAGGAACTCGGCGGCCAGGTCCGCAAAGGCTCTAAGTCGACGCTTGTCGTCTATGCCGGCGCGATCGAAAAGACGGCGGAAACCGAGACCGGCGAAGAGATCGAGCAACGCATTCCCTTCCTCAAGGGCTATTGCGTCTTCAATTGCGACCAGATCGACAATCTGCCCGACCGCTTCCATCCCGCTCCTGTTGTCCCGGCCGATCCCAAACAACGCATCGTCAACGCCGACGAGTTCTTTGCCAATACGCGTGCTGACGTGCGTTTCGGCGGCAACAGCGCCTTCTACATGCCATCTGGCGACTTCATCGCCATGCCGGTCTTCGACGCATTCGAATCCGCCGCGTCCTACGTCTCCGTCCTCGCGCACGAAACTGTGCACTGGACCAAGCTGCCTTCCCGCTGCGATCGCGATCTCGGTCGCAAGGTCTGGGGCGACGCAGGATACGCGCTCGAAGAATGCGTGGCCGAAATTGGCGCTTGCCTCATTTGCGCGGATCTCGGCGTCGAAGACCATCCCCGAGAGGATCACGCCGCGTACATCGGTAGTTGGATCAAGATTCTCAAAAACGACAGGCGAGCCATTTTTACGGCCGCGTCACATGCCGAGAAGGCAGTCCAATACCTCCACCAGCTACAGCCCGGCAGCATCTCGACGGATGCAGCCGCCGCTCTCGCCGCCTAACCCCACAGACAAGGAATTTGCAACATGACCACTCTTCACAAGATCACGTTGATCGAGGCGCCGCGCCGGCGATCAATGCTCGAGACAAAGATGCGCTACGACGTCCTCCTTAACGGAGTGCGCGTCGGGGAGCTCTGCTACAACATGCGCGGCTATATCGGCTACCTGCCCCTTCCCGGCGGCACCAAGCTCGATATCGGCGAGCGGCCCATCAGCGCATTCAAGCGCGAAATCGCGCTGATCAACCGCGAGGCCCGCAGCTAGCCACCTTTCATCAGACATCCCCCAGCCCGGCCCGGCCTCATACGCCGGGTTTTCTGTTTCAGGAGACCAGAAATGCCGCACGTTTTCGAATTCCGCTCCGCGAAGCTGTTCATGGAGCACAAGGGCGTCGATATCTATCACGTCTATACGGACGACGACATCGACCAAGGCGAACGCACCTATTGGTTCGCCGTCCATGACGACGGTCAAGACGACAACGCTCACGGCACAGATGGCGTCTTTGATGTTCGCTGTCTCCCTCAACCCGATACGTCGCCCTCTCTCGCCGATCAGCCTCCTTTCATAGGCGCCGATCAGGGCCACGAACTCGGTTTTGCCTCCTACGACGAGTGGAAGGACAGCGCCGAGTACAAGCGCCGACAGCAGCTTTGGCATGACTGGCACCAAACTGTCGAAGCCCAGGCCATCAAGAACACGATCCGCAACGCGATCGAGATCGGCGCTCTCACACCCAACGGCGCGGTGACCACCACCGACTGACAGCCGCTTTCCCCCGTCAACCTTCATAAGAAGGACCTACCACCATGCACGCAGCCTTCATCCGATTTGGCCACGGTTACGAACAGAGCGACCGCGGCCGTTGCGAAGCCTTCGACGGTTTCGAGATCATTGCCGCCCCTCTCGGCGATTTCGACGCCGCTTCACGTGACAGCCGCATATTTCGTCGCGGTACCGGCAACGCCGTCGACTACGGCAGCCATGCCATCAAACTCGCCAAGCTTTCAGGCTGTTCAGGTGGCCTTTACATCCTGATGCAGCATGGCGGCGGCCGTGAGGTGCTCGCCGTCCCCTCCTTCGGCGATCTCGAGGCGGCTATCCTCGCCATGCCGGAGCGCGTGCAGTACGCCTTACTCTACACCGTATGGCAGACCGCCAAAAATGCGCGCAATGAAGCACAGGACCAGACCGCTCAGCGTTGGGCCACCGCCTACAAGAACAAACGCATCCGCCAACGACGAGCGACCAGAACACGCGGCCCTCGCGTCGAGATCATTCCCGAATGGGAGATCGCGTTGAAAGCCGAAGTCGCAAGACGCAACATCAAGGAGGTCACGTCATGATCGTTTACAACGTCAAGAGGCGCTGGTTCGACATGAAAGGCGACGCCGAGAAATATCGCGTCAGCGAGCATCTGCCACCGGCCGACACCATCAAGGTGACGATCAGTGACCGCTCGGAACTCGCGGCCTTGCTCAACGCGCTGTGCGAGCCACCTCCACCTGGTATTGCGCCATCTACTCCCCTGCCCGTGCCGATCAAGGTGATCGACATGGCATTCGTCGATCCGGATTTCGAGATCCCGAAATTCCTGCGCGACAGTTGGGCCAGGCTGCTCGCCGGCAAAGGCGAGTAGGAGGCCTGCTCACCACAACACAGCACCGGCGATTGCATCGCGCTCTCGCCGGCAGGTTCCTTGCCGTCTCGTTCGGTTCTGGCGTTCGTCGACGGAGACTTTCGCGTCAAACGCGCGCCGGCCGATCAGAAGCGTTTTATCGCCTTGGCCGATCTTACAAGGCGGGACGACAACGCACTCGATGCACGCGGCGCCGCGGCATGAAAGTCCTTCAAATGGCCAAAAATATGGATATAATGGATATTCAGGACCGTTCGGAGGCTTCAATGCGCCACTTCACCACCGCAGACCTCAACAAGCACATTGGCGACGTCACTGACGCCGCCCGGCGCAGCCCTGTTTTTATCACCCATCACCGCAAACCGAGGTTCGTTCTCATGAGCATCGACGACTATAACGCCTTACGCCGTCAACAGACCGACGATCATCGTCAGGCCTTTACACTCGACACCATTCCAGACGATGTCGCCGACGGGCTCATCGCGCTGGCGGATCAATACGACCGCGAGGATGGCAAGGATGGTTGAGCCAGAAACCGGCCTTGTCATCTCCTACTACTTCCTCTGGGCCAGGCAACACGACAAAGGCGAAGTTGCCGGCCGCAAGCCACGACCCGCGTGCATCGTGGTCCCCCTGAATTCCAAACATGGCGACGTCGTCCTGTTCCCGTTGACTCGACAGCTGCCTACTTCCGACCGACTTGCCATCAAGGTTCCCGAAACAGAACGCCGGCGGCTGAAGCTCAAGGGCGATCAGCCGTGCTGGATCCTGCTCGACGAAGGAAATACCGACAGACTGTCGTCGTCGTTTCACGTCGAGCCGATCGATTATGATCCCCTCGTTGTCTCATTCGGCCGCTTCAGCCGCGCTTTCATGCGCCAGGTCCTCATCAAACTCGCCGACGCCTTGCGACAGCGCAAACTGCGGCTCGTCAACCGTCTCTAGGCTCGTCCATGGCAGAACGTTCCATCTATGCCCAGATTGACGAGGTGCGTGAACTCCTCGAGCAACATGGCCGCGATACCATGCGCGCCCGCGGCCGTGAAAGCATCATGGCCGAACACAAGCTCCGCCTCGAATGCGTCCTCAAGACGCTCGAATGGGTCCGCGACAACCAGGATGAGCTCAAAGCCTACCTGAAACAGCGCCGTATCCCGCAATAATCCACGCCGCCGATCGGCGACACGATCGGCCCCCTCATAATCGATGACCTTCCATCCGCCACTCAGGAGAACGGCGATGAACGCACCCCTATGGACATACTCCCTTCGCTGGAGCCTGCCGCACATCCCTCCCCCTGGTCTTCGCGAGCTTGCCAGAGCCGATGTGCCGGCCGGTAGGCCTTGCCCCAGCTCAGTATCGGCACTTTGGCGACCAGGCGCCGGCTATGCCATCTGCATCGACTTTCCGCCGCCCGCACCGATCAAGCGCTGGAGCGATGAACGCAAAGCCGCCGCCCGCCGGCGAAATCTCGCAAAACGCATCACTCACATCGCGCCCCTCTTCGCCGACGAATTCATCGCCCGCGAGATCGCGGCCCGCCCAGCGTACTTCCAGGGCAAATCCCACATCTGAAACGCCGCGCAAGCTTTCCAGCCCAAAGCGAGAGGCACGGGAGCCCGGAATGCCGGGCTCCACAAGAGGAGAGAGGTTCTCCCGCCCGGCACCCATGGAGCCATACGATGAACGTCACCGAAGTCGTCTATATCCCGCTTAAAAAACTGAAGCTCAGCACGCTCAATGTGCGCCAGACTGAAAACGACGTCTCCGATCTCGTTGCCAGCATCCGCGAAAACGGTCTCAAGCAGAATCTGCTCGTTCACAAGGTCGGCCGCGGCTTCGAAGTCCATGCCGGCGGCAGGCGGCTACGCGCCCTCAACATCGTCTTTCCCGACGGCGATTATAGCACCCCTTGCGTTGTGGAGACCAAGGAACAGGCCGAGGAAACGTCGCTTGTCGAGAATTTCCATCGGCTGAAAATGCACCCGATCGACGAATTCGTCGCCTTCGACCGGCTGCTCAAGAATGGCCATTCGCTTGAGACCGTCGCCAACCGCTTCGGCGTCACCACGCGTTTTGTCGAAGGTCGAATGCGGCTTGCCCGCCTCTCGCCGAAAATCCTTGAGTCCTTCCGCGCCGACGAGATCGATCTCGACACGGTCAAGGCCTACACGCTGACCGACGATCACGCCCGCCAGGAGGAGGTTTTCGAGCGCGAGGGCGCTTATGGATCAGTCTGGTCGATCAAAAGCGCACTCACCAAGACAAAGATCAATGGATCCTCACCGATAGTCCGCTTTATCGGCCTCGAAGCCTATGAAGCCGCCGGCGGCGCCATCACGCGCGATCTGTTCTCCAACGACGACAGCGTCATGATCGACGATCCCGCCCTTGCCGAACGGCTCGCCATGGAGAAGCTGCAGGCCAAGGCCGAGGAACTCAAGACCGAATGGAAATGGGCGGAAGTCATGCTCTCCATTGCCTATGATACGTTCCGCGAATACGGCCGTGTCTATCCAGAGACCTTCCTGCCAGCCGAGCTCGCAGCCGAACAGGAAGCGATTGAGGCCCGTCTCGAAGCAATGGACGAGATCGACAATGACAACTGGACCGAGGATCTCGACCAGGAACTCTCCAAACTGAAAAATCGCGAAGCCGAAATCGAGGCCCAGGAGACCACAGCCTACTCTGCCGAGCAAATGGCGCTCGCAGGCGTTATCGTCTCCATGGACTCTGCTGGCGGCTTTCGAATCGAATCCGGCCTGGTCCACCCGGATGACAAGACAAAGCCGGAGCCAACAAGCTCAAGGTCCACAGCTTCCCCAACCAGCGACCCGGCCGATGCCGCCCGCCACGATGCCGGCGAAACAATCTCCGTCATCGAGGACATTCGCGCAGTTCGCCACCAGATCCTGCGCGCCCACCTCTCCGCCGACTTCAACACCGCCTTCGATGCCATGCTCTACTCAATGGCGGTCGGCATGTTCGGCTATTCGACCTACTCCAGCCAGCCGCTCAACGTCTCGATTAAGGCTGCCGAGGTCTACCGATCGAAGGAGAAGCTCACCGGCACAATCGCCGAATCCATGCTGCAGGGGCTCAAGGACAAGCTGAGCCTCGAGTGGCTCAATCTTGATCAGCCGCATGATTTCAACGCCATGTCGGCTCTCTCACCACGCGAAAAACAGGATCTGTTCGCCTTCTGCGTCGCCCAGGGCGTCAATCAATCCCTCTCCACAGATCCGCACGCCAACCCTGTTCTCGAAATCATAGGCAAGCGCATGGATGTCGACGTCGCTTCGTGCTGGCGGCCGACTGCCGAGCACTACTGGAATCGCGTCAAGAAGGGCTATGCGCTTAAGGTTGCTTCCGAGCAGATCTCACCAAATTGGGCCGACGACCATTCTAAGGACAAGAAAGCCCAGATCGCCGAGGCAATGGACAGCGCCTTCAGCGACGATCCGCAAAAGACCGCTGGCCTCAACGAGGAAACCGCAGCCCGCACCTCGACCTGGTTGCCGGAAGGCATGGCCTACACCGGCGAATTTTTCGAGCAAAAGAAATCTCGCACCTACGGCTACCAGGACGACAACGGCAATACCGATGATGACGACGATGACGCTGACATCGACATCGATACTGGCGAGAACGACGAGGAATTCGACGACGACATCAGCAGCGACATCGCTGAAGACATCGGCGACGACGAAATCGAGACCGACGATGATGACAGCGACATTCCCGCCTTCCTGAAGGAAGCGGCCGAATAGTCGCCCTCCACTTCCCTCCCCTCATCCCGCAGGGCCGCGTTGATCGCGGCCCTTTCTTTTTCCGGAGACAATCATGGCCATTTTCACCGTCGAGGCGACCTATCGCCTACCGATCTTTCGCCACACCACTTACGTCGCTCGTGACGTCGCACATGCCTGCCGTCAGGCCATCGCCGACGATGACTGGCAACACCAGAAGAAGGATTACGAGTCGAGCGGCTCCACCTACATCACCGGCGTCTGGCGAGGTGCTGACGCCGCCTATGGCAACGCCGCCGAAACCGTCCCTGACGAATTCGCCGGCGAGGACGGTATCGTCCTCTCCACGCATCAGTTGCTCGCCACCCTCAACGCCGCCATCGAGGCATGGCCGCAATTCGACTGCGATGACGTGGTCCCGGGCGCCGACCTGGTCGATTGGTTCGGCCAATGGCGATCGACGGCCAAAGGCGTGGCTGAAGCAGCTCAACGCCACCTCGCACCTAATAGCGACACCGTCCGCCAACGCGCGTGACAGCGCTTCCTCTCTCTTTCCGGAGTTCCATCATGTTCGACCCAACCCCCTGGATCTCAAAAGCCCTCTCGTCCGAAGGCGGACACATGTTCATCAACCGTGGCGGCTTTTGCCTCAATTATGACAACGGCACCCTCTCCGGCTATCAGCCGGACGCGGTCAAGCGCCAATCCATCGCCTCAGGCCTGCCCGTCTGCGACGCCTCTGACGTCGATCCGTCGGTCATCTTCGCGATCGCCTCACGCGGACCCATGATCGCTGTCGGCCGCGACGCCGACCCACATCCATGGCGCGCTCACTCCTACGCGCCGCTCTACGCTGTTTTCGACGCATACCGTCGCGCCGGCGCCGAAATCCACAACATGCCGCCGTCGCATGTCGGCCCCATCATCGATCACGAGTAGGAGCCCATCATGCGCACCTTCCTCCCCGATCGCATACGGCTCCGCCACATGGAAACAGCCTGCCGTCAGAACTGCGAGCATCTGCGCATCATCGATCGCCAGATCCTCAAGCAGGCCGAACGCCTCACCATCAATGATCGGCCAAAGGTCCGCCAGTACGGCCGCCACGCAACCACCTGGACGCCGGCGGACGAGCGCCACTACCAGACTTGCGTGGACGCCGTCTTTGAGGCCCGCAGGCCCGAAATCGACGCCTTGCGTCGCAAGATCGATCGACAACGCACCGCCATCGAACTTCTTCGACTACGGCTGCGGATCAACGAGCCGTCCCCCGATTTCGACATCATCATGATCAGCGGCTGAGAGCTGTTACCACGGAGAACCATCATGCTCTTTCAATTCGTCATCGCCGTCGACGGCGATCTTGATGTCTCGACCGACACAGATATCGATCGACTTGTCGCCAAACACGGTCGCAGCATCACCGGCTACAACAAGAATGACCGCGTTCGCCCTGAACTTCGCGACCAGCCGAAAATAAGCGGCATGAACGGCCCCATGTGGGGCGGCCTGCAGAATGGCGAGATCGTCCTCCGCTACGAGGATCCGGAAGCCTACTCCATTCTGTCGACCTGAAGAGGCTGGTCATGGTCCACATCGCTCCGCCCGACCGCTTCTGCGCGCAATGGATGGTCTACGTCGAATCCATGTCAGGCGCTGTCACCGCCACGGCCCTCTTCGATACCGAGGCCGAAGCCAAGCGCCAGGCCAATTTCTGGCATGAGGAAATGAACCGCACCGGCCATGTCATCGGCATGCCTCTGCGAGAACCCTGATCAAAGGAGCCGGCAAAATGTATCAGATCGCCCGCATCATCCCGATCTACTGCCCAAGCACCGACGGGCTCACTGGTCACAAGGCAAAACTCCTGCCCATGACCTACGTTCATGAAAGGCTAGCCCACAAGATCGCCGGCAGGCTTGAGACACGTGACTTCGATAATCACGGCGACGATTCATTCGTCGTCATACGCGTCGGCGACAGCCCATTCTCCCAACGTCGGCCCTTGCCTCTCCAACCAGACGAAATCTGGGACTTCCCCTTTTGATGAAAGGATCCACCATGTCTCTCGCGGATGCTCTCGCCTCCATCGAGGCCGACGCCGTCTCCAGCGCCGAAGCCGCCTATGCCGGCACCGGCTGGCGCAAAGCTCCGGCCCAAAGCATCGTCGTCAACGACTTGCTCCCGGGCCGCTCGCATGACGAAGTGATGCAGATTCTCAATGCCTGGAACAGCGCCTATCATCGCCGTGTCCACCAATTGAGCGACGACGAAATTAAAGGAGCGGAACGCACATGACGACCCATCGCAATCATGTCCGGACCGAGTCCATCGCAGACGACGAAGCCATCGCTGCGATCGCCCTCTCCCGCCAGTCCGGCAAACGCGGCCGCTACACCGCTTTGCAAAACAACACCTGCCGCATCGAACTTGTCGACGAGCAGGACAATGTCCGCCTGACCATGTTCCTGCATCAAGCCCAGGGCATCTGGACCGCCCATTGTCACGGCCTTTCTTTCAGGAATGCGGAGCTCATCGTGACCGTGCGTAAAGCGATCGCACACCATAACAGCCGCGCTTCCTGGAACCGTATCCAGACCGAGTAACCGGCCCTCCCCCCACCTCCTGCCCGGAACGCCGCGCGAAGCCACGCTTCGCGCGGTTTTCATTTCTGCAACCGCAGCACCCCCCGGCCGCCGCTCAGAGACAGAGGACCGGCCGGAAAACATTGGCTTTCGCAAGAAGGCGAAAGCCCCATCCCTTCACTGGAGACCCCCCATGCAGCCTTCAACCGCGCTCCCCCGCGCCACCGTCGCCGCTCCTCCCATACTTGCCGCAGCTGAACTGCTGCTCGTCGAACTCGAAAAAGGCACTCAGATCACGACGACCATGATGCGCATAGCCATGGAAGCCGCCTACGGCGCAAGCGACGCTACCGGCGCATGGGTCTGGAAGGACGCCTATGACGCGCTCGAATGCGCCACCGTCCTGTTCCTGCGCAAATTCGGCCGCCGTATCCGCAAGCAGACCCAATGCCGCTTTGCCGAACTCGCTCTGCACGAGCGCCTGTTCGCGCTCATGCCCAGCCACACGCGGCGCTCCGAGGATCAGAATCGCCTGCAGCAATTCTCGACGCCACTGCCTCTCGCTTACATCGCCGGTTATGCCGCCTTTATCGAGACCAGTGACCTGGTGCTCGAACCGTCCGCCGGCACCGGCCTGCTTGCCGTCTTCGCCAGCATCGCCGGCGCACGCCTCGCCATCAACGAACTCGACCACGATCGCGCCGTCCTCGCCGCTTCGCTGTTCGGCCAGACCGTCACCCACCACGATGCCGCGACCATCCATGATCGGCTCGATTTGTCGATCCGCCCGAGCGTCGTGATCATGAACCCGCCCTTCTCGGTCGCGGCAAACGTCGTCGGCCGCTATCAGTCGGCGACAGCAAACCACATTCGCTCGGCACTGGCCCGCCTTCAGCCCGGCGGTCGCCTCGTTGCCATCACCGGCTCAGGCTTTGCCCCGAACACCGACCTTGGCCGGCCCTTCTATCAGTCAATCGTCGGACAGGCGCATTTGCGTCTCACCACGCCGATTTCCGGCGCTCTCTATGCGCGCCATGGCACCACGGCCGAGACACGCCTGTCCATCATCGACAAGGTCGACGACATCACGTCCGAGACGATCAACTACACAGATCCGGCCAGCAGCTGCCGTGATCTCCTCGAGCGCGTCATCGCCGATTGCCCGCCACGCTCCGCAATCGCGCCGGCCGCCGTTTCCCTATCTCCTTCCCGGCCATCCACGACTGCCCACAGCCTCCGCGACGAAGCCCGGCGCAAGGCACGCGCCGCCAAGGTCGAAGCTGCGCGTCATCCGCTCGACAAGGCCGAAACTGTCCGCATCGACTACACCGCGCGCCAGATCTCGACAGCGGCCGCAACCACGACAACCGCAATCTATGAGCCCTATAGCGTCCAGACCATCGACATCACCGACGCACAAGCTCATCCGACGGACCTCGTCCAGTCAGCCGCCATGGCGTCTGTCGCCGCGCCAGTACCATCGCATCGGCCGACACTGCCATCGCGCGTGCTTACCGAGGGTCTTCTCTCCGGACCGCAACTCGAAAGCGTCATCTATGCCGGCGACGCGCACGCGACCTTCCTGCCTGGCAAATTCTCCCGTGACGACCAAGGCTCGATCATCCGCGCCAGCGACGATGACGACAAAGCCTTCACCATCCGCCGCGGCTGGTTTCTCGGCGATGGCGCCGGATGCGGCAAAGGCCGCCAGATCGCCGGCATCATCATGGACAATTTCCTCGCCGGCCGTCGCCGGCATATCTGGATCTCGCGTAGCGATAAACTGATCGAAGACGCCGTGCGTGATTGGACCGCACTCGGCGGCGCAGCGTCGGACATCGTACCCCTTGCCCGCTTTCGGCAAGGCTCCCCGATCAGCGCCAAACCGGCAATTCTGTTTGTCACCTATGCCACCTTGCGCACCGCGGAAAAACAGGATGGCGACAAGATGAAATCCAGCCGTCTCGACCAGATTCTCGATTGGCTTGAGGCTGAAGACGACGACTTCGACGGCGTCATCGCCTTCGACGAAGCTCACGCCATGGCAAATGCCGCCGGCTCGACCGGCAGTCGCGGCGACACCAAACCCTCAGAACAAGGTCTCGCCGGCCTTCGCCTGCAGAACGCCGTTCCGCACGCCCGCATCGTCTACGCCTCCGCGACCGGCGCGACCACTGTCACCAACCTCGCCTACGCCGTGCGTCTCGGTCTGTGGTCCACCGGCGAATTCCCGTTCAAATCACGCATCGAATTCGTCTCCTCCATGGAAGCCGGCGGCATCGCAGCCATGGAGATCATCTCGCGCGACCTCAAGTCACTCGGCCTCTATATCGCCCGCTCGCTGTCATTCGTCGGCGTCGAATACGAAATGCTCGAGCATGAAATCACCAACGAGCAGCGCGAAATCTACGACAAATATGCCGACGCCTATCAAGTCATTCACAACAACCTGGAACGGGCGCTCGAAGCAGCCGGCATCACCGATCCCGATGAAGGCACCCTCAATCGCCACGCCAAATCCGCAGCGCGCAGCGCCTTCGAAAGCACCAAGCAGCGTTTCTTCAACCACCTCATCACCGCGATGAAAGCGCCAACGCTGCTCGACGCGATCAACAAGGACATCGAGGACGGCCACGCCGCCGTCATCCAGCTCGTCTCCACCGGCGAAGCACTCATGAGCCGCCGTCTCGCCGAAATCCCCGCCAGCCAGTGGGATGACCTGACCATCGACATCACGCCGCGCGAATATGTCCTGGACTACCTGATGCATTCGTTTCCGACCGCGCTTTATGAGCCCTACACCGACGAGAACGGCAATCTGCGCTCACGTATCGCCCAGGACGAAAACGGCAACACGATCGAATGTCAGGAAGCGGTCGAACGCCGCGACGCCCTGATCGAACATCTTGCCGCCCTCCCCCCGGTCAATGGTGCGCTCGACCAGGTGCTCTGGCATTTCGGCATCGAGAATGTCGCCGAGATCACTGGCCGCAGCCGCCGTGTCGTCAAGTGCGACACCGACCGCTTCGCCCTGCAGCGCCGGCCTGCATCATCCGGCTTTGCCGAAACCCACGCCTTCATGGACGACGATAAGCGCATCCTCATCTTTTCCGACGCCGGCGGCACCGGCCGCTCCTACCACGCCGATCGCAACGTCAAGAATCAGCGTCTGCGGGTCCATTACCTGCTCGAAGCAGGATGGCGCGCCGATAACGGCGTCCAGGGTCTCGGCCGCACCAACCGCACCAATCAGGCGCAGCCGCCCTTGTTCCGTCCCGTCGCCTCCAACATCAAGGGCGAAAAGCGCTTCCTGTCCACCATAGCGCGGCGTCTCGACACCCTTGGCGCGATCACCAAGGGCCAACGCCAGACCGGCGGACAAGGCATATTCCGCGCCGAAGACAATCTCGAAAGCGACTATGCGCGCGCCGCCCTGCTCAAATTCTTCCAGCAGATCTATCGCGGCAATGTCGAAGACTGCTCGCTTGACGATTTCATCGCCATGACCGGCCTCAACATCATCGACGGCGACGGGACGCTCAAAGAGGAACTGCCGCCGATCTCTCAGTTTCTCAATCGCTGCCTTGCCCTGCGCATCGACATGCAAAACCGCTTGTTCGACGTGTTCATGGGTCTGTTGGAAGACACGGTCGAAAGCGCCAAACGCGCCGGCACCTACAATATCGGCCTCGAAACGCTCGTTGCCGAAAACTTCGACATCATCGAGCGCAAGGTCATCTACACGCACCCGAAAACCGGGGCGCAAAGCTATGCGCTGACCATCAATGAGACCACGCGTAACAGCCCGCTGTCGCTCGACCAGGCACACCAGATCGTCTCCGGCTATAACAGCGCCGTCCAGCTCATAGAGCCCAAGACCGGGCGTGCAGCCGTCGCGCACGACACCACGTCCTACACCGACGAGCAAGGCAAGGTGCATCGTTGCCTGCGTCTCTACCGCCCAATGTCGCAGCAGCGCCTCACGTCCAAGGAGATTACCGACGAAGGCTGGATCATCACCGAACCGGACGTGTTCGAAAAAGCCTGGAATCGCGAGCTTGCGACGATCCCCGAGTTTTCCTCACGCCGCTTTACACTCGTTTGCGGCCTGCTTCTGCCAATCTGGAACGCACTGCCCAATATCGATTGCCTGGTCTATCGGCTGACCGCTTCCAACGGCGAAACGGTCATCGGCCGTCTCGTCCACGATCACCAGCTCATGCATGTCTATGATTCACTCGGCATCATCGGGACAATCAACTGGACGCCGGAAACCCTGCTTCAGGCCCTCAAGACCCAGACCTCCCGGATCAAGCTTCCGGGAGGTATCGCTCTACAGAAGGCCTATGTCATGGGTCGGCCACGCATCGAAATATCAGGCGTCCAGGCCAACGACCTTGCCCGCTACAAGGCACTCGGTTGCTTCACCGAAATCATCTCGTGGAAGACGCGTCTCTTCATCCCGATGGACGATCTGGTTGTTCTCGGCAGCGTCTTGCGCGAACATCAACCCGACAAGCAGGAGGCCGCATAATGGCAACCGCACAGGATCTCGCGCGCGCACTCGGCAACAATGCCGAGGCGTTCTGCCGCCACTATCTCCCCAATGGCCGGCGTGTCGGCAATTACTGGA
Source organism: Aminobacter sp. MET-1 (assembly GCF_026521175.1). Classification (NCBI taxonomy): domain Bacteria; kingdom Pseudomonadati; phylum Pseudomonadota; class Alphaproteobacteria; order Hyphomicrobiales; family Phyllobacteriaceae; genus Aminobacter; species Aminobacter sp. MET-1. The sequence continues at coordinate 11,180 of NZ_JAMSHL010000014.1, read as the reverse complement.
TGATCGGCAATATCCATGGCGATCCCGGCCGTTCGCTTGCCATCCGCCTCAAGCCATCCGGACAACGCGTTGCCGGCAAATGGTCCGATCATTCCGAGGGCACCTTTGGCGATCTGCTCGACGTGTTGCGGGCTCACGTCACCTCCGACGATTGGTCGAAAATCGCCGACGAGGCCCGATCATTTCTCGGGTCCGCACCGATGCCAACGTCACCCGCCTCTCATGCGACCTCGCACTCGCGTCCCGCCGGCCAACGCCTGTTTGCGCTCGGCCGGCCAATCACCGACACGCCGGCGCACCGCTATCTCGGCAATCGCGGCATCAGCCGCTTCGGCCCGGCTCTGCGCTATCACCACAGCGTCTATTTTCTCGACGGCGCCAATCGTCGCCACCAGCTGCCGGCCCTGCTAGCCGCCATCACCGACAATGATGGGACCGTGACGGGCTGCGCTCGCACCTGGATCGATGCTAGGAGTCCGTCGGACTTGAGCCCAAGCGAATTCAAATAATCGGTGCGAGGCGTTTTTTTGGACGGCATTGCGCTGAGTGAGTGCTCTCGATGGATGGCGAGCCCCCGTGAGAGCGCATCGAGCCGTCCAGGGACTCGGTTTTGGGGTGATCGAGGCGCACTTTTTCCCTCAAGCTGCTCGCAAGACGTGCATGCGCTTGATGTTCCAGGCCATGGTCACCAAGCTCCATTCGCCCTGGGCCTTGGCCAGCCCGCGCATGCTCATCTGGCGCCAGCCCATCACCCTCTTGATGATGCCGAACACCGGCTCTACCGTCTGCTTGCGCCGGCCGTACAACGTCCTCCCTGCTTGCGTGCCCAGTCGGTGTGCCATCTGCACCACCGGGTCCGTCGACTGGGGCTGCGGTGCATCGGGTGCAAAGCGCTGCGCGAGCGGCGTGTGATGCGACTCTCTCTTGAGCGCCAGCAGCGGTTCGACTCCGGCGTCGTTGCAGGCGATCACGTTGGCCTGACTGAAGAAGCCGTTGTCCGTGATCAGCGACTTCACCTCGCCCAGCACCGCAGGCAGCGATCGGATCTGCTCCAGCGTGGGCACGACTTCTCGCTTGTCGTTGCAAGCCTGCGTGACGTGCGCGGTGATCACCATCATCGTGTCGGTGTCCACGCCGGCTTGCGCGTTGTAGCTTTGCTCGAAGCCCCCTCCCGAGACGGGCATGATTCGCGACTCTTCATCCGTGAGGTTGACCTGGTCGGCGTCCTTGGGGCCGGCCTGCGGCGCCTCGGGGTCCTTGCCGCGGGGCTTCTTGCCGGCATCGCGCTGGGCTTTGCGCTTGGCGCTCTTGGCCTCGTACTCCTGCTGCTCGCCCTGATGGCGCTCGCCCGCGCGCTGCTCGATCTTGGCCTTGGCCTGCGCAATGGCGCTCAAGCGGTCTTCGCGCCGGGCAATCTCTGCCGGCACATCCATGCCATCGGGGATCGCCGCGCGGTCGCTTTTCTCCGCCAGCGCCAGCAGGGTCTGCACTTCCCGCCGCAACTGCGCCTCGATCTTGTTGGCGTGCGCCCAGGACAGGGCCTTGTGCTTGCTGGCGTTGGCGCCGATCTTGGTGCCATCCAGCGCGATGTGCCCGAGCTTGAGCAGCTTCATCTCGCGCGCCAGCACCAGCACCTGCACGAACAGCGCCTCCACCTCCTTCAGGAAGCGGCGGCGGAATGTGGCCAGCGTGTCGTGGTCTGGATGGGTGTTGGCCGCCACGTAGCGAAACGCCACCGAGTCGTAGCTCGCGCGCTCGATCTTGCGGCTGGAGTGCACGCCGTTGGCGTAGCCGTAGATCAGCAGGCCCAGCAGCACCGCCGGGTGGTGTGCGGCCGAGCCTCGGCCCGCGTATTGGCGCGTCAGTTCGCTCAGATCGAGCTGCTCGATGACTTCGACCACGAAGCGCGCCAGGTGATCACTGGGCAACCATTCATCCACCGACGGCGGCAACAGGTACGCAGTGTCTCGGTCAACGGGAACGAATCGGCTCATCGGTTCGCCTTCTTGTTTGGACTGCCACGATTGTGTCGGATGGCGTCATCGTCCGGAAGACTGCAAAGCCCGACGGACTCCTAGACACGTCAGTCGTGGTTTTCCCTATATTGTCTTCCGTGCTAAGCGGCAAACGAATTTGCCACTGGCTCCTCGAACTCACAGATATCGGCCGGCCATGTCCCTCGACCTCGACACACGCTTCGATCCCGCCTACGGCCAGCCGGTCCCGGTCGCCGAGGGCGTCGCACGGATAACCGCCAACAATCCTGGCGCCTTCACCTTCCACGGCACCAACAGCTACATCATCGGCCATGACACCTTGGCAGTCCTCGATCCCGGCCCAGCCGACGACGCCCATCTGGAGGCGCTGATCCGCGCCATCGCCGGGCGGCCTGTCAGCCATATATTCGTCAGCCACACACATCGCGACCACTCGCCGCTCGCCGCGCGCCTCAAGGCCCTGACCGGCGCGGTCACGGTAGCCGAAGGGCCGCACCGGTCGGCACGGCCGCTGCGGATCGGCGAGGTCGCTCCGCTCGATGCCAGCAGCGATACCGACTTCGTTCCCGACCTCGTCGTGGCAGACGGCCAGCTTGTCGATGGCGATGGCTGGCGCATGCGCACGGTGCTGACGCCCGGCCATGCCGCAAATCACGCCGCCTTTGCACTCGAAGGCACCGGCGTCCTGTTTTCGGCCGACCATGTCATGGCCTGGTCGACCTCGATCGTCGCCCCGCCCGATGGCGCGATGTCGGACTACATGGCCTCGCTCGACAAGCTGATCGCGCGTGAAGACCGCATCTACCTGCCCGGCCATGGCGGTCCGGTGGTGTCGCCACCGTCATTCGTGCTTGGGCTGCAGGCGCACCGCAGGATGCGCGAGCAGGCCATCCTCGAACGGCTTGGCGCCGGGGACCGCTTGATCCCCGATATCGTGCGCGCGATCTATCGCGACACCGATCCCCGGCTCTACGGCGCCGCCGGGCTCTCGGTTCTCGCCCATCTCGAAGATCTGGTCGGGCGCGGCGAGGCCGTCAGCAACGAAGCGCCGGCGATCGACAGCGTCTATTCGCCGGCAAGATAGGATTATTGTTCGGGCTTTGCGGTTGTTGCCGTGCCAGCCTGGGCGGCAATCTCCTGGTCGAGCTCGGTCAGGAATGCCGTGATCCGCGCGGCATTGTCGCCGAGGTCGTGGCGACCGTAGCGCGAGGCGGAGCGCATGTCGACGAAGGTCGAATCGCCGTCATCGACCAGCCGAATCGCCACGTCCGATGGCAGGGCCAGAATGAAAGTCCGCGCCACTGCTTCGATGTCGACCTCGCCGCTGGCCTGCTCGGCAGCCGGCGGCGGCACGACGACCTCCCAGCCCTGTCGTCCCAGAACCGCCGTCACGCTCTCCAGAACCCGGTCGAGCGACAGGTCGTAACGGCGTCCGGCGACCAGCGGATAGGCCTGGGCCTGCAAGGCGCGCTCGCCTGCCGAGGGCAATTCCAGACTGTTCATCAACGGCGTTCGCAACGACACCGCCGCCGTCAACGCCGGCGGAACCTCGGCATCTGTCGAGATGTCGCGCAGCATCGGCAAGGTGGCGATCTGATAGGCGACGAAGCCAAAAGGCGTGAGAACGGCGAGCCCCAGCAAGGCACCGGCGGTCAGGTCGTGGCCGCCGCGATCGCCAAATTTCCACAGCCGCGAAAAGGCAAAACCTGACAGCAGCAACGCGAAGGCGGCGAGCAGGGCAACGATGCCAAGCACCCAGAAGAACGCCGTGGTTTCGACCAGGCCGCGGCGATGGCCAAGCACGGCGGTGATCAGCAGCACCGCGGCGAAGGACGCCATGCCGCGCGAAAGCCCGGCCGAGCGCGTGGTACGCTGCTCATGATATCTCGACTGGAACTCGACCATGGAACCCCGTACCCACCTGCAGTGTCGCAGCGCCGCCGTCCCCACGGCGAAAGTTGCTGCTGCAAACTAGAGGGTTTCCTGCGGCGGTTGAAGCGGAAAGGCGACGCTTGCCGCCGTCCCGCACATGAACCTGCTTACCCTGCGGTATCGGATGGCAGCCGATAGTCCTTGAACCTCTCGCGCAGCGCCATCTTCTGGATCTTGCCGGTTGCCGTGTGCGGGATCTCCTCGACGAAGGCGACATCGTCCGGCATCCACCATTTGGCGACCTTGCCGTTGAGGAAAGCCAATATGTCGGCCTTGTCAGGCTCCCTGCCCGGCTTGCGCACGACAACCATCAGCGGCCGCTCGTCCCAGCGCGAATGCTTGACACCGATCACCGCCGCCTCCTGGACGTCTGGATGCCCGACGGCGAGATTTTCCAGCTCGATCGAGGAAATCCACTCGCCGCCCGACTTGATCACATCCTTGGAGCGATCGGTGATCTGCATGTAGCCGTTGATGTCGATATGGGCGACGTCGCCGGTGTCGAACCAGTCGTCGGCATCGAACTGCTCGGCGCTGGCGCCGCCGAAATACGAGCCGGAGACCGCCGGTCCACGCACCTTGAGCCTGCCGAACGTCCTGCCGTCCCAAGGCAACTCATTGTTGTCGTCGTCGGTGATCTTCATCTCGACGCCGAAAGGCGTGTAGCCCTGCTTCTGCTGAAGGTTCAGCCTGTCGTTGCCTTCGAGGTCGTCATATTCCGGCTTGATCGTGCACAAGGTGCCGAGCGGCGACATCTCGGTCATGCCCCAGGCGTGGATGACCTCGACGCCGTAGTTGCGCTCGAATTTTTCGGTGACCGTGCGAGGGCAGGCCGAGCCGCCGATCACCACCTTGTTGAGATGCGGCAGTTTCTTGCCGGTCTCTTCGAGATGCTGCAGCAGCATCAGCCACACCGTCGGCACGGCCGCGGTGAAGGTGACGCGTTCGGTGTCGAGCATTTCGTAGATCGAAGCGCCGTCCATCTTGCCGCCGGGCATGACGAATTTCGCGCCGACCATCGGCGTGCTCTGGGCAAGGCCCCAGGCGTTGGCATGGAACATCGGCACGACAGGCATGACCACGTCGCGCACCGAAATGCCCATCGCATCCGGCATCACCGCGATCATGGCGTGGAGCACGTTGGAGCGGTGGCTGTAGACGACGCCCTTGGGATCGCCCGTCGTGCCAGAGGTGTAGCACATGCCGGCTGCGGCATGCTCGTCGAGCGCCTTCCAGACGTAGTCGCCATCGGCCTCGGCCAGCCACTCCTCATAGGCGGTGACATTGGGCAGCGTCGTCTGCGGCAGGTGGGCGGCGTCGGTCAGGACGATGACGCGCTTGAGCGAAGGCACCTGTGGCGCGATCTTTTCGACCAGCGGCACGAAGGTCAGGTCGACGAACAGCGCCTGGTCCTGCGCATGGTTCATGATCCAGACGAGTTGTTCGGGAAAAAGGCGTGGGTTGAGCGTGTGGTAGACCGCGCCCATGCCCATGATGCCGTACCACGCCTCCATGTGCCGCGCGGAGTTCCAGGCCAGCGTCGCGATGCGGTCGCCAAGGCGGTAGCCGTCGCGCTCCAGCCGCTGGGCAACCTTCAGGGACCGCGTGCGCAACTCGGCATAGTTGGTACGGACGATGGGCCCCTCGATCGACCGCGACACGATCTCCCGGTGCGGATGCTGCCGTGCGGCATGGTCAATGATCTTGTGGCACAGCAGCGGCCATTCCTGCATCAGTCCAAGCATGCGGATCCTCCCAGATCATATGCAACCATTCTGGTCGCAATGGCGCGATTGTCCAGCCTGACCACCGCCAAGCCGAGCCGGCAAAATGTCGGCGGCCACATTGCGGCCACGGTCCCGGTTAACCTTTATTACCGGCTGGTGTGGTGGGTAGAGTAATGTGAGGGATCACATGGATACGCAGCCGCGCGCGGAGGACGAAGTCCTGCCGCAGACCGACACGCAATCTGAACAGACTGTTGCGCCTGAGCAGGCCGATGCGGATGTCAGTGTGCAATTGGCCGGCGACGGGACGGTTGCCCCCGTCGAAGACGCAGAGGTCGAAGCTGATTCCCGGGCGGAAGCCAGCGAACCGGTCATGGAAGCGACGGAACCTCTCGAACTGTCGGCGGAAGAAACGCCCGGCATGATCGAACCCGCGATATTCGCCGAGGTATTCGAAGCCGAGCAATCGCCGGAGACGACAGCGACCGAGGTGGAGGAGCCGATGGCGGAGGTTTTCACCGACGAACCGGAAACTGTCGTGCTGTCGCCGGAAGAGCTCTCGCCCGGCAACGCGGACGACGCGACGATAGAACAAACACCTGCCAAAGGCCTGGAAATCGCCGCCACCGGGGTGACGGAAGAGGAATTCACGCAACTCGTGGACGACGCGCTCGAAGCTGTTGGCGGCATCCTGCTGTTCAAGATGCGCATCGACGACGACGGCGAAGACAAGCATGTCGCGGCCGCCTCGATCGGCGACGGCGCGCGCCGCCAGTTCCTGCTGCTTTCGCTACCTGTCAGCGGCGGCAAGCTGAAAGTCGAATCGGCATCGCGCAGCACCAGCCCGCTGGCAAAGCTCGCCGAAGCCTATGTCGGCGTGGTCGAGGCGTTCCGCGCCGCAGCCTGAAGAGACCGGCTCAGCGCACGCCTATGTCCGCGTGGCGTCGCCGGGCGGCTTTCCGACCCCTGATACCCTACGCGAGTTGCTGATGTGGGGTATTTAATATACCCTATGTGAAGTATCGCCGTAGGGTATCCTCATGCGCTTACCGCTTTCTGTTCATACGGCTTACCAAGATCTCCTTGAAGCGCACCGAATGCGCGACGTGAAGACCATCGCCGGGTCTCCGTTCCTCAAGGAGCTTCCGCAAGGCAAATACTGGTACGCACGGCAAAGAATTGGTGACAAGCCGATCGATCGCTACATTGGCCCGGACAGCGAAGACCTCCGCCAGCGCATCGCTCGAATGCGGGAAGATATCGAAGACGACAAGCGCTTTGAACGGCATTGCGCGCTTCTAGTGGCGCAACTGCGCGCTGCCGGGCTTGCTACGGTTGATCGCCAGACCGGAAGCATCCTGAACGCCATGGCGAGAGTTGGCGTGTTTCGGCTGGGTGGAACGCTGGTTGGAACACATGCGTTCCGGCTCTACGGCGCTGAACTGGGATTTGCCTTTTCCGGTACGCTAGCCGTCACCCAGGATGTCGACATCGCAGCGTTCGAAAATCTCAAACTGGCAATCGACGATCCGGTTGATCCATCTCTGGCCGAAACGTTCAAATCCCTGTCGCTTGAACCCGCGCCCGGACCTGACCCGAAAGGAAGGTCTACGCGGTGGCGCTTGAAAGGCGGCGGAGCGATGGTCGATTTCCTTGCGCCCCGCATGCAGAGCAAAAGTGAGATCGTCCGGCTCGAACCATTGAACGTCTACGCTCAGACGCTCCCATTCCTGAACTTCCTGATCGCGGAGCCGATACCGGCTGTGGCGCTTTATCGAAGTGGAGTTCTGGTTCAGGTCCCGAAACCCGAGCGCTATGCCGTGCACAAACTGATCGTCGCCCAACGGCGAACGGGACCGGGCTTGGCCAAAGTTGCAAAAGACCTGGCTCAAGCCGAAACGCTGGTACGCGTCCTGGTCGAAGATCGCCCGCAGGAACTGGCAATCGCTTACGAGATCGCCCTGAATAGCGGAATGAAGTGGCGCGAGGCCATCACGGCATCGCTCAAGCAACGGCCCGAAATCAACCGCCTGCTTGGCGAAATCACCTGATGCAGTTGGTTATGCCCAATACGCGGATTGGGTATAACCAAGAAGAATCAACCAGTTGATAGCAGCGACTGCTACCTTTGCGCCTTCACCGCTGCCTGCGCGGCCGCCAATCGTGCGATCGGCACGCGGAACGGCGAGCACGAGACATAGTCCAGCCCGACGCTTTCGCAGAAGCGGATCGAGGCGGGATCGCCGCCATGCTCGCCGCAGATGCCGAGCTTGATCTCGGGCCTTGTCGCCCTGCCCTTCTCGGCTGCGATCTTGACCAGTTCGCCGACGCCCTCGATGTCCAGCGAGACGAAAGGATCCTGCTCGATGATGCCCTTCTGGCGGTAGGTCTCGAGGAACGAGGCCGCATCGTCGCGCGAAATGCCGAAGGTGGTCTGCGTCAGGTCGTTGGTGCCGAAGGAAAAGAACTCGGCCGCCTCGGCAATCACATGAGCGCGGATCGCCGCTCGCGGCAGCTCGATCATCGTGCCGACGAGGTAGTCGATGTTGACGCCCGATTCCTGCATGACGCTCTTGGCAACCTGGTCGATTCGCGCCTTGACGTAGTCGAGTTCCTTCATCAGGCCGACCAGCGGCACCATGATCTCCGGCACCACAGGGCTGCCGGTCTTCTTGCCGGCCTCGACCGCCGCCTCGAAGATGGCGCGGGCCTGCATCTCGGCGATCTCGGGATAGGAGACGGCGAGACGGCAGCCGCGATGGCCGAGCATCGGGTTGAACTCGTGCAGCGCCTCGGTGCGCTGGCGCAGCTTGTCGGCCGAGACGTTCATCGCTTCAGCGACTTCGGCGATTTCTTCCTCGGTCTTGGGCAGGAATTCGTGCAACGGCGGATCGAGCAGGCGAATCGTCACCGGCAGTCCGGCCATGATCTCGAACAGCTCGATGAAGTCCGAGCGCTGCATCGGCAACAGTTTGGCAAGGGCCGTGCGCCTGTCCTTCTCGCTGTCGGCGAGGATCATCTCGCGCATGGCGACGATGCGGTCGCCGTCGAAGAACATGTGCTCGGTGCGGCACAGGCCGATGCCCTCGGCGCCGAAGGAGCGCGCCATGCGCGCATCCGCCGGCGTTTCGGCATTGGTGCGCACCTTCATGCGCCGCGCCGCATCGGCCCACTCCATGATCGCGGCAAAGTCGCCGGAAAGCTCCGGTTGCAGCATCGGCACCGAGCCCTTCAGCACCTGGCCGCTGGAGCCGTCGATGGTGATGATGTCGCCCTTGCGGAAGGTGTGGCCCATCGCCATCAGCGTGCCGGCGCGATAGTCGACGCGCAGCGAACCGGCGCCGGAGACGCAAGGCTTGCCCATGCCGCGGGCAACCACAGCCGCGTGGCTGGTCATGCCGCCGCGCGTCGTCAGGATACCTTCGGAGGCATGCATGCCATGGATGTCCTCGGGGCTGGTCTCGATGCGCACGAGGATGACCTTGCGCCCGGCCGACTTCAGTTCCTCGGCCTCGTCGGACGAGAACACGATCTCGCCGGTGGCGGCCCCTGGCGACGCCGGCAAGCCGACGGCGACGACCTCGCGCTGCGCCTTGGGGTCGATCGTCGGATGCAGCAACTGGTCCAGCGACGATGGATCGATCCGGCCGATCGCCTCTTCTTTCGTGATCAGACCCTCGCCGGCCATCTCGGCGGCGATCTTCAGCGCTGCCTTGGCGGTGCGCTTGCCCGAACGGGTCTGCAGCATCCACAGCTTGCCGCGCTCGATGGTGAACTCGAGGTCCTGCATGTCGCGGTAGTGCTGTTCGAGGCGATTGGAGATCGCCACGAAAGTGTTGAACGCTTCCGGCATCAGCTTCTGCAGCGACGGCTTATCGGAACCGGCGGCGATGCGTGCTGCTTCGGTGATGTTCTGCGGCGTGCGGATGCCGGCCACCACGTCCTCGCCCTGCGCGTTCACCAGGAACTCGCCATAGAGCATCTTCTCGCCGGTCGACGGGTTGCGCGTGAAGGCAACGCCTGTCGCCGAGGTGTCGCCCATGTTGCCGAACACCATGGCCTGGACGTTGACCGCCGTGCCCCAGTTCTCGGGAATGTCGTGCAGGCGGCGATAGGTGATGGCGCGGTGGTTCATCCAGCTCTGGAACACCGCGCCGATGGCTCCCCACAGCTGCTCGTGCGGGTCCTGCGGGAAGGAGCGGCCGAGCTCTTCCTCGACCTTGGCCTTGTAGAGCTTTATGACATTCTGCCACTGCACCGCCGTGAACTCGGTGTCGAGTTCGTAGCCGAGACGCGCCTTTTCTTCTTCGAGCAGTTCCTCGAAGACCTCGTGTTCGAGGCCGAGGACGACGTCGGAATACATGGTGATGAAGCGGCGGTAGCTGTCATAGGCAAAGCGCGCGTCGCCGGCATCGGCGGCCAGCGCCTCGACGGTGACGTCGTTGAGGCCAAGGTTCAGCACGGTGTCCATCATGCCCGGCATCGAGGCGCGGGCGCCCGAGCGCACCGAGACGAGCAGCAGCCTTTCGGGATCGCCGAAGCGGCGGCCGGTGATCGCACCGACATGGTCGAGAGCCGTGCGGACATCTGCCTCAAGCGTCTCGGGATAGCTGCGGCCATTGGCATAAAACCAGTTGCAGGCGGCGGTGGTGATGGTGAAGCCGGGCGGAACCGGCAGGCCGAGACTGCACATCTCGGCGAGATTCGCCCCCTTGCCGCCGAGCAGGTCGCGATCGCTCGAACGCCCCTCCGCCGCACCGTCGCCAAACCTGTAAACCCACTTGGTCATGCCTTCTCCTCGCCGACTGAGTGTGGAACAGGGCGGTGGCCGCCGCCCGCTTCTCGCGGCAGCGATATGATGCTGCGCTGCGAAAGGCAAGGCGCAGTTCCGCCACCTGATGTCCTACAATCGATTAATGGAGCGACCGACGGGGAAGCTTGCGGCAGCCATCTACCTCATATAGAACATATCGAGAACAATTCCTGGAGACGACAATGCGAAAGACGGGCAAACTCGACTACATCGAAATGGCAGCGGTCGGCGGCACGCTCGACCATGTCAAATCCTTCTACAGCGCAGCCTTCGGCTGGACCTTCACCGACTACGGCCCGGGCTATTCAGCCTTTGCCGAAGGCCTCGACGGCGGCTTCCAGGCCGAAGTATCGGCCAAGCCGCTGCCGATCCTCTATTCCGAGGCGCTGGAACAAACGCTCGCCGCGGTCGAGGACGCCGGCGGCACCGTCGTCAAGCCGATCTTCTCGTTCCCCGGCGGCCGGCGCTTCCACTTCGTCGATCCCGCAGGCAACGAGCTTGCCGTGTGGGGCGAATAGTCGGCACTTTGGCGGAGGAAAAGCGGCAAAGGCGCGATTGTGCTTTTGCCGCGCACTGAATATAAGGCGGCGGTCGATTGACTCGCCTGCGGCTAGATACTTGTCGGCCCGCGGCCTGTTGGGGCGTCGCCAAGCGGTAAGGCATCGGTTTTTGGTACCGACATTCCCAGGTTCGAATCCTGGCGCCCCAGCC
>NZ_JAMSHL010000146.1:0-252 GCF_026521175.1 Aminobacter sp. MET-1 | reverse complement strand
CGCTCAGGTCATCCTGCAATTCGGGATCCGGGTGTTCGCGTCGCATTTCCTTAAGCAGTACGCTCATGGTCGACAAAGGCGTACCCAACTCGTGGGCCGCGCCCGCTGCCTGGGTCGCCACAGCCAGCAGTTGTTTATCGCGTAACCCTTCTTCACGACGCAACGCCCGTAACTCTTCTTGACGTCGCAGCTCTTCGGCCATGCGTGCAGCAAAGAAAGTAATAACGGCTGCCGACAGCGCAAAACTCAGCC
>NZ_JAMSHL010000145.1:0-252 GCF_026521175.1 Aminobacter sp. MET-1 | reverse complement strand
CTACTGTGTTGCAGGCGATAGGACTCGTTACCGGTTTCGACGATGTGGCAGTGGTGGGTCAGCCGATCCAGCAGGGCGGTGGTCATCTTGGCGTCGCCGAACACGCTCGACCATTCGGCGAAGCTCAGGTTGGTGGTGATCACCACGCTGGTGTGTTCGTACAGCTTGGACAGCAGGTGAAACAGCAACGCACCGCCAGCCTGGCTGAACGGCAGATAACCCAGTTCGTCGAGGATGACCAGATCCATGCGC
>NZ_JAMSHL010000144.1:0-253 GCF_026521175.1 Aminobacter sp. MET-1 | reverse complement strand
GTGGTGCACGCCGCGCCGCGGGCAGTCGGTGAAGCTGCCCAGGCACACCGCCCGCGGCCTTTGCCCGGCGAAGCTGTGCAGCAGTTGCCAGAGGCTGCGTTCCAGGCGGTAGTAGGGCTCGCCGACGTCTTCCAGGATCAGGATCGAATCCTCGGCCAGGCGCAGCCCGGCATCGGTACCGCAAACGCTGGCCAGCGCCGTCAGGTTGCCGCCCTGCAGGGTGCCCTCGATGGCATGCTGCGGGCCGCTGATA
>NZ_JAMSHL010000143.1:0-253 GCF_026521175.1 Aminobacter sp. MET-1 | reverse complement strand
TTGATGCCGCTGATCCTCGACCTGCAGCGCCACTGGGACGAAGCCAAGAACGATCCGGCCTTCAAGGCGGAGCTGAGCGAGCTGTCGACCCATTATGCCGGCCGGCCGTCCAAGCTCTATTACGCCGAAGGCCTGACCCGGCATCTTCGTGACGTGTCCTCGGCAAAAGGCCTTGGCGGCGGCGCCAAGATCTACTTCAAGCGCGAGGACCTGAACCACACGGGCTCGCACAAGATCAACAACTGCCTGGGCC
>NZ_JAMSHL010000142.1:0-254 GCF_026521175.1 Aminobacter sp. MET-1 | reverse complement strand
GAATTTAAGTCCGCCGCCGATTCCGTCGCCCTGTCCTCAGTAACAGCCCAATCCGCTGCCGACGACGCCCGTGCGCCGCGTCTGGCGGCCTTCGCTCAGCCGGTGCGCTTCGAGCGTCAGGAGTCCTAAGCCGTGACCATCCTCAACCAGATCGCCTACAGCGGCGTGCGTGCCAGCCAGGTCGCCCTGGCCAGCACCGGGCAGAACATCGCCAACGTCAACACCCCCGGTTTCTGCCGCCTGCAGACCATCAC
>NZ_JAMSHL010000141.1:0-254 GCF_026521175.1 Aminobacter sp. MET-1 | reverse complement strand
ATCCACGCCTGCTCGTGACCGAGTGCGTACGCGACGGCGGGCTGGAACGGGGTACCGCCGACGAAGCTCATGAACTGCTTGGCGGCGCGCACCGCATCGATCAGCTCTGTCGGTCCGAGCGCCCACCCGGTTTTCCAGCCGGTGGCGTTGAACGTCTTCGCGGCACTGGACACGGTGACGGTTCGCTCGAACATACCCGGCAGCGTCGCGATCGGGGTGTGCACACCGTCGTCGAAGATCAGATGCTCGTACAC
>NZ_JAMSHL010000140.1:0-254 GCF_026521175.1 Aminobacter sp. MET-1 | reverse complement strand
GATATATACCTTTCAATAAACTTATAGTTCTTGCCTACACTTCATTTAAAGCCTGTTTCGATGCCGACCTTCCATGATATCATTCTCAGCAGCTCATGGCGAACAATCTGATTAAAATGATCAATAGCAAATAAAATTTCCTTACGGCACAATCCTTTAATAACATAAGGTGTTACATTCCAAAATTCATTGCAGCAATCATCATACTCCCTTGCGCTTGGCTTTCTTACATGATAATCTATATCAGTCGGAAC
>NZ_JAMSHL010000139.1:0-255 GCF_026521175.1 Aminobacter sp. MET-1 | reverse complement strand
CGTCAGCCGCGCCGAGTTCGCGGTGATGCTGCTGACGCTGCTGGCCACCCTGCTGTTGGAACTACAGACGGCGATCTACGCCGGGGTGCTGGCCTCGCTGTTCTTCTACCTCAAGCGCACCTCGCAACCGCGCGTGCGCCTGTGGCAGGACGGCGACGACGAGGTGCTGCGCATCGAGGGCTCGATCTTCTTCGGCGCCTGCCACTACATCCAGCAGCTGCTGCAGCGCAGCCGCGGCCAGCGCCTGGTGATCGA
>NZ_JAMSHL010000138.1:0-256 GCF_026521175.1 Aminobacter sp. MET-1 | reverse complement strand
ATCTCATCCACCGTACGCTGGCAACCGGTGCAAATGTCATCATCGTCCAGCGCGCAAATGTTCACGCACGGCGAGGCAACAGGCCGTTCAATCGGGTTCATTCTTCCTGCTCAACCAAGTCACGGGCATAGCGCTGCGCGTTATGCACATAGTGCGCGGCGCTGGCTTCGAGCATGCGTTTTTGCGCCTCGGTCAGCTCACGCACCACCTTGCCCGGCGAGCCCATCACCAGCGAACCATCGGGAATCTCCTTGCC